>RFQA01000111.1 GCA_009925925.1 Betaproteobacteria bacterium
CGGACCGTGAAGGTTTCCTGAAACGCCCGTTTCCTGTCGCCGCAGTTTGGAGAGCACCATGGACATGAGAGTCAAGCAAAAACAAAAGCTGGTCATGATCGGCAACGGCATGGCCGGTGTGCGGACCATTGAAGAGCTACTCAAGGTCGCACCGGACCTGTATGACATCACGGTCTTCGGTGCCGAGCCGCACCCCAACTACAACCGCATTTTGCTGAGCCCCGTGTTGGCCGGTGAGCAGACCTTGGACGAGATCGTGCTCAACTCGTTTGAGTGGTACGCAGAGAACCACATCGCGCTCTACGCCGGCAAAAAAGTGACCGAGGTAGACCGCGTCAAACGTGTGGTGAAGGCGTCCGACGGCACCGAGGCCGAGTACGACCGCTTGCTGATCTGCACCGGCTCCAACCCTTTCATCCTGCCGGTTCCCGGCAAGGACCTGCAAGGTGTAATCGCCTATCGCGACATTGCCGACACCAACGCCATGATCGAGGCGGCCACCAAATTCAAGCACGCTGTCGTCATTGGCGGCGGCCTGCTGGGTCTGGAAGCCGCCAACGGCCTGATGCTGCGCGGCATGCAGGTCTCTGTGGTGCACGTGATGCCAACCCTGATGGAGCGCCAGCTTGACACCGTGGCCGGTGGTTTGCTGCAAAAGTCCTTGGAAGAGCGCGGTCTGAAGTTCCTGATGGGGGCGCAAACGCAGGAGCTGGTGGGCGGTGAAGACGGACGCGTCAAGAGCATCAAGTTCAAAGACGGTACTGAAGTGCCTGCCGATCTCGTCGTCATGGCAGTGGGCATTCGCCCCAACACCGAGCTGGCGCAAAGCATGCGCTTGCATGTGGACCGCGGCATTGTGGTGACCGACACCATGCAAACCGTGACTGACGCCCGCATCTACAGCGTGGGTGAATGCGCAGCCCACCGTGGCATTGCCTATGGCTTGGTCGCGCCCCTGTTTGAGCAGGCCAAAGTGGCGGCCAACCACCTGGCCGAGTACGGCATCGGCCGCTACCAGGGCTCGCTCACCTCCACCAAACTCAAGGTCACCGGCATCGACCTGTTCTCTGCCGGCAACTTCACCGGTGGCGAAGGGTTTGAAGAGATCGTGATGAGCGACCCCTTCGGCGGCGTGTACAAAAAGCTGGTCATCCAGGACGACAAGCTGGTAGGCGCCTGCATGTACGGCGACACCGTGGACGGCAGCTGGTACTTCAAGCTGCTGCGCGAAGGCCGCAACGTGGCTGACATCCGCGACAAGCTGATGTTCGGCGAGGGTGGCGCGAACATCGGGGACGTGGGTCACCAGGGCCAGAACAAAGCGGCAGCCATGGCCGACAGCGACGAGGTCTGCGGCTGCAACGGCGTCACCAAGGGCACCATCTGCAAGGCCATCAAGGAGAAAGGCCTGTTCACCCTGGATGAGGTGAAAAAGCACACCAAGGCAAGCGCGTCCTGTGGCTCTTGCACCGGCTTGGTGGAGCAGATCATCATGTTCACCGCCGGTGGCGACTACTCCGCCACGCCGAAGAAAAAGGCCATGTGCGGATGCACCGACCACAGCCACCAAGAGGTGCGCGACGCCATCTTCCAAGAGAAATACCTCACGATTGCCGCCGTACAAAAAGGCATGGGCTGGAAGACCCCCAACGGCTGCTCCAGCTGCCGCCCGGCCTTGAACTACTACCTGATCTCCAGCTGGCCCAAAGAGGCCAAGGACGACCCGCAAAGCCGCTTCATCAACGAGCGCAGCCACGCCAATATTCAGAAAGACGGCACCTACTCCGTCATCCCGCGCATGTGGGGCGGCGAGACCACCGCCGACGAGCTGCGCCGCATTGCGGATGCAGTGGACAAGTTCAAGATCCCCACCGTCAAAGTCACTGGCGGCCAACGTATCGACCTGCTGGGTGTGAAGAAAGAAGACTTGCAAGCCGTATGGAAAGACATAGGCATGCCCAGCGGCCACGCCTACGCCAAGGCCTTGCGCACGGTGAAAACCTGCGTCGGGTCAGAGTGGTGCCGCATGGGCACCCAGGACAGCACCCAGATGGGCAAGGACCTCGAGCGCGCCCATTGGCGCATGTATGCCCCGCACAAGGTGAAATACGCCGTGTCCGGCTGCCCGCGCAACTGCGCCGAGGCCGGCATCAAGGACGTGGGCATCATCGGTGTGGACAGCGGCTGGGAGATGTACATCGCCGGCAACGGCGGCATCAAAACCGAAGTGGCGCACTTCTTTGTGAAGCTCAAAACCGCAGAAGAAGTGTTGGAGTACACCGGCGCCTTCATGCAGCTCTACCGCAAAGAGGGTTGGTACCTGGAGCGCACAGTGCACTTTGTGAGCCGTGTGAGCCTGGACTATGTGAAGAAGCGCATCCTCGAAGACGCCGAAGGTCGCAAAGCCCTGAACGAAGAGCTGCTGTTTGCTTTGGACGGTGAGCCCGACCCGTGGTTCGACTTCCAGGACGCGCAAGTGGACACCCGCCAGTTCGCACCGGTGGCCGTGGCCTGATCATGGGAGGAACCGACATGCAACGCCGAAATCTGATCACCGTCGCTGCTGCAGGTGCCTTGGCACTGACCCTGCCCGCTGCACACGCACAAGTCGTAGACCTGAGCGATGCCATCAACAAAGCCGGTCGCCAGCGCATGCTCAGCCAGCGCATGGGCAAGGCCTGGCTGGCCTTGCTGCTGAGTGTGGAGAAAACCAGCGCCCAGATGGTGCTGGACAAGTCCATTGCCCTCTTTGACCGGCAGTTAGTGGAGCTCAAGGCCTTTGCACCCAACCCCGAGGTGCTGGCCACGTACACCAAGCTGGAAAGCGCCTGGAGCGACTACAAAACCCTGTTGGTCGGCAAAGCTCCCTCCCGCGAGGCCGCAGCAGCCCTGTTGCAGCAGGATGCCAAGGTGCTCGCACTGGCCCACCAGGGCACCCAACAGTGCGAAGCCGCGCTGGCCAAGCCGGTCGGCAAACTGGTGAACATTGCAGGACGTCAGCGCATGCTGAGCCAGCGTATGGCCAAGTACTACCTGGCCACCACCTTACCGGTAGATGCCGCTACCGCCGGCCTGGAAATCAACAAAGCGCGAGGTGAATTCACCGCGGCCATGGTGTTGCTGAAGAATGCACCGGAAGCCACCGAGCGCATCAAAAACGAGCTGGCACTGGCCGATGCGCAATGGGTGTTTTTTGACAGCGCCCTGAACAACCTGCAGGAAGGCGCCCAACGCCCCCGCCCCATGGCCGACGTGTTTCTGGCCAGCGAGAACCTGCTCAGTGTGATGGACCGGGTGACCGGTCTGTACGCTGCCGTCAAGGCTTGATGACATACAAATTCATCCTGCAGCGCCCATTGGATATGCGCGAGCAGCTACTGAAACCATAGCAAACCGGAAGACCGACATGACCGAATGGACCCGCATCTGCACCCTTGAAGACATCCCCGTGCTGGGCTCCCGCCGCGTGGAGCGTGCCACTGGGCTGGATGTGGCCGTTTTCCGCAATAGCCGGGACGAGGTGTTTGCCCTGCTGGACCGCTGCCCGCACAAGGGCGGCCCGCTGTCGCAAGGCATTGTGTTCGGCACCAGCGTGGCCTGCCCCCTGCACAACTGGACCATAGGCCTGTGCGATGGCCAAGCCAGCGCGCCCGATGAAGGCTGCACCCCCAAATTCAGCGTCAAGCTGGAGGATGGCGTGGTGTACCTGGATGTCGCCGAACTCCAAGGTCACGCCACCGATCTGGTGCGTCCCATCGCCGGGCCGAAAAAGCGCCCCCACGCTCCACCGCTGCGCGGGTCGCTGCCCCCCGAGGGGGCGCAGCCTTGCTTGGGGCGGCCCGGCGCGGCGGCTTGACGCGCACATAGCCATGGTCAAAGAAACCCGCTCCACCTGCCCCTTCTGCGATCTCGCTGCTGTCGCAGCGGATCGCTTTGCGAGCCATAGAAAACACCTCCGTAGGGGCACATGCAAGTGAAAGAAACCCGTTCCACCTGCCCCTACTGCGGTGTGGGCTGTGGCGTCATCATCCAAAGCACGGGGAACCAGATCACCGGCGTCAAGGGCGATCCACAGCATCCGGCCAACTTCGGGCGGCTGTGCTCCAAGGGCAGCACCCTGCACCTGACCGCCACCGCCGACGTCACCCTGCAAACCCGCCTGCTGCAGCCTCTGCAGCGTTTGCAACGCGGTGCCGCGCCGGAGCCGGTGACATGGGACAGCGCCCTGCACACCGCCACCACGAAGTTTGCCCAAGTGATCCGCGACCACGGGCCGGACGCCGTGGGCTTTTACGTGAGCGGCCAGCTGCTCACCGAGGACTACTACGTCTTCAACAAGCTGGCCAAGGGCCTGATAGGCACCAACAACATCGACACCAACTCCCGCCTGTGCATGAGCAGCGCGGTGGCTGGCTACAAAAAAACGCTGGGCGCCGACTCCCCGCCTGCCAGCTACGAAGACTTGGGGCTCGCGAGCACGCTGTTCATCGCCGGCTCGAACGCGGCCTATGCCCACCCCATCCTGTTCCGCCGTATCGAAGACGCCAAGGCCGCCAACCCCGAGCTGAAAATCGTGGTGGTGGATGTGCGCCGCACCGACACGGCCGAGGCCGCGGACCTGTTCCTGCAAATCCAGCCCGGCACCGATGTGATGCTGTTCAACGGCATGCTGCACCTCATGCTGTGGGAAGGCTGGACGGACGCGGCCTATATGGCCGCCCACACCGAGGGCTTTGACGCGCTCAAGGCGCTGGTGCGCGACTGCACGCCTGACGCGGTAGCCGCCGTCTGCGGCATCCGCAAGGCTGAGCTGATGGAGGCCACGCGCCTGTTTGCGCAGTCCAGCGCCACCCTCAGCCTGTATTGCATGGGGCTGAACCAGTCCAGCGCGGGCACCGCTAAAAACACCGCCCTCATCAACCTGCACCTGGCCACCGGCCAGATCGGCAAACCGGGCGCAGGCCCCTTCAGCTTGACGGGCCAGCCCAATGCCATGGGCGGTCGAGAAGTGGGTGGGTTGGCCAACCTGCTCTCCGCCCACCGCGACCTGGCCAACCCCGACCACCGCGCCGAAGTGGCGGCCCTCTGGGGCGTACCCAGCGTGCCCGAGAAGCCCGGCAAAACCGCGATCGAAATGTTCCAGGCCGCCGCCGATGGGGAGATCAAGGCCCTCTGGATTGCCTGCACCAACCCGGCCCAGAGTCTGCCCGACCAGGCCACCGTGCGCCGAGCCTTGGAGCGCGCCGAGTTCGTGGTGCTGCAAGAGGCTTTTGCCACCACCGCCACTGCCCGTTACGCAGACCTGCTGCTACCCGCCACCACCTGGGGCGAGAAGGAAGGCACGGTCACCAACAGCGAGCGCTGCATCTCCCGAGTGCGCGCGGCAGTCGCGGCACCCGGCCCACAAGATAACGGCCCGCGCCACGACTGGGCCATTGCGGTGGATTTCGCGCAGCGCTTGGAGTCCGCAATGGGCCGCACGCCTGCCTTGCCTACGCTGTTTCCCTACCCCACCCCCGAGTCGGTGTGGAACGAGCACCGTGAGAGCACCCGGGGCCGGGACCTGGACATCACCGGCATGAGCTACGCGCAGCTAGAGGCGACCCCGCTGCAATGGCCCCTACCCGAGGGCGCCGCCAACGGCAAAGTGCGCTTGTATGAGGACGGCGTGTTCCCCACACCCACCGGCCGCGCCCGCTTTGTGGCTGCGCCCTACACCCCGGTGGCCGAACAACGCGAAGCACGCTACCCCTTTGCCCTGACCACCGGCCGCCTGCGAGACCAGTGGCACGGCATGAGCCGCACCGGCACCTTGGGCCGATTGTTCGGTCATGTGCGCGAGCCTGCCTTGCACATGCACCCGCAAGACATGGCGCGGCGCTTGATTGCCGAGGGCGATCTGGTGCACATCACCAGCAAGCGTGGCTCCATCCTCGCGCCGGTGCAGGCCAGCACCGAGGTGGGCCTGAGCCAAGTGTTTCTGCCCATGCATTGGGGCGATGAATTTTTGAGCGGCCAAAGCAACACCGGCGAGCGCTTGGGCGGCGTGAACGCGCTCACCAGCCCCGTGTTCTGCCCAGACTCCAAGCAACCTGAGCTCAAACACGCGGCTGTCAAAGTACTCAAAGCCGACCTGCCCTGGGGCGTGACCGCTCTGGCCTGGTTGCCCGCCGGCCAAGTGCTGGAGCGCCGCACCGAGCTGCAAGCCTTGATGGCACGCTTTGAGTTCGCCAGCTGCGTGCTCTTCGGCAACGATGCTGCTTTAGGCCACGCCGGTCGCACCGGAGTCATGTTCCGCGCGGCAGGCAGTGCCCCGCCGGATGAGGCGCTGCTGGCGCAGATCGAGGCAATGTTGGACCTGCAGGGGCAAGACGCCGTGCGCTACGCCGACCCCAAGCGCGGCCAGCGCCGTGTGGTGCGGCTGCAGCGCAGCACCGTGAACGCCACACTGGAAGGCTTTTTGCTCAGTGGCGATACCCAAGCCCGCGATTGGATGGCCGCCCTGCTGCGCGAAGAGCAACCCGCCCAGAACTACGGCCGTGCTCTATTGGCTGGCGGCGCCCAACCGCCCCTGCCGGTTCTCAGTAAAGGCAAAACTGTGTGCACCTGCTTCAACGTGAGTGATATCGCCATCACTGACACGCTCTCCCGCTGCACGGGCAGTAACGCCGAACGCCTGGGTCAACTGCAAAAAGCACTGCAATGCGGCACCAACTGTGGCTCCTGCATTCCGCAGATGCAACGCATGGTCAGGGCCACCCCGGTAGATGCGCCCCACGCCGAGGCATAAGGACATAGCCGAAAGTTATCAGGCTTCACCGACAATCAGCAGATGGCTATTGGCAACTACATCAAGGAAATCGGTCGCGGCAAAGACGGCGCACGCGCGCTCAACCGCGAGCAGGCAGCTGACCTGCTAGGCCAGGTGCTCGACGGCACGGTCACCGACCTGGAGGTGGGCGCTTTTTGTCTGGCCATGCGCATCAAGGGGGAAACCGCCAGTGAGATGGCCGGGTTTCTGGACGCTGTGCGCAGCCGCATGGCCCTGCTGCCCGCCAGCGATTTACCGGTGGTCGTCATCCCTAGTTACAACGGTGCGCGCAAGCTGCCCCTGCTGACGCCGCTGTTGGCCCTGTTGCTGGCCCGCGAAGGCCTGCCTGTTCTGATCCACGGCACCGCCACCGAAGACAAGCGTGTTTTTGTGTCAGAAGTGCTCGCAGCGCTCGGAATACATGCGCAAGCAGCTACTGAAAAGATAGCAACCGGCAGCGTGGCGTTTGTGCCTACCGGCACCCTGCTGCCCGGCCTGCAGCGCCTGCTGGATGTGCGCCGCGTGGTGAACCTGCGCAACCCGGCCCACAGCCTGGTCAAGCTCATGAACCCGGTGGACGGCCCCGCCCTGCTGGTAAGCAGCTACACCCACCCCGAATACGCGGTGTCCATGGCGGACACCTTTGCCTTGGTGCAGGCCCACGCCCTGCTGATCCGCGGCACCGAGGGCGAAGCGGTCGCCGACGCCCGCCGCACCCCCAAGATGCAAGCTTTTGTGGCGGGCCAAGCGACGGACCTGCAGGCTTACCAGGCTGGTTCATTGACCACGCTGCCTGAGCTGCCCACAGCCATAGATGCTGCGAGCACCGCCGCCTACATTCAATCCGTGTTGCAGGGCCACAGCCCTGTTCCGGCACCGATTGCCGAGCAGGTGGCACACATCCTGCACCTGCACCGGAGTTTGCACCGCGCACTATGAAAAACCGTCTCAACACCCCGGCTTCCGGCCACGTCACTTTGGTGGGCGCGGGCCCTGGCGACCCGGAGTTACTTACGCTCAAAGCCCTGAAAGCCATTCAGCAAGCCACCGTGCTGCTGGTAGACGACCTGGTGAACGATGCCATCGTGGCCCATGCCAACCCTGCAGCCCGCGTCGTCCATGTGGGCAAGCGCGGTGGCTGCAAGTCCACCCCCCAGTCTTTCATTGAACGCCTCATGATCACCGCCGCCCAGGAAGGCGAAAACGTGGTGCGACTCAAGGGCGGCGATCCCTTCATCTTCGGCCGTGGCGGCGAAGAAGTGGAACACCTCGAAGAAGCCGGTATCCGCGTATCAGTGATCAACGGCATCACCGCCGGGCTGGCTGCGGTCACATCCCTGAACGTGCCCCTGACCCACCGCGAGCATGCGCACGGCGTGGTGTTTGTGACCGGCCATGCCAAGCCCGGCGACAGCGGCACTGACTGGCCCGCACTGGCCAGCGCCGTGCGCCAAGCCAAGCTCACCCTGGTGATCTACATGGGCGTGAGCGGTGCGGCAGACATCCAGGCAGGCTTGCTGCAAGGTCTGGGCGCGAGCACACCCGTGGCAGTCATCCAGAACGCCAGCCTGCCCCAGCAGCGCCACGCGGTCTGCACGCTGGGCGAACTGCAAGCCACCATCGTCCGCGAAGGACTTGCGAGCCCCAGTGTGATCGTGGTGGGCGATGTGATGAGCGGCATCTTGGCCGCTGCAGACCAGAACGACACCCCAGACGCATTGCTAACAGCGCGCCATAGCACCTAAGAGGCATGGAGTGCCGAGGCCTGCAGAATGGCGCGATTTGACGAGCGCGGCGAGTATGAGCCCTCGGCTGTAAGCCCGGGCATCCTGCACCCCTCCCCGGAATGAACGCCGTGCGACTGGCCCGGCAGTCCGGCGCTCTTGGTCCATCCGCATAGGCACGTTGGCGTAAACCCGCCGTCGCCTACACTGCGCGCCTATGCATAGTTTTGACGTGGTGATCGTGGGTGCCGGGGCTGCCGGCTTGTTTTGTGCCGGGATCGCCGGCCAGTTGGGCCTGAAGGTGCTGGTGCTGGACCACAGCGAAAAAGTGGCCGAAAAAATCCGTATCTCCGGCGGGGGCCGCAGCAACTTCACCAACCTCGATGTGAGCGCGGCCAATTTCATTAGCGAGAACCCACGCTTTGCCAAGTCTGCCCTGTCGCGCTACACACCGGCGGACTTTGTTGCTTTGGTCAAAAAGTATGGCATCGCCTTTCACGAGAAGCACAAAGGCCAGCTGTTTTGCGACCGCTCCGCCGAAGACCTGATTGCCATGCTGCTCGCCGAATGTGCAGCAGGTGGCGTGGAGCGCTGGCAGCCCTGCGCCGTCAAATCCATACGCTTTTCAGACGCCAGCAAGCATGGAATGAGCGCGAGCAGCTATGAAATTGATAGTGATCGCGGCACCATTCATTGTGCAGCCGTGGTGATTGCCACCGGTGGTTTGTCCATTCCCAAGATTGGCGCCACAGACTTCGGCTACCGCGTCGCCAAGCAATTCGACTTGCCTGTGGTCACGCCCCGCCCCGCGCTGGTACCGCTGACTTTTGACGAGGCGGCGTGGGCCCCGTTTGCGGAACTTTCCGGCCTGTCACTCCCGGTTGACATTGCTACAGGAGCCAAGAAAGACAGCATGTCATTCCGTGAAGACTTGCTGTTTACCCACCGCGGTCTGTCTGGCCCGGGCGTCCTGCAGATTTCCAGCTACTGGGCAGAGGGCACCCCCATCCGCCTCAATCTGGCACCCACTGTGGACTTGGCCCACCATCTGACGGAGGCCAAAGGAACCTCCCGCAAGCGCATTGCCAATGAACTGGCGGGCATCGTCCCCAGCCGCTTGGCGGACACCTGGGTCAGCCAAGGGCAGGCTTGGGGCCATGACTGGCAGCGTCCCGTGAATGAAGCAAGTGACAAGGCGCTGAACGCATTGGCCGAGCGCCTTTCCCGCTGGGAACTCACCCCTACCGGAACCGAAGGCTATCGAAAGGCAGAGGTCACCGCAGGCGGAGTAGACACCAAAGTGCTGTCCAGCCAGACTATGGAAAGCAAACAGCCCGGCCTTTTCTTTATAGGTGAAGTTACGGATGTAACGGGCTGGCTGGGCGGTTACAACTTCCAGTGGGCTTGGGCGAGTGCATTTGCCTGTGCAAAGGCACTCGCCACCAGAATCCAATAAAAACGTTTGAAATTTTTTTAATGTTTTTGCCACTTTTAAAAATAAATGGCAAAATATTAAAAAATTTAAAACTTGATGATTCTTCCGTGGAATCACTTTTGAGGGCAAACAATATGTTCGCGAACATGAGTCTCGGTAAGCGGTTAACCGTGAGTTTTACCGTGGTCATTGCCCTGATGGCGGTGTTGGCTTCATTGGCTTACGTGCGTATCAATAGCCTCAACGCCGAGTTCTCCACCATCATCACGGACCGCTATCCCAAGACGGCTATCGCCAACGAAATCAAGGTCCAGACCAACGAGATTTCTCGCGCCATGCTCAGTATCCTGATCATGGAGGACCCGAATCAAATCAAAGGTGAAGTCGACAAAATTGAAAAAGTGACCGCAGCAAACACGGCTGCGTTTGAAACACTTGAAAAGAACATGACGGACGAGAAAGGCACTGAGCTGCTGAAGCCGATCATCGCGATACGGGACAAGCTCAAACCCCACCAAAAGTCATTCATTGATCTGGTCAATCAGGAAAAAAAGACGAGGCGCAGCTGAAGTTCCTATTTTCCATGCGACCGCTGCAAACCAAATACTTTGAAGCGCTGGACGTTTTCGTGAAATACGAAAACAGCCTCATGGAAACCGCTAGCGAAACCTCCAACGAGGTCGCAAGTCAAACGACAACCCTGATCCTGGTTCTGGCATTTGCTGCTGCCGTTTTGAGCACGGTGGTGGGCTACTTCGTGACCCAAAGCATTGTGACGGCAATGCGGCGCGCGTCCAACATCACCAACAAGGTGGCGTCGGGTGACTTGACCAGCGACATTCAGGTGCGCACCAAGGACGAAGTCGGACAGATGATGGCTGGCCTCAAGGGAATGAATGAAGGTCTGAAGCATCTTGTCGGGGAGGTCAACCACAGTACCCATTCGCTCACGAACACAGCAAAAGAAATTGCGCAGGGCAACCACCAGCTCAACGACCGCACGGTGGAGCAATCCCAGGTGCTGCAGGAAACCACCTCGTCCATGCTCGACCTCACGGAGGCAGTGCGTCACACCACACGAGCGACCCAGGAAGCTAACGAACTGGCAGCCACTGCTTCGCAAATTGCATCCAAGGGAGGCGCAGTGGTGGCGGAAGTGGTGCAGACCATGGGCGCCATCCATTCGTCGAGCAAGAAAATTGCCGACATCATCGGTGTAATTGACGGTATCGCATTCCAGACCAATATCCTGGCATTGAATGCTGCGGTAGAAGCAGCACGGGCGGGAGAACAGGGCCGTGGCTTTGCGGTAGTGGCATCCGAAGTCCGTAGCTTGGCCCAGCGCTCAGCGAATGCCGCCAAAGAAATCAAGGCCCTGATCGATGACTCTGTTTCCAACGTAGAAACCGGCAGCCGCCTGGTCGGTCAAGCGGGCTCGACAATGACAGAAATCGTGGACAGCGTGCAACGCGTAACGACCATCATGGGCGAAATAACCGCAGCAAATCAAGAGCAAAGTTCAGGCATTGAGCGCGTGAACCAAGCCATCGAACGCATGGATCATGTCACCCAACAAAACGCAGCCATGGTGGA
>RFQA01000112.1 GCA_009925925.1 Betaproteobacteria bacterium
GGTGGCCTCCTCGGTCATGCAGATGTCCTACCGCGACCACGTGGTCAACCTGCTCGACACCCCCGGCCACAAAGACTTCTCGGAAGACACCTACCGCGTGCTCACCGCCGTGGACTCGGCGCTGATGGTGATTGACGCGGCCAACGGTGTGGAAGCGCAGACCCGCCGCCTGATCGAGGTGTGCCGCCAACGCGATACGCCCATCATCACGTTTGTGAACAAGATGGACCGCGAAGTGCGCGAGCCCCTGGACATCCTGGACGAAATCGAGCGCGAGCTGGGCATGCCCTGCGTGCCCATGACCTGGCCTGTGGGCCAAGGCAAGCTGTTCGGCGGCATCATCAACCTGCGCACGCAGGCCATGACCGTGTTTGAGTCCGGCAGCGAACGCCGCCCGCAAGACTTTGACGCCATGCCCCTGAGCGACCCTGCCGCGCTGCAAGCCCGCTTCGGCCACGAGTGGGACACAGCAGTGGAGAGCATGGAGCTCGCCACCGGCGCCTCCCCCGCCTGGGACCACGAAGCCTTTTTGGCCGGCAAGCAAACGCCCGTGTTCTTCGGCTCCGGGGTGAACAACTTCGGTGTGATGGAGGTGCTGGACGCGCTAGTCGACCTCGCGCCCGCGCCTCAGAAGCGCATCAGCACCACGCTGGTGAACCGCCAGCCCATGGTCAAAGAAATTCAGCCCGAAGACGAAGCCTTCAGTGGCGTGGTCTTCAAGGTGCAGGCCAATATGGACGCCAACCACCGCGACCGCATCGCCTTCGTACGCATGGCCAGCGGCAAGTACACGCCGGGCATGAAGCTCAAAGTCATGCGCACCGCCAAAGAGCTGCGCCCCACCTCGGTGGTGACCTTTATGAGCCAGCGCCGCGAGGCAGTCGAGGAAGCGTATGCCGGCGACATCGTGGGCTTTACCACCCACGGTGGAGTGCAACTGGGCGACACCATTACTGACGGCAGCGTCAACCTCATGTACACCGGCCTACCCTTCTTCGCACCCGAAATGTTCATGACCGTGGTGCTCAAGAACCCTTTGCGCACCAAGCAGCTGCAGCAGGGCCTGGCCCAGTTGGGCGAGGAAGGTGCCATTCAGGTGTTCAAGCCCGAAATGGGCGGCAACATGCTGCTGGGCGCCGTGGGCCAACTGCAGTTTGAAGTGGTACAGCACCGCCTCAAAGGCGAGTACGACGCTGACATCCGGCTGGAGAGCAGCCAGTACACCGGCGCCCGCTGGATCACGGCCGATAGCGCTAAGGAACTGCAGGAGTTTGTGAACGCCTACCCCATGCGCATGGCCAAGGACGCGGCAGATACCCTCGCCTACTTGTGCACCAGCCCCTACGACGTGCGTCTGGCGCAGGAGCGCTTCCCCAAAATCCACTTCCACCCGCTGCGCGAACATGCAGGCTTGGCACTGCAAACAGCCGGCTAAACAAGAGGCTCCCACGTGAAACCCCTGGCGCAATGGCCGGTGGACAGCCGCCGTGCCATCCGCGGGGTGTTCACCGATATCGACGACACCCTCACCCACGACGGCCTTATCGCCCCTGATGCGCTGGAGGCGCTAGGGGGCCTGAAGGCGGTCGGGCTCACGGTGATCCCCATCACCGGACGGCCCATCGGCTGGTGTGAACCCTTCATGGCGGGCACCAACGGCCCGGCCTGGCCGGTCGATGCCATGGTGGCGGAGAACGGGGCGGTGGCGTTTGTGCCGGGCACCGAAGATGCAGTTACAAGTCAAATCGACCTCCAGCGCCCGTCGGATGTGCGCGGGGCGCTATCAAAACGATATCAACAAAGTGCTGAAGTGCGCACCGCCAATCGACAGCGCATGGACGCCATTGCCGCCCAAGTCTGCGCCGAAGTGCCGGGCGTGGAGCTGAGCCGCGACAGCGCGGGCCGCGAAACCGACCTCGCGTTCGACTACGCCGAATTCGCCCATCACTCCCCCGAAACGGTGCAACGCGTGCTGGCCCTGCTGCAAAACCACGGCATGCAAACCACGGTGAGCAGCATCCACATTCACGGCTGCTTCGGGGACTTCAACAAATGGACCGGCGCCTGCTGGATCGTCCGCGAGCTGCTAGGGCGCGACCTAAGCACCGAGCTGGACCAGTGGGTGTTTGTGGGCGACTCGGGCAACGACCAGGCCATGTTCCAGCACTTCACCCACAGCGCGGGCGTGGCCAACATTGCGCGTTTTGTGCCGCAGCTCAACCACCTGCCGACCTACGTCACGCCTTCTGCGCGAGGTGCAGGTTTTGCTGAAGTCGCCTGCGCCATTCTGGAAGTACGTTCTTTTGCATAACGCACCCACCACCGGCACCTCCGCTCACCCCAGCTCCCGCGCGGGCTTGCTGGCCGTGTTCGGCTCCACGCTGTTTCAGCTCTCGGGCGTCTTTATGTTGTCGCCGCTGATGCTGGTGCTGCTCACAGAGCGGCAGGTGTCCACCACCATCGCCGGCCTGTTTGCGGCGACCACCTGGCTGGGCATATTTATCGTGACGCCCTTTGCATCAGCGCTCACGCGGCGATGGGGCCGCCGGCGCGCCATGTGGTTTGCCTCCGGCGTGCCGCTGGCAGCGGCAGTGGGCTTCTTGAGTACCGACTCCATAGCGGTGTGGTTTGTGTTGGAGCTTCTGGCAGGCATTGCAGGCGGCATGCGCTGGGTGCTGGCCGAGGCCTTGATTGCCGAGTTCTCGCCGCCCGAGCGGCTGGGGCGCACCATGGGCATGTACGCCACCATGGTGGGTGCGACCTTCATCATCGGCCCCAGCCTCTTGGCCTGGGCCGGCAGCACGGGGCATGTGGCGCTGGGTCTGGTGATCGCGCTGCTGACCTTGGGCCTGGTGTGGACCATGTTCATTCCACCCATCCCCACCTCTGCTGAGGCTGGCAACACCAGCGTAGGCCCGCGCGGCCTGTGGCAGGCGGTGCAGCAGCACCCTATCCTGATGCTGGCCGGGTTTATCGGCGGCTTCTTTGAGCTGGGCCTGGCCTCCATCCTGCCGCTCTACGGCCTGAGCATGGGTCTGGGCGCCAGTGCCGCCGCGTTGTTGATCTCTGTGAGCGGCCTGGGCAGCACGCTGGCAGCCATTCCGGTGGGTATGGCGGCAGACCGGTTTGCCGACCCGGTGCGCGGCCGCCGCAGCCTGATGGTGGCCGTGGCTGCCGTCGCCTTAGTGTGTGCTGCAGCCCTGCCTTTGGTGAAGCACGCCATCTGGGTGGCGTGGCCGGTGGTGTTTTTGCTGGGCGCCGCCGGCAGCAGCCTCTACACCCTGTGCATGACTGACATTGGCGCGCGCGAAAAAGGCATTGCCCTGGTCAACTGCACCGCGGTGCTGGTGCTGAACTACACCTTGGGCGGGCTGGTGGCCTCAGGCATCAGCGGCGCGCTGATTGACTGGTCTGCCACGGTGGCTTTTCCGGCGGTGTTGATTCTGGTGGCGGCCGTGGGTCTGGCCGCCCTGCTGCGCGCCCGCCGCAATCCGGCCTGATCCCCCACCACGCGGCCTTGCCGCCCGTAACGCTTATTTGCCCGAAGTCGCTTTTTTAACGACTTTGGCCGCTGGCTTGGCAGACTTGGCTACCGGTTTTTTTGCCGAAGCCTTGGCCTTGCTTTTAGACGATGCTTTTGCAGATGCTTTGCTCTTGGCACCCGCTTTGGCTTTGCCCTTGGTGGCCGACTGCTTGGCGCTCTTTACCGTCACAGCCTTGCCCGGCGGGGGCAGCAAATCTTCAGTGGTCAGGCCATAGCGCTCGGCCATGTTGGCCCAGCCCGTGCCCCTCGCCTTTTGGGGCAAGACCCCATCCATCACCTGTTCGCCCTGTGGAGTGCGCAACACACCGCCATGCAGCGCCGCCTGCAGCTGATCCGGATTGGGGTAGGCCACGCCCTGCTGCGCCAGTGCGCCTTGCGCGAGCTTGAGCGCCAGGCGTACTTCGCCGTAACCCAAAGGCCCCGTCGCTGGTTCTTTGCTGGCCGCACCTTCGGTAGCCGTCGGGCGACCGCTGCGCAAGGTGGTGACCAGTTGATCCGCATCGTGGCGGTTACCGATCCAACCACCGAACTCGGAGATCAGCCGCTCCGTAGAGGCTGCGTTGTCGAGGGTGGCCGTTACGCCCTGGGCCAGCACCAGTGCGGGGGCAGCCACGGCACAAGCCATGGCTACAACGGTGGCGCGCACACCGCGTCGCAGCCACACGGGGCTGCAGATTTGAAAAATCGAAGTCATAAACGCAAGCTTAGCCGCTCCGGGCGGGCTGCCCGCCCCGGTGCGTGTTACGGATTGGTAAAGCCCTGCAACACATTCACCGCATTCACTCCCACTTCTTCCACGGCGTAACCGCCTTCAAAGATGAACACCGTGGGCAAGCCGGCCTTCGCCAGGCGCTCGCCGATGCGCAGGTAGTCGTCCGTCTTGAGCTTGAAGCCCGAAATCGGGTCGCCCTCAAAGGTGTCCATACCCAGCGACACCACCAACGCGTCCGCACCAAAGCGTGCAATGCCCGCCAACGCAGTCTCCAAGGCCTGGGCCCAGGTGGCGTAGTCGGTGCCGCGAGGCAGCGGCAGGTTGAGGTTGGCACCCAATCCAGCGCCGGAGCCAGTTTCATCCGCATGGCCCAGATAGAACGGGTACTCGGTGCGCGGGTCGCCGTGGATGCTGGCGAAGTACACATCGGGCCGGTCGTAAAAGATGGCCTGGGTGCCATTGCCGTGGTGGTAGTCCACATCGAGGACCGCCACCTTTTTCATGCCTGCATTGCGCAGGTGCTGCGCGGCCAGCGCTGCGTTGTTCAGGAAACAGTAGCCGCCAAAAAAGTCGGCCCCTGCGTGGTGGCCGGGCGGACGGCTCAAGGCAAAAGCGGCACGGTCGCCAGCCAACACGGCTTGCGCTGCGCTTAATGCACACTCCGCGCCCTTGCGCGCCGCCACCCAGGTACCGCTAGTGAAGGGCGTACCCGCGTCGTACGAATACAGGCCCACCTTGGCCGCGAAGTTATCGGGTTCGATGTCGGTGCGGAAGGTGCGTGTGGGCCAGACGGAGGGCAGGATGTCTTTGTCCGCATTCGCCGCGTCCAGCGCCACCCACTGGTCCCAGGCAGTCGCCAGAAAGTTCAGGTAGCGCGGGCTGTGGATAGCGGTGAGCGCCGCCTCGTCAAAGGCTTGCGGCTCCAGCACCGCGCCCAGCTGGCGGCGCTGCAGCTCAGCCAGCACATGGTCAGCACGGGCCGGGACCTCGAAGCACGGCACCAGCGCGCCGCGGAACATTTCGACCTTGCCCTGGTGTTGGGCGTGGAGGTGGTTGTAGAAGGTTTTCATTGGCTGTTTACTCAATAGCGCCTTCGGTCAAATCCGCCGCAATCAGTTTGAACTGCTCCAGCGCGGCTTGCAGGTCTTCCACAATTTCCAGCGCAATCACGCCAGGTGCGGGCAGGTTGTCGCTGTCGGCCAAGGAGTCATCTTTCAGCCAGAAGATGTCCAGGCTGGTCTTGTCGCGTGCGACCAGCTCTTCATAGCTGTAGGCGCGCCAGCGGCCGTCCGGGTTCTCGGGTGACCAGGTGGCCTGGCGCTGGTGGCGGTGGCCCACCTTGTACAGGTCTACAAACTCGTCCAGGTCCGCGCGCGTGAGCGGATTGGTCTTGAGCGTGAAGTGTTTGTTGGTGCGCAGGTCGTAAATCCACAACTGCTTGGTCCACGGCGTTTCACTCGCACCCTTCTTCTCAAAGAACAGCACATTGGCCTTTACGCCTTGGGCGTAGAACAGGCCGGTGGGCAGGCGCAACAGCGTGTGCACATCGCACTCGTGCAGCAGCTTTTTGCGTATGGTCTCGCCCGCGCCGCCTTCAAACAGCACGTTGTCGGGCAACACCACCGCTGCGCGACCATGGGTGGCAAGCAGGGTCTTGATGTGCTGCACAAAGTTGAGCTGCTTATTGCTGGTTGTCGCCCAAAAGTCGTCGCGCTCGATGGTGTCTTTCTCGGTGCTGGTTCGGCCATCTTCGCCCACGATGACGGTGCTGCTCTTCTTGCCAAAGGGCGGGTTGGCCAGCACCACCTCAAAGCGTTCGCCGGGGTCGGCGGCCAGCGCGTCACCCACCACCACGGGCACCTGCTTTTCAGAACCAATGCCGTGCAGCATCATGTTCATGGCGCACACACGGGCGGTGCCTTGCACCAGCTCGTAGCCGGTGAAAGCTTTCTCCTTCAGGTGCTTGAGCTGCTCGCGCGTGAGGCTCTTGTTGTGGCTGGTGATGTAGTTGTGCGCCGTGAACAGAAAGCCGCCAGTGCCACAGGCCGGGTCTGTAATGCGCTCGCCGGGTTGCGGGGCCATGCAGTCCACCATCGCCTGAATGAGCGCGCGTGGCGTGAAGTACTGGCCCGCGCCACTTTTGGTGTCTTGCGCGTTTTTCTCCAGCAGGCCCTCGTAGGCGTCGCCCTTCACGTCGGCGCCCAGCACCGTCCAGGTCTCGGCGCCAATCAAATCGACGATCACGCGGCGCAGCTTGGCCGGGTCTTGAAACTTGTTTTGCGCCTTACCGAAGATCAGGCCCAGCGTGCCTTTCTCTTGGCCCAGCTTTTCCAGCAGGTGGCGATAGTGGTCAAACAGCTCGTCGCCATCTTGGGCCAGCAGCGTGGGCCAGGCGTAGGCTGCAGGCACGATGCTGGCCTGGTTGTAGGGCGGCGCACTGCGCTCGTCCGCCATCTTGAGGAACAGCAGGTAGGTGAGCTGCTCCACATAGTCGCCATAGCTCATGCCGTCGTCGCGCAGCACGTTGCAGTAGTTCCAGAGCTTCTGGACGAGTGAGTTGGTGGTGGTGTTCATGTGTCTTGCAATAAAGCGATTTGTTGTAGTCGTGCGCGCACAAGCGGCTCCCGGTTGGGCTGGCTTAAGAGTCCGCCTAGTGCGTTGCCAAAATCTGTGTTGTGAAGAAGCTTGGCAACACACGCAGCCACGTGGCTGCGCAGCTCGGCCGGCGATGACGCCAGTTCCTCGACGAGTACCGCACGTCCTTCTATGACCGTGAGTATGTCCTCCAGGTCGTGGCTGGCATACACATCATTTTTGCCTCTGTCATGGAAGGCTTCAAATTTGGTGGCTAGAAAGTAAGGGGCTGACAGGTGACGCAGTGTCAACCCCGGCTCAAGCACTGTTTGCACAGCAGCCTCAAAACCAGCGCGGTACCACCGGTTGGCAAAGCCCAACACCTTTTCGTCCAAGGGCACCAAGTCCAATTGCATGCTCTGCCAGTGCCACCGGAACGGTGGCGTGTTGTCGGCCATCGTCTGCTTGAAGCCGCGTTGAATGAGTTCGTCTGCCAGCGCGTGGTAGCGCGCCAACGAGGCAACTTCCACAATGGCATCCACATCTTCGGTGGCTCGCACATTCATGAGTGCGGGGTCACTTAGCAGCAAACCTGTGGCGCAGCCGCCCACAAAGACAACGCGGTCACACACTGGCCCCATGGCCTGCGCCATACCGATCAACAGTGCAAGGTTCGGATTAGCCACGCATGGGCCCCTTCACCGGTTTTGGGGCTGACGGATCAATCAGTGCCTGCAGGCGCTCCAGCGCCATACCGCGTTCTCGTGCGCGGCCCACACGCAGGGCATCAAACAACGCCAGCATCTCGTAAAGCTTGGCATCTTGCATGGCAGCAAAAGGCACGCTGGGGTGCAGCGGCTCTACACCTACGCCGCGCTTCGTGCCATTGGGGTGCGGCCATACAAAGTCTTCTGAGCCCGGCGCAAACACCCCTTCAAAGGCCGGCGCACTGTGGCTTGTGGGCACGCCAATCGTGGAGGGTGTTTTGTCTGCCGCAAAGGCATACCTGGCGCCATGCAGCGCAAACTCTGCCAATTGCTTTGAATGGGGGCGCACCGGGTTGTCAGCCCCTGTGGCCTTGTTCTGGGCGTCTTCGCCCGCTGAGGCTTCGGCACTCAAGCGCTTACGTCTGGCAACCCGGTAAATCGCTGTTGGCTCTTGCGCCGATATTGCCAAAGACGCTGCGTCCAGCGCCTGGTAGTTTTGTACCAGCAAGCCCGCTTGCAACCCGCGCTTGATGCAGGCATGCGCCTCAGACACGCTAATGCCCAACTCCTGCGCCAGCCGCGCATACGTCCAGCGCTGCTCCCCCCAAGCCACGAGCTTGAGGGCTACCAGGAAGTCTTGGGGCTTGAGCTGCATATACATTCAATATTCGTGAATCGCGAATATTGAATGTATATGAATTGACTGACAAAGGCAAGGACTCAACTGCGCGCCCGCACCACCAACTCGTCATACCCCGTGCCCGCATCGGGCTCGCGGGTGAACTGCCAGTCGGGCAGCAGGGCCAGCAGCACCTCGGCCGTGGTGAGCACGATGCAGCCCGCCGCCACATGCCCGCCCAGCACCTGCCCATTCGCGGTGGAGATGGCCATGTGCATGTGCGACGCCGTTTTGTCGCCACCGGCGGCCACGGTGCCCGAGAGCGTGAGGATCTCCATGCTCTCGGTCAGCCGCGTGGGCTGCGCCGCACCCGCCAGACGGATGCCCGCCGTGGACAGGCTGCCGATGCCGGACAACACAAACGCTGCGCGGCAGTTTTGGGCGAGAACTGCGGCTTCTAGCGCGGCGCGCAGGTCTTGGCCTGGGGTGAGGCGGATGGGGAGTGTCTTCATGGCTTCCATACTAATTCAAAATGGCGCAAAATGCGCCAATCAGGAGAAACACTATGCCCCCAGCCAACACCGGTTTTGCATCCGTCAAACTGCCCGCCGCCCTGGTGGACCAAGCCCGCGAAGCAGCGCAACCCATGCGCCGCTCGGTGGCGGGGCAGGTGGAATACTGGGCAACGCTGGGCCGCATCGTGGAGCACAGCGGCCTGACCGCCCAAGAGGCGCAAACTGCTATTGCTGGCTACGAGGCCGCCGCACGGCGCGCACGCAGCACCGAGAGCGAACCCGCCAGCCAGGCCGACGCCCTGCTCGCCCAGTTCATGGCTGTAGAAAACGACGGCAGCTTGGCGCAGCGGGTGCGTGAGGTGGTAGCCAGCAACCGCAGCAAGGCAGGCCCGGCAGCCGCCTGACATGGGGCAACCCGTCTTCTACCTGCTGGCCGGGCCCAACGGCGCAGGCAAGTCCACCCTGTACCGCGCGCTCGTGTTGGCAGGCACCATTCCGGCCACTGCCGAATTTGTGAACGCCGACCTTCACGAGGCTTCGCATCTGCAACACATCACCGACCCAGAGCAACGCTCTGAACAAGCCCGCCAGTGGGCCGATGCGCGCCGAACAGAGCTGCTGCATGCAGGCCAATCATTTGTGAGCGAAACCGTGTTCTCGCACGCGTCCAAACTGGCGCTCATTCGAGAGGCACAAGCCAAGGGATTCTTTGTCATGCTGCTGGTAGTGGCGCTGGACCAACCAGAACGCCTGCTGGAACGCGTTGCCCAGCGTGTTCTTGAGGGCGGCCACCCGGTACCGCCCGAGCGCATTCTGGCGCGCTACCCACGGACACTGGCCCACCTGACCCAGGCAGTACGCCTGGCCAACGCCGCCATTCTTTATGACTCCGCCGACGTATCACCCGGCACACACACTGCCGTGGCTACCTGTAAAGGCGACTGGACACAGGAGCTGGTGCAGCCCCTGCCCGAATGGGCGCGGCGGGTGCTTTGGGATTGAAATAGGCCTCTAGCCCACGTGGAATGTGCGCAAGCAGCTATCAAAACCGAAGCAAACTTGACATCACAAACTGTGACCGCAAGTTGCTCTGGCGGTGGTAAACCCGATGGCGCGGGTCCAGAAATCCTTTTGCGCATAGTGACTCTCCAGCCGGGGGTGGATGGGGTCGCCCTTGCCCACGTAGAGCATGTCGCCCTCACCGTCCGGGCGCGGCCCTAGCAGCGGGTACACCCCGGTCTGCGCCAGCTCGGGCCGGGCCTTGACCTGCGGCAGCAGCGCACGCGGGAACACCAGCGCCTTGCCGATCCAGCTGGACTTGTCGACGATCCGCAGACCGTCGGGGTCGCCGTCGGCGACGAAGATGCGGAGGGAGAAAGGGGTTTGCATAACCTTATCAACCGCTAGTTTGTAGGTCGATTTTTACCAACCAATTCTGTGTGGACGCGGTGATGTTGACCAACGTAGCAAGAAAACCGCCGCGCGTCAGAAGGCGACATGTGCGAAATAGTTAACTTCATCGTCCGAGTAATGCCCGTCTTTCGTAGCGCAGCCTCAACGCGCGGGTGCATGGAAACCCAAAAGTCGCCTCGATCTTCAAGAAAACTCAAGAGGTAGCGGTCAAACGCCTTGTCCAAATGTGTTGCAAGCAACAAGCCATTGCAGGGGTCAAGGCGCTCCTCGTCACTTGAGTCGCGCCATGGCTTGATATGCGACGCAATCAGAAGCTCAGGCACATCAATGCCCGTAAGCGCGCAAACCTCCCCCCTTGCCCCATAGGCTCGCCACATCGCTACGAAATCTGCCTTGCCCCACACGCGCCTGAACCAAGGCCTCACGCGTCGTCGCCGGGATATCCGTGCGCCCATTGAGCGCCTGCAAGTCTTCCGCTGTGGCATCGAGTCCACTCCCAAATTCGACCAGCAGCAAATCAAATCGCTCTTTGTATTTTGGCGGCACAGGGTTAAAGTTCTGCCCGCTCGAAAAATAGTCGTGAATCTCTTTGCGGTCATACCAAGGCATTTCAACCATAGCAATCGGTTTGGGCGGCATCCTGACAGGCAGTAATGAGAGCCTGTAATCAAAACTGCGCTCCTGCCCTTTTAAGTCACGCAAGGCAAATGGACCGCGATGCCTTCGGTGAATTTTGAACAATCCTTCGAGGGAATAGTCTTTTCCACCATCTTGGCCATGGTCTCCCGATACCACATACAGCACATCTCCCTCGACCGGCTTCTCGCTGTTGGTGTGATAACTCTCAAGGCCAAAAGGTCCGAAAAAGTGCGCAAGGTGATAGGCAAAAAAAGACCGACTCATTTCTGAGCCCATCCAATTTCCCTAAGCAACAGTCCAACGCTTGCGAGCGCAAACTCCGCATCGTCTTCCGTCACGTCGCGGCTGCCTTTTTCTTCCTGTACGTTCGGCTTGCCACGTGCATGCAACCGAGCCAGCACTTTGCTGACGCCTTGCAAGACCGCTGACGCCTCACCGTCCAAAGCAGCAGCGAGTTTTGCCAAATCCTTTTTTCGAAGGTCAGGTTCATTGCGCTGCGCTGCCAGCCAAGTACCGACCGCCCATTGC
>RFQA01000113.1 GCA_009925925.1 Betaproteobacteria bacterium
CACCGATTGCGAGAGCCGCGACATTGCTTACAACGAAGTGTTTCTGGTCGAGGGCGACTCTGCTGGCGGCAGCGCCAAGATGGGGCGTGATAAAGAAAACCAGGCCATCCTGCCCCTGCGCGGCAAGGTGCTCAACACCTGGGAGGTGGACCGCGACCGCCTGTTTGCCAACACCGAAATCCACGACATTTCGGTCGCCATCGGCGTAGACCCGCACGGCCCCAACGACACGCCTGACCTGAGTGGCCTGCGCTACGGCAAGGTTTGCATCCTGAGCGATGCGGACGTGGACGGCTCGCACATTCAGGTGCTGCTGCTCACGCTGTTCTTCCGCCACTTCCCCAAGCTCATCGAGACCGGCCATGTATTTGTGGCCCGCCCCCCGCTGTTCCGGGTGGATGCTCCGGCCCGGGGCAAAAAGCCTGCCAGCAAGGCCTATGCGCTGGACGAAGGCGAGCTCACCGCCATCCTCGACAAGCTGCGCAAAGAGGGCGTGCGGGAAGGCGCCTGGTCCATCAGCCGCTTCAAAGGCTTGGGCGAGATGAATGCCGAGCAGCTGTGGGACACCACGCTCAACCCCGACACCCGCCGCCTGTTGCCGGTGATGCTGGGCGCCATCAACTTCGGCGACACCGAGGCGCTGATCACCAAGCTCATGGGCAAAGGCGAGGCATCGTCCCGCCGCGAGCTGATGGAACTGCATGGCGACTCGGTCGAGATCGACGTCTGATGCGCCTGCGTTCCGCTGTGTCCCGTTTTGCTACAAAAAGAGTAGCTTCCTGCGCACTATTTATGTGCGCTGGAGCCGCTTTTGATGCCAAAGCCGACGTGTGGGTCTATGTAGACCCGCAGGGCAAAACGTATCTTTCCACCGAGCAAGTCGACGAGCGGTACACGCTGTTTTTCCGCGCCTCCATCCGTGGCCTGCAGCCCGGCGCTGATGCTACTGCTCCGCAGGTTGTGGTGCCGGATGCGCCCGAGCTGTCGCCCAAGTTGGCGGCGTTTTTTGACAACTCCCCGCGCTACCGGGAAGCCCAGCCCTTGTTGCAAGAAGCTGCGCGCAAGTACCGCCTGGACTACGAGCTGCTCAAGGCGTTGGTGACTACCGAATCCGGCTTTGAGCCTACGGCCGTGTCGTCCAAGGGCGCCATCGGGCTCATGCAAGTCATGCCGGATACGGCACGCCGCTTCGGTGTGGACAGCGACCGCTGGATCTCGGTGGAGGCCAAGTTGGCCGACCCTAAAATCAATGTCGGCATTGGTGCCCGCTACCTGCGCTTATTGCTCGATATGTTCCCCGGTCGCATCGATCTGGCCCTCGCGGCCTACAACGCCGGCGAAGGCGCAGTGCAAAAGGCGGGCAACAAAGTGCCCAATTTCAAAGAGACCCAGATCTACGTGGCCACCGTCACGGAGCTTTATGCTGCGCTCAAGCCGCCTGCACCCACCAGTGCGCCCCTGCCGCAAGTGGTGGGCGTCAAGCCTGTGCTCAACCCCTATGGCGACGGCTATGTGTTGTCCGGCTCCCGCACGGCCTATGTGCTGGCGCCCGGCGCCATGCCGGGCGGCGCTGTCGGGCGCGGCAACATGATCACCCCGGCCTTGCCCGTGGCTCCTGAAGATTCCCGGATTGCAGTGGACTGAACTGAAGAAACATGACTGACCCAATCACGCTTGATTTGATTCCTGACCCCGCTGAACCGACCGGCCCCGTGCCCCCCGGTGACGATGGCGAACTGAACTTGGCCACCTACGCCCAGCGTGCCTACCTCGAATACGCACTCTCCGTTGTCAAAGGCCGCGCTTTGCCCGATGTGTGCGATGGCCTCAAGCCGGTGCAGCGCCGCATTTTGTACAGCATGGGCCGCATGGGCCTGGGCTTTGGCGGCGCCAATGGCAACGCCGGTGCCAAGCCGGTCAAGAGCGCCCGGGTGGTAGGTGATGTGCTGGGCCGCTTCCACCCGCATGGCGACCAATCGGCTTACGACGCGCTGGTGCGCATGGCGCAAGACTTCTCGCAGCGCTACCCGCTGGTCGATGGTCAAGGCAATTTCGGTAGCCGTGACGGCGATGGCGCCGCCGCCATGCGCTACACCGAAGCCCGCCTGGCCAAAATCACCACGCTGCTGCTGGACGAAATCGACCAGGGCACCGTGGTCTTTCAGCCCAACTACGACGGCTCCACTGAAGAGCCCAAGCAGCTGCCCGCACGCCTGCCCTTCAGCCTGCTCAATGGCGCCAGCGGTATTGCCGTGGGCCTAGCCACCGAGATCCCTAGCCACAACCTGCGCGAAGTGGCCGACGCCTGCGTGGCGCTCATTAAAAACGACAAGCTCTCCGACGACGAACTGTTCAACCTGATCCCTGGCCCCGACTTTCCCGGTGGTGGCCAGATCATCAGCAGCGCCACAGATATAGCTGACGCCTACCGCAGCGGCCGCGGCAGCCTCAAGGTGCGTGCCCGATGGAAGATTGAAGACCTTGCGCGCGGCCAGTGGCAGCTAGTGGTTACCGAGTTGCCGCCCGGTGTGAGCAGCCAGCGCGTGCTGGAAGAGATTGAGGAACTCACCAACCCCAAGGTCAAGGCCGGCAAAAAGGCCCTGAGCCAAGACCAAACCCAGCTCAAGGCCAGCATCCTGAGCGTGCTGGATGTGGTACGCGATGAGTCCAACAAAGACGCACTGGTGCGCCTGGTGTTCGAGCCCAAGAGCCGCACTGTGGAGCAGCAGGAGCTGATCACCGCGCTCTTGGCCCATACCAGCCTGGAAACCTCGTCGCCCATCAACCTCACCATGGTGGGGCTGGACGGCAAGCCGGTGCAAAAGTCTTTGCGCCAGATGTTGGTGGAGTGGGTCGCCTTCCGCGCCAGCACCATCGAGCGTCGCAGCCGCCATCGCTTGGGCAAGGTGCTGGACCGCATCCACATCCTGGAAGGCCGCCAGACGGTGTTGCTCAACATCGATGAAGTCATTGCCATCATCCGCAACAGCGACGAGCCCAAGGCCGCGCTGATTGCCCGCTTCAACCTGAGCGATCGCCAGGCCGAAGACATTCTTGAAATCCGCTTGCGCCAATTGGCGCGGCTAGAGGCCATCAAGATCGAGCAAGAGCTGTCAGAACTGCGCACCGAGCAAGGCAAGCTGGAAGAAATTTTGGGCAGCCCCGCCGCACTGCGCCGTCTCATGATCAAAGAGATCGAGGCGGACGCCAAAGTGTTTGCCGACCCACGCCGCACCCTCATCCAAGCCGAGAAAAAGGCCGTGGCGGAAGTGAAAGTGGTGGACGAGCCGGTGACCGTAGTGGTGTCCGAAAAAGGCTGGGTGCGCGCGCGCACCGGTCATGGGCACGAGGCGTCTACCTTCGCCTTCAAGGCGGGTGATGGCTTGTATGGCACGTTCGAGTGCCGCACGGTGGACACGCTGCTGGTGTTCGGCTCCAACGGCCGCATATACACCGTGCCGGTGTCTGCACTGCCCGGCGGGCGGGGCGATGGTCAGCCGGTCACCACGCTGCTGGAGTTGGAGAGCGGCACGCAAATCTTGTATTACTTTGCCGGCCCGGCCAGCGCGCAGTTGCTACTGTCCGGCAGCGGCGGCTACGGCTTTATTGCCAGCGTCGAGAACATGACCTCCCGCCAAAAGGCCGGCAAGGCCTTTGTGGGTGTAGGCGAGGGCGAAACTCTGTGTGCGCCGTCCGTCGTGTCGGGCGCGCAAGGCAAGGTCACCGTGGCGGGAACCCCTGCGACGGTGGTGGCACCTGCTACCCATGTGGCCTGTGCGTCCACTGGCGGGCGCATCCTGACCTTTGAGATCACCGAACTCAAGACCATGGCCAATGGTGGCCGTGGTTTGATGTTGATCGACCTGGAAGCCAAAGATACCCTGGCCGGTGCTGCCGCCTACACTCGCAGCATCCGCATAGCCGGCATCGGTCGCGGTGGCAAAGAGCGGGACGAAACGCTGGAAATCCGTAGCCTCAACAACGCCCGTGCAGCGCGTGGCCGCAAGGGCAAGGCTGCGGACTTGGGCTTCAAGCCGAACCGGATTACGCGGGTGGAATGATGGGGAAAGCAGCCGGGTGAGCCGGCTGCATGGCAGCGCTAGCCGGTTTGTAGAGATTCACTCCGATACCGAGAGTGGCCCCGGACAGAGCCAACGTGAGTTCTTATTGTGCGAGGCGTTCCTTGGCGAGGTTGCTGGCCAATTCCAGCGTAACCTGGGCTTCTTTTTTGGCCACTTGTAGAACTTTTTTCGCAGCGCTGCTCGCAACTTGCAAAACTTCCCTGGCGTATGCCGTCATCTCCGAAGTGCCAACGATTCCTTTGGCCGCCATGGCCATGGCGGCAGCTTCAAGTGCATGGTCGACGATGGCTTCAGCCCTCGCTACATCCAACGCCACTAGCTCCGCCTGCTGCAAAATTCTCTGCATCGACTGCACTTCTGTATTCGGTACTTTGGTCATATCGCTCTCTAATCTTGATGTGGATCAATGTTAGTGAGACTCTGCGGAACGGGTATGTACGTTAGCCCACACAAAACGGATCTTCGTGGTTTTGGGTTGTTTTTCGCTCATAGGGCGAATGCAATGTGCAAGCTTCAATTCCTCGAATGCTCCTGAATCAGGAGCTGTTCGCGCATATTTCACGAGGGCTAGCGCCCGTTTTTGCTTTAAGGCTGGGCTGCTTTTTGCGCGTCGACGGCTTCGGTCCAGCCGCCACCTAGGACCTTGTACAGGGTCACCAGGTTTTGCAATTGCTGGGTTTGCACTTGCACCTGCGCCTGTTGGGCTGCGAACAAAGAGCGCTGAGCTTCCAGCACCTCAAACGAGCTGGCCGCACCGGCTTTGAAGCGCAGGTCCGTCAGTTGCATGGTGGTCTGGGTGGCGTTGAGCTGCGCGGTCTGGGCTTGCAGTTGCTCGCCCAGGATGGCGCGTCCGGCCAATGCATCGGCCACTTCCTTGAAGCCGGTCTGAATGGCTTTTTCGTACTGGGCGATGGCGATGTCCTTGTTCACCTTGGCAGCCTCCAAGTTAGCTTTGTTGCGGCCGGCATCGAAGATAGGCACACGTCAGGGCGACGCACCAGCAGCTCTGAAGGCACCCCGGCTGGCAGATCGCTCAAGTAGCCTTGCTCTGCCAGGCCCAGGCCGGCAGGCAGGTCCGCCGGCAAAGGCTGGCCTACCAGCAGCACCAAGGCGCTCTCGTCAGTAGCGCGCTGGCGGGTTTGTTGGGCCAGCGACACCTTGGCAGCTTCCAGCAAACTCTGGGCGGTGCTCAGGTCCAGCTTGGAGGCAGCTTCGTTGTCGTACTTGAGTTGCATCAGGCGCAGGCTCTCTTGCCGTGTCTTGAGTGTTTCGCGGGTGATGCGCAGCAACTCGTCGTCGGCCAGGAGGGTCAGATAGGTGTTGGCAACCGATGCAATCAGGCTGATCTGCACTGTTTTGCGGGCTTCTTCGGTGGCCAGCAGTTGCGACTGGGCCGCTTGGCTCAGGGCGCGCACGCGGCCAAAGAGATCCAGCTCATAGGCCGTGACGCTCAGGCCGGCGGTATAGCTGCTGGTGATGGCGCCGCTGGCAGCCGGACCGCGGCTGCCGTTGATGCCGGCATTCACGGTGGGCAGCTGGTCGGCACGGGCCACTTGCAGCTTGGCGCGGGTGGCGTCAATGTTGAGCGCTGCCACGCGCAGGTCGCGGTTGTTCTCCAAAGACAACTCAATGAGGCGCTTGAGACGCGCGTCTTTGAAAAAGCTTTGCCACTCTATGTCCGCTGCAGTTTTGGCGTCGGCAGCCGGCTTGCTGTCTGCCACCGCTTGGGGAAAGGCAGGTGCCACCGGCGCTGCGGGGCGGGTGAAGGTAGGGATGAAACTGCAACCGGCCAACCACAGGGCTGCCGACAGGGTGGCCAGACGCAGGGCTGGGCGTTGGAAAGACTGCTTACTCATGGGATTCCACTCCGATGTTGTGGGCGTGTTCAGCATCGAACTGACGCTGGCGGGCGCTGCCTTTGAACAAGCTGCGCACCACTACGAAAAAGATGGGCACAAAGAACACGGCAAGCACCGTGCCGGTGACCATGCCGCCGATCACACCGGTGCCGATAGCCCGCTGGCTGGCCGAGCCTGCACCGCTTGCAATCGCCAAGGGCAACACACCCAGCATGAACGCCAGCGAGGTCATGATGATGGGGCGGAAGCGCAAGTGGGCGGCCATTAGAGCCGATTCGATCACGCTCTTCCCGGTGGCTTGCAGGTCTTTGGCGAATTCAATAATCAGAATCGCGTTCTTGGCCGACAAGCCGATGATGGTGATCAGGCCTACTTGGAAATACACGTCATTGGCATAGCCGCGTAGCAGGGTGGCGAGCAGCACACCCAGCACCCCCAGTGGCACCACCAAAATCACGGACAACGGAATGGACCAGCTCTCGTAGAGCGCAGCAAGGCACAAGAAGACCGCCAGAATCGCAAAACCGTAAAGCACGATGGCTTGAGAGCCTGCCTGCTTTTCCTGGCGCGATTGGCCAGTCCATTCAAACGAGAAGCCTTCGGGCAGCTTGGCAGCCAGCTTTTCCATTTCGTTCATCGCGTCGCCCGAGCTGTAGCCGGGAGCTGCACTGCCACTGATGCGGGCAGCGGGATAGCCGTTGTAACGCACCGTTTGCATGGCGCCCTTGGCCCAGCGCGTGCTGGCAAAGGCAGAGAGCGGTACGGGCTTACCGAGGTTGTTGCTGGCGTTGAGCTTCAGAATGTCCTCGGGTTGCATGCGGGCTGTGGCGTCGGCCTGAACCACCACGCGTTGCAGGCGACCTGCATTCGGGAAGTCGTTGACATAGACCGAGCCCAGCGCGGTAGAAACGGCGGAGTTGATCGAGTCAAACGTCACGCCCAGGGCGGCAGCCTTGTCGCGGTCAATATCGATCTGCAGTTGCGGCGCATCTTCCAGACCATCCGGGCGCACCTGCGTCAGCACCTTGCTCTGGGACGCCATGCCCAGCATCTGGTTGCGTGCAGCGATGAGTGCGTCGTGGCCTTTGCCACCACGGTCCTGCAGTCGGAAAGAAAAGCCCGATGCGGATCCCAGCTCCGGAATCGGCGCGGGGCTGAGCGGGAAGATGAACGCATCACGCACCTTGGACAAGGCGCCGAATGCACGCCCGGCCAGTGCCTGTGCGGAGTGCTCAGGGCCTTTGCGCTCGTCCCAGTCTTTCAGAGTCACGAATGCGAGAGCTGCGTTCTGTCCCTGGCCCGAGAAGCTGAAGCCCAGCACAGCCACCATGGACTTCACCTCAGGCTGGTTCAGGATGAAACCTTCCACCTGCTTCATCACACCCAGAGTGCGTTCCTGGGTGGCGCCCGGCGGTAGCTGCACGTTCACCAGAATGCTGCCTTGGTCTTCCGCAGGCAGGAAGGAGCTGGGCAGGCGCATGTACACCACAGCCACCGCACCGATGATGGCGACGTAAATGATCAGGTAGCGGCCAGCTTTTTTCAGCAGGCGGGCGACGATGCCCTCGTAACTCTTTGCGCCACTGGCAAAACTGCGGTTGAACCAGCCGAAAAAGCCCGTCTTGGCATGGGCGTGCCCCGCCTCTACCGGCTTGAGCAGGGATGCGCACAGCGCGGGCGTCAGGGTCAGGGCCAGGAAGGCAGAGAACGCAATCGAGCTCACCATCACTGCCGAGAACTGGCGGTAAATGTTACCCACGGAGCCGGCAAAGAAAGCGAGTGGCACGAAAACAGCAATCAACACCAGCGTCACACCGATGATGGCGCCCGAAATCTGGCCCATGGCTTTCATGGTGGCTTGCATGGGAGGCAAGCCCTCCTCGCTCATGATGCGTTCCACGTTTTCAACAACCACGATCGCGTCATCCACCACGATGCCGATCACCAGCACCATGCCGAACATGGTCAGCACGTTGATCGACATGCCCAGTGCGAGCAGTGTGCCAAAGGTGCCCAGAAGGGCTACCGGCACCACGATGGTCGGAATGATGGTGTAACGCCAGTTCTGCAGGAACAGGAACATCACCAGAAACACCAGCACCACCGCTTCCACCAGAGTTTCAACCACCTGACTGATGGATATCTTGACGAAGGGGGAGCTGTCGTAAGGAATGCTCCAGCTCACGCCCTTGGGGAAGTAAGCCTGTAACTCGTTCATGCGGTCGCGCACGGCCTTGGCTGAAGTCATGGCATTGCCACTCGGGGAGAGTTGAACGCCGATGCCCACACCGGGTTTGCCGTTGAGGCGCGCGGAGGTGGAATAGGCCTGCGCGCCGAGCTCAATGCGCGCCACATCTTTCATGCGCACCGAGGAGCCGTCCGTGTTGGAACGCAGCGCAATGTTGCCGAACTGGGCCACGTTGCTCAGCTGCCCGTTCACCACTACGGTTGCAGCAATGCTCTGGCCGGTAATGTTGGGAAGGTCGCCGATGGCGCCGGAGGACACCTGGGCGTTCTGCGCCTTGATGGCGCTCGTGACATCGCCCATCGACAGGTTGTAGCCCGCCAGCTTGGCCGGATCCACCCAGATGCGCATGGCGCGCTCAGCGCCGAACAGCTGGGCCTGGCCGATGCCGGGCAAACGCTGCAGCTCGGGCACGATATTGCGCGACGCATAGTCGGCGAGGGCAATCGTGTTGATGTCCGGATTGTCGGAGGAGAGTATGGTGAACAGCAGGAAGTTGGAGCGCGACTTGTCGACACGCACACCTTGCTGCGTCACGGTGGACGGCAAGCGGGGGGTAGCGCGCGAGAGGCGGTTTTGCACGTCCACCTGGGCGAGGTCGGGGTTGGTGCCGATCTCAAAGGTGAGGGTGATGCTGCCGGAGCCGTCCGCTTGCGCGACCGATTCCATGTACATCAGGCCTGGCGTGCCATTCATTTCCCGCTCGATCACGCTGAGCACACTGTCTTCCAGTGTCTGAGCGGATGCACCCGGGTAAGCGGCGTTCACCACGATAGATGGCGGTGCCACAGACGGGTATTGGGCCACTGGCAACTGGGTGATGGACAGCCCGCCCAGCACCATGATGAAGAGCGAAATCACCCATGCAAAGATGGGTCGCTTGATAAAAAACTGGGCCATGGAATGTGCCTCTAGCTATTTACTTGGCAGCTGCTGACGCTGCAGCAGCAGGGGAGGAAGCGGGCGCAGAGGCAGCACCCGCAGCACCAGCGGCTCCGCCGGCCGCAGGGGCGTTGGGGTTCCAGGGCACGGCCTTCACGGGAGCGCCCGGCACCATCATTTTCTGGAAACCATCCACGATGACCTGATCGCCCTCTTTCAATCCGCCCAGAATCACCCATTGGTTGTTCTGGGAATTGCCGACCTTGACGGGGCGCGCGCCGGGCTTGCCGTCTTCACCCACTACCATCACGGAGTCACCCTGGTTGGTGCGGGTCACGGCTTGCTGGGGCAGCAGGATGCCGGATGGCAGCTCGGCCTGGGACAGGCGTACACGCACGTACTGGCCGGGCAGCAGCAGGCCATCAGCATTGGGCACCTCGGCACGCAGGGTGACCTGGCCGCTGGTGGCGTCCACTGTCAGGTCGCTGAACAGCAGTTTGCCGGCCTTGGGCAGCTCGCTGCCGTCTTCCAGAACGATGCGTACCGGCACCGAGCCGTCACCAGCGGCACGCAGCTGCTTGGAGGCAATGGCCTTGCGCAAGCGCAGCAACTCGGTGCTGGATTGGGTGAAGTTCACGTACACCGAGCTGGTTTGCTGGATGGTGGCCAGGGCGGTGGTGTCAGCAGCGCCCACCAAGGCGCCTTCCGTTACCGAGGACTGGCCAATGCGGCCGGAAATTGGTGCGGTGATGGTGGCGTAGGCGAGGTTGATGCGTGCGGTCTCCACGGCCGCCTTGGCCACACCCAGGTCGGCTTCTGCCTGGCGTTGGGTAGTTTGCAGGGTGGTGAATTCCTGCTTGCTGATGGCGTTGGCTTCTACCAGCGCTTTGTTGCGCTCCACTTGGGCGGTGGCTTGCGCCAGCGTAGCCTGGGTCTTCACCACGGTAGCTTGGGCGCTCTCGAACGCAGCACGGTAGGGGGCAGAGTCCAACTGGTACAGCACCTGGCCAGCCTTGACTTCGCTGCCTTCGCGGAAGGCACGTTGCAGCACTACGCCGCTCACACGGGCGCGCACTTGTGCCACGCGCAGGGCGCTGACGCGGCCTGGCAATTCCGATTGCAAAGCCACCGCCTGGCTGGACACGGTCACTACGCCAACCTCTGCAGGAGGCATGCCGCCGCCGGGCTGGCCGCCGGCGCCCTGTGCGCCGTCTTTGGCACCGCAGGCCACCAGGGCCACAGCCAGTGGAATGGCCAACAAGGCCACACGGCCGGAGTGGAAAGCGGGTGAGGCACCCTGGGTCTGACGGAACAGCAGCATACAGATTTCCCTTGTGACAGAGGTAGTTGGGGCGGTAATCGGGGGGTGGGACTTGCCGGGGGCTTGATCTAGGGCAAACCCTCAAGAAATAGCGAAGCAGACCACGGCAATGGCTGTTAGTATACATACATACATGAATGTATGTTCACGAACACTGTGAACCCTGTGTAAACCATGGCCCGCCGTACCAAAGAAGAAGCCTTAGCCACCCGCGAACTCATCCTTGACGCTGCTGAACGTGTGTTTCACCAGCGCGGTGTGTCGCGCACATCCTTGCAGGAAATTGCCAAGGACGCCGGCTTGACCCGGGGCGCGATTTACTGGCATTTCGAGAACAAGGGCGAGCTTTTTCACGCCATGATGGAGCGGGTGACGCTTCCCATGATGGCCCGCGTGACCGAAATCACCCCGGATGACGAAGCCCGGCCGCTGGACAAAATCCGCCGCAACACCGCTACCGCCTTGCGCCAGGTCGCTAACGACGCGCAGGTGCGCCGCGTGTTTGAAATCGCGATGCAGAAGGTGGAGTACGTTGATGAAATGCAGGAAATGCAGCAGCGCAAGATCAGCGGCCGCAACGAATGCATGGACGACATGCAGCGCCTGCTGCAGATCGCCCAACAGCTGGGCCACATCAAGGCCGATGCCCACTTGCGCAACGCCACCATCGGCCTGTTTGCGCTGGTGGGCGGCATCAAATACAACTGGCTGCTGGACCCGCAGGCCTTTGACCTCGAAGCCGTAGGCTTGGCTACGCTGGACGCCTACCTGGCCGGCCTGAAGACCTCGCCAGTGGTCTGATTGCTATCGATTCAGTAGCTGCTCGCGCATATTCCACGAGCGCCAG
>RFQA01000114.1 GCA_009925925.1 Betaproteobacteria bacterium
AGCCAGCGCCCCACGGCGCCAACGACCCTGCGGTGGACATCATCACCACCAAGGTGAAGACGCTGATTCAGGACCTGGAGCGCAGTTAAGCGCTCGCGGAGCTGATCACAAAGTCCAAAGCTGCACACACCGCTGCCAATTGAGCAGCAATGCATTGATCGGGCGTGGCTCGGGGGCTGTCGGGGTAGACCTCGGTGGTGCTGGTGTAGCGCGCGCCAGTGATGCCGGCGCACAGGCCCAGGCCGCGCATGTCGTACTCAATGACGCCACGCGCCACCAGGGGCGTGCCGATGATGCCGCCCTCGTCGTCTGTAGGCGCGATGTGCGTGACCCGCTCTACCGCCTGCAGGATGGCTTGCTGAAAAGCGGGCTGGGGGTTGCCGGTGTCGTCCACCAGATAAAACCCATCGGGAATGGTGGCGGGCTCGAATGGTTTTCCATCCCGCGCAGCTACAGCGGGGCGGTATTCGCTCTCATCGGTGTCGGTGGTTTCGTGCAAGTCGATGTGGGCGGCAAACTGGCCCAGCAGGGGTGCCACCAGACGCATGAGGACCGCGCTCTCTTGGGCGGGGCTGTCGGCGCGGAAGCTGCGGTTGGGGTCCAACGCGTCAAAGTTCCAGCGCTGAATGCGCTCGTAGGCCCAAGGGCTCACACACGGCGCCACCAGCAGGTTCACACGGCCGGCGTAGGCGGCGGCATGGTCCGCGGCAAAGCGCAAGGCGCCATGCACCCCACTGGTCTCGTACCCGTGCACACCGCCTGTGACCAGCACACTGGGCAACGCGCTGCTCCAACTGCGGCTGCGCAAGGCCATGAGCGGGAAGCGCTCTTCGCTGTGCACGGAATCCGCATAGATGACTTCGCCATAGCTTTCCACGTCCCACTGCGCGCGCAGCAGCTCCACCGCAGAGAGCACGTCGTCGGCATAGCTGCGCTGGCGCACCTGGCGGGCGCGCCACTGCTGAACTTCGGCGGGGCCCCAAGCTTGGCCGGGGGTGCCGAGAGGATAGAAACGGGGGATGGTCATGAATGTAGCTTCTTCGCCTGATCTGTTTGCTACGATTTTAGTAGCTGCTCGCGCACATTATTCGGGCGCCGGAGGGCTTTTTTATGCTTGGTCTATGCGCAGAGGCCCGCCTGCATAGAATGCGCTACGTCCTGCACACCCGACGTGTGGCTTAGAACCTCAGACCAACAAGGAAGACACCATGCCCCAATTGAAACTCAGCTACTTTGACATGCACGGCGGCCGCGCCGAACCCGTGCGCCTGGCCCTGCACCTTGGCGGTGTGGCGTTTGATGACCATCGCTTTACCTTCCCTCAATTTGCAGAAATCCGCAAATCCACTCCGTTCGGCCAAGTGCCCACTTTGGATGTGGATGGCACCCAGTTCACCCAGAGCGATGCGCTCTTGCGCTTTGCGGGCAAGCTGGCCGGCCTGTACCCCACCGACCCTTTGCAAGCCTTGTACTGCGATGAAGTGACCTATGTGGTGGAAGACGCAGGCGTCAAGATGGGCCCCACGTTCCGCATGAGCGGCGAAGAGCAAAAGGCAGCGCGTTTGGCGCTGGTGAACGGCTCTATGCCCGTGTATTTGGGCTGGCTGCAGCAGCGCTTGCAAGCACAAGGCGGCGAGTTTTTTGCTGACGGCCGACTCACCGTGGCAGACTTGAAAGTGTTCATCGACGTGCGCGCCCTGAACTCCGGCCGCTTCGACCATGTGCCCGCCGACCTGGTAGAGCGCGTGGCCCCTGCGCTGAATGCACACATGCAGCGCATTGCCGAGACACCTGCCATCAAGGCCTACTACGCCCAATTCGCGGCCAAGTAAGCGCTACTTCAAAACCGAGTAACCCCACCACATCGGGCTTATTGGCCCGGTGCCACACTCGCGCCCCTTGTTGTTACGTTTACAGGTTTTGAACATGCTTTTCACCCCCCTCCAAGTCGGCGCGCTGACTCTGCCCAACCGTTTCGTCCTCGCGCCACTGACCCGCACCCGCGCGGGCATGGAGCACCTGCCCAATGACTTGATGGCCGAGTACTACGCCCAGCGCGCGAGCGGCGGCCTGCTGATCACCGAGTGCACCATGGTGCAGGAAGGTACCTCTGCCTTCGTGGCGGAACCCGGTGTGTATTCCGAAGCACAAATCGCCGGTTGGAAGAAAACCACCGATGCCGTGCACGCCAAGGGCGGCCGCATCTTCATGCAGATCTGGCACGCAGGCCGTGCAGCCCACCCCGGCATCAATGGCGGTGTGCGCACCGTGTCCAGCAGCGCGCTGGCCATTGAAGGCGAGATCCACACCCCCGCAGGCAAAGTGCCGCACGTGGTGCCGCACGCACTCAGTGTGGAAGAGATCAAGGACATCGTGGCTGCCTTTGCCCAGGGCGCCAAAAACGCCATCGCCGCAGGCTTTGACGGCGTGGAAGTGCACGGCGCCAATGGCTATTTGATTGACCAATTCCTGCGTAATGGCTGCAACCAGCGCACCGATGCTTACGGTGGGTCTTTGGAAAACCGCGCGCGCTTCCTGTTTGAGGTGCTGACTGCGGTAAGCGAAGGCATCGGATCCGACCGCGTGGGTCTGCGCCTGTCGCCCCTGAACAGCTTTAACAGCATGGTCGACAGCGATCCCGTGGGGCTGACCGCGTTCCTGGCCGAAAAGCTCAACGACTTCAAACTGGCCTACCTGCACATGATGCGTGCGGACTTCTTCGGCGTGCAAAAGGCCGACGTCATGTCGGTGGCGCGCGCGAACTACAAGGGAGTGCTGATCGGCAACATGGGCTACAGCGCGGAAGAGGCTGAGCAGGCGATCAAGGACGGGAAACTGGATGCTGTGGCGTTCGGCAACGCATATATTGCCAACCCGGACCTGCCGGAACGCGTAAAAGCCGGTGCGGCGTTGAACACGCCTGACAGCAGCACCTACTACACACCAGGTGCACAGGGCTACACCGACTACCCGACGATGTAATCGTCAGGCGGGCACCACCCGGTCAGCACGGCCTGGGTGGTGCCTTGGAAGGCCGGGTTTACAGGCCTTCGTGACGGTCAGCGGCTGCAAACAGCTCCAGCGCGAACGAAGGGTCCGACTTCTGGATGCTGGCAGCAAAAGTGCGCAGCTCTTCCGCTTCTGCAAAGCGGGTCGTGGCTTGCGACTGGCCCGTGCCGAAGGAAACTTGCCACAGCGCTACCGCCAGATTCTTGCCGGCCACCCACAGCGCCTGCAAGGAAGCGCCCACGGTGGGTTGTGCGTTCTGGGGCAGAGAGATTGCGTTGAGTGTCGTGCTGGTCATGGTGGACTCCTTAAGTAAAACCGTGTGATGTTGCGCCGCAGTATAGGGTTAACCCTAGATGCAATGCAAGGGTTAACCCTAATTCCCGTTGTTTCTTAGGGAGTAAGGCCTAAGTCCTGCCCACCCGTGCCTTGAGAAAACCGCCCATGCCGCCAGCTAAGCGGCATGACTGACGCACTCCACATCGTTTGCCCCCACTGCCACACCACCAACCGCGTGCTTGCCGACCAGCTCGGCAGCGCCCCGGACTGCGGCAGCTGCAAAGGCGCCCTGTTCACCGGCAAACCGCTGGACCTGACCACGGACACCTTTGACAGACACCTGAACCGCAGCCACATACCGCTGCTGGTGGACTTCTGGGCCCCGTGGTGCGGCCCCTGCCGCTCCATGGCCCCGGCCTATGCGGCGGCTACGGCGCAGCTGGAGCCGCACATCCGCGTGGCCAAGGTAGACACCGAGGCCCAGCAGGCGCTGGGCGCGCGCTTCCAGATACGCAGCATTCCCACGCTGGCTTTGTTTGTGGGTGGACGCGAGGTCGCCCGCCAACCCGGCGCCATGGGCCAGGCCGACATCCTGCGCTGGGTCAAGATGCACATGCCGGTGCAAAAATAATTGAAAAAAACTTACCCCAAGCGCCTGTGGGCTGTTGTGTGGATAAGCGTGTTTACAAGCGGCGAAATCCGCGCCGGCATTGGGTTTGACAAGCGCGCCTAAAAAACAGGCAGTGCAAAAGCACTCGCTCTCAGGCTCAAAAACCTGTGGTAATGGGTAATCGCAAAGTGGCAAATTGGCTTGCGTCACCCAAGTCGGTTAACCTCGCCGCCTCACACCATGAACCCCCATAGGACTTTTCCATGAAAAAACTCAACGTCACCATCAAGCTGGAAATGTCGGTACCGGACGACTGGTCGCTGGTCGAAACCTCGGAAGGCACTCCGGTGCTGAGCCTGCCCAATGGCCAGTTTCTGGACATCGCCATCGAACCCCTGTTTGCCGCTGACCCGGAAGACACCTGGAGCAGCACCGAGAGCGAAGACGAGCTGAACGACATTCTCGACATGGTCGAAAGCGAAGAAGTCAGCTACGAATTCGTCACCCACTAAGCCCACACCCACCGCTGCAAGCGCCATGGCTCAACCGGACCACAGCCCCTCTGCCGAACGCAACAAGCAACCCATTCTGGAGGTGCTGCAATCCCTGTTGCCCCCCAGCGGGCGGGCGCTGGAGATTGCGTCGGGCACCGGGCAACACGTGGTCTGGTTCGCCCAGCACATGCCGCAGTGGATCTGGCAGCCCACTGAAGTGCATCGCGGCGCGCTCTACAACATTGAAGTGCGCGCCAGCGAGGCAGACCTTGGCAATATTGAAATCGCGCAGCAGCTGGATGTGTGCCAGGAGCCCTGGTTTGACACTAACTCCGAACTCGCCGGCCCCTATGACCTGATGCTGTGCATCAACATGCTGCACATCGCGCCCTGGGCCTCGTGCGGTGCACTCATGCGAGGCGCAGCGCAGCATCTTGCCGACGAAGGCGTGCTAGTCACGTACGGGCCCTACTTTGAGGCCGGGGTCTCACCGACCACCAGCAACCTCGAATTTGAAGCCAGCCTGCGGGCCCATGACCCGAGCTTCGGTATCCGCGAGCTGAGCGACGTTGAGGCCGAGGCTGCAAAAGCCGGCCTGCGGCTGCAGGCACGCCACGAGATGCCGGCCAACAACCTGCTGCTGGTGTGGGGCCTCACAGACCCAACGCGTCGTACACCCGGATAGCGGCATACGCGTCATTGGCCGCATAGACCAGCTGCGCCTCTGTCAAGCGCGGCGCGGCCCAGTTGCTGGTTGCCGCCTTTTTGCTCTTGATAAACCGCTGGTTGAACAAGACCGCCACGGCGCCTTTGACGCCCATGTCCTTGCGGTAGCCCCGCTCGCGGAACACGTGGTTCAACTCCAGCACACCCACCGGCTCTACCCCCAGTTTGTGCAGGATGCGTTTGCGGTCATCCCCCAAGCCAAAACCTGCCTTCACCACCCCGGGCAAGGCCATCAACTGCGCAGCCACCGCCCGGCATTCGGGCTCATGCAGCTGGAACACCCAGGCGCGCTGTGGCGTGGACAACTGCAGCACATGGGGGCCATCTGACAACTCACCGACCTTGAAGGTGGGTTTGGACTCGGTGTCGAAGCCCCAGGCGCGGGCAGAGCGCAGCTCTTCTAGCGCTGCCAGTGCCTGCGGACCGGTGCTGACCAGTGTGATGCGATCCAGCCCCAATCGGCCGAATTCGGGCAGCAGGGCAATGGCGTCTTTGTCGGGCGTGGGGTGCTGTTCGCGAGGGTGATGTTGCATGGGGCGTATCATCGCCCACCCGCCACCCGTTGGCCTCAATGACCTGCCGGCTGCATTTCAGCAGCTGCACGCTCCAGGATTTCCCCATGAAAAGAACATTCCCCCTTCAGGTTGAAGGCAAGCACCCTGACCGCCTGCTGGATGCCACCAAACACGAAATCCGCAAATACATGAGGCGCGAACGCAACCGCGCCTTGCCCGAAGGCGTGGATTTCTGGGACTTTGACTGCCGCTTCGGCGCGACCGAGCAGGACGCTGTGGTGGCCCACTCCGCCGAACTGATCGGCCTGGTCGACGCCATTGCCAAAGAAGGCGGCAAGCAGTTTTATATCGAGATTCTGGCCAAACACGGCGTGCGCAAGCCGCGCGATCCGGCCGCCGGGTCGACGATTGCCAACTTCCTGGAGGAGTGATTCCCGGCTAGCACAAACCAGCCATGGCTTGAGCGCGCGCGGGGCAAAAAAAGTTGAAAAAAACTTACCCCAAACGCATGTGGACTGCATTGTGGATAAGCGTGTTCACAAGGCCTGAAACCCGCACCGGCATTGGCTCCGGACACGATGCACAAAATTTAGGCAGGCCGGAACCCCCTGTTTTTGCGTCTGATATTTTGTGCTAGCGGACATCAGCCGCTTGCCAGAACTGCCCGCCCCTTACCACTTGCTTTGGCTGCGTAAAGCGCCCGGTCTGCGGCGAGCATAAGCGTCTTCATTTCGGTACCGTGACGCGTGAACATGGCCACCCCGATACTCCCCCCCAGCGGCAGCCCGACACCCGGGTAAGGTGCAGAAAGCACGTCGACCAGCCGCTCAGCACTGTGCATGGCCGTCTCGGCAGATACCTCGGACAGCAGGATGATGAATTCATCCCCCCCAATGCGGGCCGCCACATCCGAGCCACGAATGGTTTGAACGATGCGCAGGGCCACGGTCTTGAGGACCTCGTCGCCCATGGAATGGCCCAGGCTGTCGTTGACGGCCTTGAATCCGTCCAGGTCCAGCGCCAGCAAGGCAAGTTCGCTGTCACGGCGCAAGGCCATGGACATGCTGCGCTGTGCCAGCTCATCAAACAGCAGGCGGTTGGGCAGCTCGGTCAGCGCGTCGTGCTGTGCAAAGAACTTCACCTTTCGCATGGCGTCAGCCGCCTGCAGCATCGCCGTGCCCACGGCTTGGGCTTCTTGCAGTTCCAGGGTCGGCAGGGTGATGTCATCGCCACGGCCCAGCGCCAGGGCTGCATCATTCAGTTCACCTACGGAAGAGAGCACTTTCAGACCGGCGCGGCGGGCTAACCAGAGCCCCAGCATCAGCGCAGCCAACAGGCCCGCCATCACCTGGGCGAGCTGAATGAGCAATTCGCGGTGCAGTTCTGCTTTGGGAGCACCGCTCACCACGGTCCAGCCCCACAAAGTTGAGGTGCTGAAAGCGGTAAACACCGGAATGTTCTCTTTGGTGACGGACTCCATGAAACCGGAGTCGCGCTGCGCGAGCATGTTGACCAACTCCGACACGGCCTTCTGGCCCACAAAGCGCTCCGGCTCGCGAGAGCGCCCCACGATCGTGCGGCTGCTGTCCAGCACCGCCACCAGCCACCCCTCAGGCATGGGGTGGCGGGCAATGATGTTGTTGATCCGGTCAGGCGTGAGTCCGATATTGAGGCTGTAAAGCACCTTGCCGCCTGACACCACCGGCACTCCCATGGCAATGATGTTCGCCTTGGTGGTCACGCCCGTGAACATGTCGGTCAGCACAGTGGTCTGTGAATCGAACACTTTGCCCAGTTGGACTGGTGTACCGCGAGTTGGCAAGGCGGTTCCGAATGGAAGCAAGGTGTTGAGCACCTGCCGGCCTTCTCGGTCGGTCAGGATGTAGTTCAGCACCGATCCTGAACCCAGCGCCTGGGTGGCCCGCTGGTAGAAGCCCTGCAGATTGCCATTCTCCAACTCCGGGGCAGTCGCCAGCGTTTTGAGTGCCGACTCAATAGCCGCCATCTCTCGCTCTAGGTCTGACTGGATGGCCCTGACGACCAACACGGTTTGCTGCTCGACGCTTTCGCGCTGCAGCCGGTAGTTGGCATACGCCAGCAACATGCCCACGATGGCCGTGGGCAGCACACTGAACACCACAAGCATTCGCAAGGCACGCCGCAGCGACACACTGCGACGGACGCGTAACCGGTTTGGCATGTTGTACCTGCCTCTGTAGTTTTTGAACCTTCCCCGATGCCACTATGGCAGAAGGTCCGATTTGTAACAACCGGAGGATCAAAAACTTACCCCATTCCCGTGTGGGCCACGCTGTGGATAACACAAGGTACAAGCCGCGAAATCCGCGCCAGTATTGGGCTGCGACACGACGCCTAAAATTTAGGCAAATTCGCGCCTCTCCAAAATGAAAAATCTGTGATTTGTCAATGAGGGAAAGTTTTGTGTTAGCACTTTTTGAAATTCGGTGTAGCTGAAGAAAACGACTTCAGACTGCACCGCATTACCCCCGAAAACTGTGCACCACTTTGTGGATAACTATGTTTACAAACCCCAAAACCCGCACCAACAGGGGCTTTGCAGAGGGTGCTTGTAAAGTAGCCACTGCGGGAACCATTGCCGCTTTCACCGACTCTACACCCGCTGACCCTTTTACAACCTGCAACACCTATGTCCATGACGTCTTTGCCTATCGCCCACCCGGCTTCTCCTGATCGCAATCGCCTTCGCCTGTTGGCCCTGCCCATGGCATTGGCGCTGGGCAGTTTGGTCGCTTGCGGCAAACAAGAAGAAGCCGGTGCCAAGCCTGCGGAGAAAACCTCGGCCCTGGCACCTGCACAGGCTTACGAAAAGATCGCCGCTGAGGGCAAAGGCTTCACCGTGGGTGCCATGATGGCTGCCAACCCGGTGTATGTGCTGTTTGACCCCCAGTGCCCGCATTGCGGCCACCTGTGGCAATCGTCCCAGGCCTTGTTGCCCAAGGCAAAGTTTGTGTGGATCCCCGTGTCCTTCATCAACGGAAAGAGCGCACCTCAAGGCGCGGCCATCCTGAGTGCGTCCAACCCGGCTGAATTCATGGCAGCCCATGAAACCTCCATCCTCGCCGGCACAGGCGGCACACCTCTGCCGGCCTCTGTGGCGCCAGAGGTGGAGGCCATCATCAAGGCCAACACGGAGTTATTCAACAAGCTGGCGGTGGAGTCTGTGCCCTATGTGGTGGCCAAGAACATCAAATCCGGCCAGGTAGTCACCAACGCAGGCGCCATGGAGACCGCGGCACTTGCCGAGTTTCTGGGTGTGAACTGAAGGCGTTAGAGGACTGCGTAGCGGCCGGGGCGGTGGTTGACCGCGATGAACAGGTTCATCACTACCGCGGCCAACACCGAGTACGCCACCCGCACCGGGTCGACCACGGTCAGCGCCAGCAGCACGATGGTGCAGTCCATGCCCATTTGCACCATGCCGGCGCGCCAACCACGCGCGCGCTGCAGGTACAGCGACACGATGGTGGCACCACCCAGACTGGCGCGGTGCCGCGCCAGAAACAAACACCCTGAGCCCAGCAGCAGTCCGCCCAGCACGGCCGCATAAGCGGGGTGCAGCCGCTCAATGGCAAACAGGCGTGGAGACCATTCGGCCATGGCCGACAAAAAAGTAATGGCCACGAAGGTCTTGACCGTGAATTCCCGCCCCATGCGCCGCCAGGCAAACCAGTAAAACGGCAGGTTGATTAAAAAGAACAACTTGCCCAGGCTCACCCCGGTGGCGTAATGCAGCACAAAAGCCGCACCGGCCGTGCCGCCGGTGAGCAAGCCGGCCTGCCCAAACAGGATGAGCGCCAGGCTCACAAACAAGGTGCCGGTAAAGATAGCCTGCGCATCCTCAAACAAGGTGTGCTGCTGCACATCGCCTTGCAAGGCGGCAGGCAGATCAACCGGCCCGCTGGCGGGCTTGTCGGGAGGGGATAGAGGCATGGAAGTAGACATGAACCGGACGGAGCAAGCATTGTGCCGCCCGCCGGGCCACGGCGTTTGACGCGCGCCTTACCAGCTGGCCGGGTCCACCTTGTAGTAGCCCTGCAGCTCGCGGTACAGCGCCGCGTCATAGCCGAGCAATGCGGAGCCCTGTTCGAAAAACACTTCAGATGCAACAGAGAAAAACTCTGCAGGGTCCTGCGCACCGTAATGGTCCAGCAGCACTTGCTGGTGCATGAATGCCTCACCCTGCAATCGCTCAAAAGCCGCACTCAACACGGCTTTCCAACGCTGGGGGTTGTAGCTGGCGTCACCCGCCAACGGCAAAGGTGCACCCATGGCCTGGCCGTTTTCCTGGTCCAGCTGGTGGGCGAATTCATGGATCACGACATTGCGGCCATCCTGCGGGTCGGCAGCACCCTGCAACACGTCCTGCCAGGACAGGATGACCTGCCCCTGTGACCACGACTCTCCTGCCAGCGCCTGACGCTGGGCATGGTGGACGCCGGCAGCATCGGTGTGGCTGCGGTCCACCAGAAACGCCGCCGGGTACAGCAGGATTTGGCGAACCCCGGCAAAGTAGTCCGCCGGCACACCCCGGGTGCGATTGAGCAGGAGCAGGCAGGCATGGGCGGCCACGACTACCCGCATTTCGTCCGTGACGCGCAGGCCGTCGCATCCGATGAACGCCTTCTCCGCCACAAACACCTGAATGTGCTTTTTGAGTTGCAGCTGCAAGTCAGCCGGCAGGCGCGCAAACAGGGGCACCCGCTTGCGCAAGTGCTTGCGCCAAGCCGCCGGAAAAGGTTGCTCCTGCAGGCGGCTGCGCCGCCAAGCCAACCAGCGCGGGTACCCCAAGAGGCCGGCCAAGAGCGCAAATGCGGCGATACAAAACAAAGTAAAGGCCACAGGTCTCCCGTTAGCGGCGTTGCATGAACGCTGTAACTGGAGGCCTTGCGGCCTTTTTCAAGCGCCCACAAGCGCGTGGGACTTAACGTGCCACCAGTACGGGCACGGGGCTTTGCGCCACCACCTTGGCGGCCACACTGCCCAGCACCAGCCGCGCCACGCCGGAGCGGCCGTGTGATCCGATGACAATGAGGTCTGCAACCACAGCCTGCGCGCTTTGCACAATGCCGTTGACTGCTGTAGCGTCTTCCACAAAACGCGCATCCAGCTCCACAGGGGCGCCATTGCGGCAGAGTGCATCCACATGCGCGTGCGCCTGGGCTGCCAGTTGTTGACCGGCAGATGCATAAGCCTGCAGACCCGCAGGGTTCATTTCGCCAATGCCGATATAGGGGTAAGGGTCCGCCACATACAGGGCTGTGAGTCTGGCGCCGTGGGTGCGGGCGAGGTTGACCGCAAGTTGGGCTGCGTGCTCTGAAGAAGCCGAGCCGTCTGTGGCCAGCAGAATGTGTTTGAACATGGTGTCCTCCTGTATTGAGATGCCACCACTGTGCGCGCCCGCTGCGCTACATTCCTTGACCTACATCATCAGCTCAACCATGCGACACCGCCTCCTCGCCACACTTTTGATCTGTATCACCCCTGCTGCCTTTGCGGTGCAGGACTGTGAGCTCAACGGCCAATCCATCAACACCAACAATGGCGCGGA
>RFQA01000115.1 GCA_009925925.1 Betaproteobacteria bacterium
GGGGAGCCCACTACGTTCCATTCGGTGTGGAAAGTATCCCAACATCTAACGGGAGTGGCGTAGCGCTCGGTGTCATGTTGTTGATTTACGCAGGACTGGCGGTGCTCCAGTCGGGTGCCAAGAGCGCCAATGTGGAACGTGTACGTCGTATTGGATATGCCGGTCTGTATTTGGATGACTGGTACACCCGACTAGTCATGGTGGCTTTCCCGCCAGTGCTGACACCCAAGTCCTCAAGCCTTTGAACGAATAGACATTAAATAGGCGTATCAACATGACTGCTATCACCATCCAAGAAACAAGCCAGATTCAGTCTGTGCAATCAGGAAACGACTTTGCGCAACGGGTTGAAACAGCGTGTCAGAGTGCATGTGACTCCATAGCGCCAGTGTGGCCCCTTGATCGATCAATTGCGGTCAACCCCCACTGGGGACGCATAAGCAATGACGTCAGGACGGTTGCTGCCAGACTTGCCGTGCTCGGTGGCATCCAAGTCTTTCCCTCTCGCAAGTACATACAGAGTGCGTGGAGTACCGGCCGAATTACCCCCGAGGATCTGTCCAAAGCCATCGCTCAAAAAGGCGGTCAAGCAAGCGCCATTCACTGCGTCGCTGATTTGAAGCAAGAGCCCAACATCCAGCGTCAGTCGCTGCTCATCGACTTGCTCGAAATGCATCTGGATGGCGAGTCTCGGTTTTCTTGGCGGCACGCGGTTACCCACCAAATTAGCCAGACCTGTGCAGCGTACTTTGATACGCGGCAGGCTGATTGGAAACCAAAGACTGCACCTGGTTTGTATGGTTTCTGGCGCGAGACCATCTCCCATGACCGGGGGATCGGGGTACTCATGGGCTTACCTGACTTCTCGGAATGCTTGGAGCAACTCCCCAGTACCGCATTGCAAGCTGAGCAATGGGCTCTTAGGAAATTCGGACTCGACCAAGGTGTATGGGCTGACTACTTGGAGGCACTGTTGCTCACCGTGAATGGATGGGCGTCCTGGTGTTCTTACTTGAGCTGGCAAGCCAAACTCGAAGGCACAGCGAATGATGCGCTCCGTGATTTGTTGGCCGTTCGCTTGGCATGGGGGGCGATTCTTTTGGATAGCTGTAGCCCTGTCCATGCAGAAGCAGTGTTCAAGAAGCTCCGCAGTGAATGGAATCAGGCGCCCGACCAAATAGCAGCGGCAAAAGTTGAACTTGAAGTCGATGAGATTTGGCAGCTCGCGCTGGAGTTGGGGTATCAGCGAGAGTTGGCATCCTCTTTGTCGGGCAATGGTCGGGCTAGCCTTGCAATGCCGAATGTTACTGGTGTGAAGGCGCAGGCAGTTTTCTGTATCGATGTGCGTAGCGAGCGCATCCGCAGGGCCATTGAGACAGTAGATCCCGCTATTCACACCAAAGGATTCGCCGGTTTCTTTGGGCTTCCCATTGCTTACAAGCACTTAGGAAGCGGTAGTTCCAGACCTCAACTTCCCGGACTCTTGCCACCAAGTCTTACGGTGAGCGACGAGATCGTATTCCCGGATGGTGTCAACCTTCAGAGCGAGCGTAAGAGTTTAGAAGGTCTGCGAACTCTCAATTTCCTTAAAGCGGAGCAGTGGGAATCTCTTTCGCGCTGGCCAGGTTCGAGCTTCTCATTTGTGGAGTCTTTTGGCATGGCCTTTGCCGGCAAGCTGAGTGGTTGGCTGCGGACAAAGGCTGGAAACCGCACTCAAGATGACTACGCGGGCATTCCTATGCGGCTGCGTCCCGTGTGTCGGCCTGAACTGCAAAACGTCAACGCGGAGCAGCGCGTTGCAATTTGCGCTCAGGTGCTCACGGCGATGGGTTTGAAGTCAGGCTTTGCGCCTTTGGTACTCCTGGTGGGCCATGGAAGTCAGTCCGCCAACAACCCGCATGCTGCTGGCTTGGACTGTGGAGCTTGTGGTGGGCAAACCGGCGAAGTCAATGCACGAGTGTTGGCTCGTTTGCTGAATGAATCAGACGTCCGAGCCGGCCTGTTGGCAAAAGGTATTGAGATCCCCTCTGCGACCCGCTTTGTCGCAGCCTTGCACAACACGACGACTGACGAGCTGGAGTGGTTCGACACAGATCTTTTGACGGACGGTGTTCGGACGGAGCTGGCCGATGTGCAGAAATCCTTCAGGACTGCTCAGCAGTTTGTACGCATGGAGCGGGCACCCTCGTTAGGAATGGACCCCTTGAAGTCCCCAGCAGAGCTCTTGAATATCTTCAAGCAGCGGGCCAGTGATGGTGCACAAACACGTCCTGAGTGGGCATTAGCGGGGAACGCATCTTTTTTGATGGGACCGCGGGCCCTTAGTCAAGACTCCCGGCTGGGTGGAAGGGCCTTCTTGCACGACTACGACTGGCGCAATGACACGGATGGCAGCGTGCTCGAGCTCTTAATGACAGCTCCGATGCTGGTCACCAACTGGATCAACTGGCAGTACCACGCTTCTCTTTGTGAGCCCCGCTTGTATGGGAGTGGTAACAAGGTGTTGCACAACGTCGTAGGAGGCAATATTGGCGTTTTCGAGGGCAACGGAGGCGACCTCCGCCAAGGACTTTCAAAGCAATCCTTGCACGACGGCACGAACTACCTCCACGAGCCATTGCGCCTCACAGTCGTCATATGCGCACCGCAGAACAAGATCCTTGGGATTGTTCAGAAGCACGAGGTTTTGCAGAACCTGATTTACAACGGGTGGATGCACCTCTGGCAAATGGACGGTGGCCAGATCTTCAAACTAAGCGCTTCGGGTTGGACGCCGGCGTTAGGAGCTATGGAATGAGCTCCCGCTTCAAGGGGCAAAAAATTGCCTTCTTGACCCAGCACGGAAAAGAGACGGTGTTAAAGCCAGCATTGGACTCTGCGCTGGGATGCGATGTTCAACATGTCACGGGCTTCGATACAGACCTTCTAGGTACCTTTACCCGTGACATTGATCGCGCTGGCTCGCAAACCAATGCTTTACGGAAGAAAGCCCGCAAAGGCATGGAGCTATCTGGCCTCTCAATCGGCGTCGCAAGTGAGGGCTCATTCGGTCCGGATCCGTTTACCGGAGTGCTGACCTGGAACGTCGAGCAGGTGATCCTTATAGATGATGAAAGAGGTCTCGAGGTAACGGGATCAGCCCAGATGGTTGCCCGGTGTGGAGAGCTACTGGCTGAGACGTGGGAGCAGGCAAGCGCATTCGCATTGGCACATGGCTTCCCATCTCACCAGATGGTGATCCGATCTCAAAAGAAGAACGTGTGCACCTTTTACAAAGGCATCTATGACTGGACCACTCTGGAAACACGCTTTAAAGAAGCGCAAAAAGCATCCGCGGATGGCAAGGTATGCATGGAGTCTGATTTGCGCGCTTTCGCAAGTCCAACGCGTATGGAGAACATCCGGCGTGCGACTGTAGATCTGCTGAAGCGCTTGAAATCCGAGTGCCCGACTTGCTCCATGCCTGGCTTCTGGCGTACCCAGAACCTTCCCGGTTTGCCATGCCGTGGTTGTGGTGCACCAACGCACCTGCCCCGCGGGGAGGTCTGGAAATGCGTCTGGTGCACACACTCAGACACTACTTTCAAGCCATCCACAGAGACAGCAGAGCCCAAGTTTTGCCAAGTTTGTAATCCGTGAATTGCATTGCTGTCGGAATCACTTCATTAACCCTCACCGAATATTCGCTATGGATCCCAAAATCAATCGCCGGTCTGCCAACGTAACAGAGGGTGTGACCCGAGCGCCAAACCGCTCCATGTATTACGCCATGGGCTATGAGTCGGGCGATTTCAAAAAGCCCATGATCGGTATTGCCAACGGGCAGTCCACCATCACACCTTGCAACTCAGGGTTGCAGAAGTTGGCAGACGCTGCACAGCTGGGCATAGAAGAGGCGGGTGGCAAGGTTCAGATGTTTGGCGTACCCACGATCTCGGATGGGATTGCGATGGGGACTGAGGGAATGAAGTACAGCCTCGCGTCCAGGGAAGTTATCGCGGACTGCATTGAGACTTGTGTGGGAGCTCAGTGGATGGATGGCGTTCTTGTCATTGGCGGTTGTGACAAAAACATGCCGGGCGGAATGATGGGGATGCTTCGCGCTAATGTTCCATCTATCTATGTATACGGTGGACCCACGCTACCGGGGCGCTACAAAGGCAAAGACTTGAACATCGTGAGTGTCTTTGAAGCCGTTGGCCAGTACAGCGCAGGTCAGCTATCGGATGAGGACTTCCATCAGATCGAGCGACGTGCAATCCCTACCAGCGGATCTTGTGGAGGTATGTACACCGCCAACACCATGAGTGCAGCCTTTGAGGCCATGGGTATGAGTTTGCTTAATTCCTCCACGATGGCGAATGCCTATGAAGAGATTGAAGCTGCTTCACGCAGGGCGGGCAGGGTACTGCTTGAAGCCGTCAAGGATGACCTCAAGCCACGGGATATCGTCACCAAAAAGTCTATCGAGAACGCAGTTGCCGTCATCCTCGCTACTGGAGGCTCTACCAATGCGGTGCTTCATTTCTTGGCCATCGCACATGCAGCTGAGGTTCCATGGACCATGGATGACTTCGAGCGCATGCGAAAGAAGATTCCTGTCATTTGTGACCTGAAGCCCTCAGGAGAATACCTCGCGGTCGATTTACATCAGGCCGGGGGCATTCCCCAAGTGATGAGGATTCTGCTCGACGCAGGTTTGCTCCATGGAGATTGCATGACCATCACTGGTGAGACAGTCGAACAAGCCCTTCAAAGCGTCCCTGTGCAGTCATCTGACCCACGCAAGGTTATCCGACGCATTGATGAGGCACTCTATCCGCAAGGACACCTTGCCATCCTCAAAGGGAATTTGGCAGAGGAAGGCAGTGTCGCCAAGATCACCGGCATCAAGAAACTGACTATCAAGGGACCTGCGAAGGTATTCGACGACGAGCAGTCCGCACTCCAAGCCATCATGACACGACAGATTCATCCTGGCGACATCATGGTGCTTCGCTATCTAGGGCCTAAGGGAGGTCCGGGAATGCCTGAAATGCTGGCTCCCACCAGCGCCTTGATTGGCCAGGGCTTAGGGGACTCGGTGGGATTGATTACAGATGGCCGGTTTTCTGGCGGAACTTGGGGCATGGTCGTCGGCCACGTAGCCCCAGAGGCGTTTGTCGGGGGAAACATCGCCCTGGTGAAAGAGAATGATCTGATCACTATCGATGCCGTAAACCTCGAGTTGACGCTGCATGTGTCAGATGAAGAGTTGGCTATAAGGCGGAAAAACTGGGTTGCTCCGGCGCCTCGCTACACGCGCGGTGTGTTGGGGAAGTTTTCAAAGGGTGCCTCCAGCGCGAGTACAGGAGCTGTATTGGACTTGGATTGAACGCTTGGCTGAGGATTGCTGCATCTGTGAAATTGCATCCAAAGAGCCACAGCTGTAAGCGCCAAGACACCTGCTGGTGTCCTCGTTGCCCAAAAGCAATGACCGATTTTTTCTAGCTACCCAAGGGAATTGGACTCTACTGGATTTCCATTTTTCGAAAGCCTAAAGCAGACATAAGGCAATGTCGGAAGCTGGCCCAATCCGGCCGTATCCAACCTCTTTAACTGCCTCTGAGCTCAGCTAGCCCGCGCCACCACCAACCATTCCCCAGTTCCCGTCGCCTCCGCGATCAGCGCCCCATCGGAACCCCAGATCCCGCTTCGTCCTGCCGACACGTAGCCGCCTGCCGGCCCGCCATGGTTGGCGATCAACACCGTCATCACATGTTCCCGCGCATAGCCCGCCCACAGAGGCGCTTCGGCGGTGTAGCCCTTGGCAGAAGTGAGGATGCCCGCTGCGTAGATTCGTGCGCCTGCTGCTGCAGCTTGCGCTGCATGGCTGGGGTAATTGGTGTCCGCACAGATGGCACTGGCGATCTGCTGTCCGCCCCATTCCTGCTGGCCTACCGGCGCAGAGCCGGCAGTGGTGAATCGGGTTTCGCTGCCATGCAGGTGGTGCTTCGCGTAAACGGAGTGTTGGCCATCCGGTCGCAGGGTGATCGCGCCAATGAAGGGCAGGGCGCTGCCGCTGTTCACCGGAGCGCCCACGGTAATGGCCATGCCTGTGCGTTGGGCTGCTTCGCGCAGGGGCGCCAGCAAAGCGTGCTCGGGGTGGAGCACGAGGTCGGGCATGGCGGCCAGCCCGTAGCCGGTGAGCGAAAGTTCCGGGAAGACCCGCCATTGCACGCCATGCAGCGCTGCGGCTTCCACAAAGCGCAGGTGGGTTTGCACGTTGGCCTCCACGTCCAGCGGCACCGAGGTGCTTTGCGCCGCAGCCAGGGTGAATGCTATGCTTTTGCTAGCTGCTTGCGCAATATCCATTAGGGCTAGCGACCTATTTGGTATGTAAGAAGGACGTACTTACCGGCCTGTCGGGCAGACTCAGCGCCGCTGTCCGTGCCGGTGTTTGCGCCACCAGAGCGCCCCGTCGCCAGACTTTGAGGCGCGTGGCCTTGAGGCGGATGGCTTCAATGGGGTTTTGCGCCTGCAGCAGCACAAGGTCGGCATGACAGCCTTTTTCGAGGCCATAGCCTTCCAGGTGCAAGATACGGGCGGGGTTTTTCGTGACGGCATCAAAGCACTGCTGCATGGCCGGCTGGCTGGTCATTTGCGCCACGTGCAGGCCCATGCTGGCCACTTCCAACATATCACCGCTCCCCATGCTGTACCAGGGGTCCATGCAGCAGTCCTGCCCGAAGGCCACTGTCATACCGGCGGCCATGATTTCGGGCACGCGGGTCATGCCGCGGCGCTTGGGGTAGGTGTCGTGCCGGCCTTGCAGGGAGATGTTGATAAGCGGGTTGCTCACCACGCTCAATTGCGCCTCGGCCATCAGCGGCAGCAGTTTGCTCACGTAGTAGTTGTCCATGCTGTGCATGGAGGTGAGGTGGGAGCCGGTCACGCGGCCGTGCAGGCCGAGGCGGTTGGTCTCGAAGGCCAGGGTTTCCACATGCCGCGAGAGCGGGTCGTCCGACTCGTCGCAGTGCATGTCGACCAGCTTGCCTTGCTCAGCGGCCAGCTCGCACAGCAGCTTCACGCTCGCCGCCCCATCCGCCATGGTCCGCTCAAAGTGGGGAATGCCACCCACCACGTCCACGCCCAGGCTCAACGCTTTCTTGAGATTGTCGAAGCCGCCCGGCACACCACGTGTGCCATCCCCGCCATTGCGAAGCACGCCATCCTGCGGAAAGGCGACCAGTTGCAGGTCGATATAGGGCGCGACTTTCTTTTTGACGGCCAAGAGGGCCTCCACCGCCAGCATGCTCGGGTCGCTGGTGTCCACATGGCTGCGGATGGCCAGCAGGCCGTTGGCCACCGCCCAGTCGCAGTAGGCCAGCGCCCGGTCTACCAGCGCCTCAAAGGTGAGGTGTGGTTTGAGCTCACCCCACAACGCAATACCTTCCAACAAGGTGCCACTTTGGTTTAGGCGCGGCAGGCCCAGGCTCAGCGTCGCGTCCATGTGGAAGTGCGCATCCACAAAAGGGCTGCTCAGCAACATGCCGCCAGCGTCCACCACCTCAGACGCCGTTGCTGCTTCGGGCGTGAACCCTTGTGTCACCTCGGTGATGCGGCCGCCTTGTACCGCCACCGACATGTGGTTGCGCCCATCGGGCAAGGTGGCGTTGTGGATGAGCAGGTCGAGCATGGTTGGGCCTTAATGAATACTATTAATTTGATAGCTGCTCGCGCAGTAAATACGGGCGCTAACGCTGATTTTCTTCATGAATTTCTGACTTCGGTGCCCGGAAGCAAGAAGTGTGGCAAATACTCTTGGACCAGCTCAGTAACGATGCGGGACTGCATCGCGTCCTTCCCGCTCTTGTTCGGGTCACGCCCCAACTGGGTGGCGAGGCCTTGCTTGATGCGCGCAAAATCCAGCGGGTGGACAGTGCGCATCAGCGCCATCTCGCCCGATGTACCCACGACGACCTGGTCCATACGCCGGGAGGATTGCAGCCGTTCACCCATGGACACCTGCACTGCCCAGACATCGCCTTCATCTTCGCTCATGCGCAGCGGGTGCGGGTCGGCATCTTTGGCAGCACGGCGGATGATGTCGACTTCAAATCCGTCCTGGTTGCGGGCGGTGTAAGGCTGGTCTTGCACCACCTCAAAGCTGGGGTCTACCTTGCGCAGCACGCCGATCAGGGAGCTGTCGAGCTTCTTCATGGTGGTGAAAAAGGAAATGTGTTTGCGGGCGTCAAACAGCATGTCCACATCGCGCGTGGCCATGGCCTCTTCGGTAATGCGCACGCCAGCGGCCGTTTCATAGGCATACAGGGCATGGGTGCCCACCACCATGAAGTGGTCTTGCACACCAATGCTTTCCAGCGCATTGAGCACGCCGACCACCACGTTCGGCACACGACCGACCCGGAGCGCGCGGTTCAAGCGCTGCTGGGTAGCCAATTGGGCTTTGAGTGCCTTCAGACGCTCCTCTGCCGACTTCTTTCGTGCCATGAAACTGGCGTACATGGCCTCGGTGTCTTCGCTGCGTGGCCCTAAAGACTTTTGGGCGCCATTGGCGGAGGTGCGAATCAGCGTGGATTTGCCGCGCAAGTCACGCCAGAGCATGCTGCCCCGCACCTCTGCCGCTGCCTTTTTGGCTTGGGCAGTGGCCAGAAACACCGTTTCTGCGTCAATGAACTGACGCTTTTGGCTCTCCGACTGGTCGAGAAAGAAGGTGCTGGAGGGCATGTTCAATGTATTTTTCTATTTTTAGATAATACATTGAACCTTAAATAAAATCAGCAACTTACGATTTATTGGGTGCCAAAGATACGATCGCCCGCGTCACCCAGCCCCGGCATGATGTAGCCGTGGTCGTTCAGGCCTCGGTCGATGGCAGCGGTGAAGATGCGCACATCGGGGTGTTCCTTGTACATGGTGTTGATGCCCTCGGGGCAGGTCAGCAGGCACAGGAACTTGATGGACTTGGGGTTGCAGGCCTTAAGGCGCGTAACGGCTGCAGCCGCTGAGTTGCCGGTGGCCAGCATGGGGTCGACGACGACGACATCGCGCTCTTCCATGTTGCTGGGCATCTTGAAGTAATACTCCACCGCCTGCAGGGTTTTGGGGTCGCGGTACAGGCCTACATGGCCCACACGGGCGCCTGGCACCACGCTTAAGACTCCGTCCAAAATACCGTTGCCGGCACGCAGCACGCTGGCGAACACCAGCTTTTTGCCGTCAATGACCTTGCCGGTGGTGGTTTCCAGCGGGGTTTCAATCTCCAGGTCTTGCAGCGGCATGTCGCGGCAGACTTCGTAAATCATCAGGCCGGCCAGCTCGTTGAGCAGCCGGCGAAAGCTGCTGGTGCTGGCTTCCTTTTTGCGCATGAGGGTGAGCTTGTGCTGCACCAGCGGGTGGTCGATGAGGGTGACGTTGGCCCGCGCGGCGGGATCGATGGTGACCATGTTTTTGTTCCTTGTGGTGGTTATCGCTTGCTGCCGCCCAGGATGCTGCCCAGCACCCCGCGGATGATCTGGCGGCCCACTTCGCGGCCGATGGAACTTGCCGCGCTCTTGATGAGTTGCTCGCCCACGCTGGCGCGGGAACGGCGGGCGCCGCCACCCAGCATGTCGCCAATGCTGTCCAGAATGCCACCGCCGGCGGGCGCTGCCTCCGGCTCGGCAGCAGGCGCCGCGCGGCCGGCGCGGGTACGCGGGGCGGCCGGGGCTACATCGCCCCCAGCTTCCGCCGCTGCGGCTGCACGGTTTTGCGTGCGGCCCTTGAGTGCTTCGAACGCAGATTCGCGGTCCACCGCTTTTTCGTACACGCCGGCCACGATGGATTCGGTGATCAGCGTCTTGCGTTGCTCGGGGGTGATGGGGCCGATCTGACTGGCCGGTGGGATCACAAACACGCGCTCGGTCAACGATGGCCGGCCTTTTTCGTCCATCAGGCTGACCAACGCTTCGCCCACGCCCAGCTCGGTGATGGCGGTGGCGACGTCCAGCCCCGGATTAGCGCGCATGGTGTCGGCAGCGCTCTTGACGGCCTTCTGGTCGCGCGGGGTGAACGCGCGAAGGGCGTGTTGTACACGGTTGCCCAGCTGGGCCAGCACGCTGTCCGGAATATCGAGCGGGTTTTGGGTCACGAAGAAAACGCCCACGCCTTTGGAGCGAACCAGTCGCACCACCAATTCAATGCGCTCGATCAGCACCTTGGGCGCATCGGCGAACAGCAGGTGGGCCTCGTCAAAAAAGAACACCAGCTTGGGTTTGTCCAGGTCGCCGACCTCGGGCAAGGCCTCGAACAGTTCGCTCAGCATCCAGAGCAAAAAGGTGGCATACAAGCGGGGCGACTGCATGAGCTTATCTGCCGCGAGGATGTTGACCACCCCTTTGCCCGAGCCATCGGTCTGCATGAAGTCTTCGATGTTGAGCATGGGCTCGCCGAAGAATTGGTCGCCACCTTGCTCTTCGATCTGCATCAGGCCACGCTGGATGGCGCCAATGCTGGCGGCGCTGATGTTGCCGTATTCGGTGGTGTAGCTGGCGGCGTTGTCGCCCACGTCCTGGCACATGGCGCGCAGGTCTTTCATGTCGAGCAGCAACAAGCCGTCGTCATCCGCAATCTTGAACACCAGTTGCAGCACGCCGGCCTGGGTTTCGTTGAGGTTGAGCATGCGGGCCAGCAGCAAGGGGCCCAGGTCGCTCACGGTGGCGCGCACCGGGTGGCCTTGTTTACCGAATACGTCCCACAGCGTGGTGGGGAAGGAGGAGAACGCGGGTTCTTCAAAACCCCGTTCCTTGATGATTTTGCCCAATTTCTCGGTCAACGCACCTTTTTGGGATATGCCGGTCAGGTCGCCCTTGACGTCGGCCATGAATACCGGCACGCCCAGGGCAGAAAAGCCCTCGGCCAGACTTTGTAGGGTGATGGTTTTGCCGGTGCCGGTGGCGCCGGTGATGAGGCCGTGGCGGTTGGCCTTGTCGGGCCGGAGGAAACATTGCACTGCAGATTTGCCTGCGGCGTGCTGGGCAATCAGGATGCCTTCGTCTTGGATGGAAGCCATAGATGTCTCAAAAAGTACAATCGAGGGAGTAGCGTAACGAATTTTTAAAGGGTTTCGTGTGGCAGGACATAGCAAATGGGCCAATATTCAGCACCGCAAGGGGCGA
>RFQA01000116.1 GCA_009925925.1 Betaproteobacteria bacterium
CTGTCCGACTTAGGGCGTCCCCGCAATGACTTGAGCGGCACCATTGCGTTCAACTGCGCAGGAGTCAACGGCCGCGCCGTGGGGTCCGCCTTAGCAGCGGCTGTGATGAGTTTGCCTTCTGCCACCGAGGGCATTACCACTGCGGGGCGCTTATTCGCTTTGGACATAGTGTTTTACCTCTCGTCGGTTGGCCTTGCGTAAACTGATGATCCGACGCAAATCACCACGATCCACAAAGGCCACGTAATACAAGAACCCGGTATCTGGCGCGAGCGCGATCATTCGCAATTCACCATAGTCATGCCGATCATCCACCCAGACCAGGGCATGCTCCCAATCCAATCGGGCAGCCAATGCCAAAGACAAACCATGCTTTTCGAAATTGGTGGCGTCTTTACCCGGATCGAAGTCAATCTGCATATTTTATTGTAGCTACAAAAAATATGCAGATGCTACGGCCCGCATCGGCCAAGAGCTCACTGTTTGGACAACACCATATGCGTCGCCCTGGCTGATGCCACATGCTGCGTGCAGGCGTATCCCAATGCAGGCAGGTCTACGCCCTCAAACAGCCGCTCGCCAGCACCCAACAGCACGGGCGAGATAGCGACGTGCATCTCGTCAATCAAACCGAGTCTCAGGTATTGCTGAATGATGTTAACGCCACCACCCACGCGCACGTCTTTGCTACCCGCTGCCGCACGGGCGCGCTCCAACGCAACCTCGGGGCCTTCGGTCACGAAGTGGAAAGTGGTGCCACCTTCCATGACGAGCGGTGGGCGCTCGTGGTGCGTCAGCACAAACACCGGCACGTGGTACACCGGGTTGTCGCCCCACCACCCACGCCAACTCTCGTCCGGCCATGGCCCGCGCACCGGGCCGAACATGTTGCGCCCCAGAATCCAGGCGCCCACATTCTGAAAGCCACGCGCCGCAAAGTCTTCGTCCACCCCCGTCTCACCACTGTCGTTGCCGAACAAGTTTTTCTGAAACGTCTTGGTGGGTATCGCCCAGCCATGCAAGGCCGTGCCACCAATGCCCAGAGGATTATTGAAATCCTGGTCAGGCCCGGCACCGAAGCCGTCCAGGGAGATGGTGAAACTTTCTACGCGGAGTTTGGACATGGGGCTCCTAAAGTCCGTGACGAGTAAATTGGCGCTGTGTGCCTAACGTTGGAGGCCACCGGAACGCAACAACTGCCGCACATAGGCATTCTGCTGCTGTGTGTCCGTGTGGGAAGAATTGTTAGACCCCAATGGTTTGTAAACGTCGAGCAAATTCCACCGAATGTAGGGGCTGCTGCAATGCATTGACGGTGCGCTACCGCTAGCAGCCCCGAGAAGCTTGGCCCAACCATTCCCGAATGGATAGTATGTATAGGCGCGCGTAAAAGCCATTTCAGTGTCAGCATCACTACGCCCCCCCAACTGCTGGAGCTTACGGATATCGGAGAGCATGGAAGCCTTTTCGGTACCCGTTTCGATCAACAAAGTGTCGGAGAATCTAAGCTTCGCGCCACTGGGTTCCTCCGCGCCCATGAGGCCGTTGTCATACGTTACCGTAACGGTCGTTCCTGAAATGTAGCCTTGTCGATGACCAGACTTGTAGCGATGCTCTGGGACGCTGATAGCACTGGAATCGAAGCACTCAAGACCGCAGCCGACATGCCAATTGGGTTTCTTCATGTAGCGAAACACCGCCGTGGTGGTCCGCGTATCGGGAGCAATGCAATCAAAGCCAGCGAACGCCAAGGTGCCGATAACACTTGGGCCAGCTGTGCAATCCGCGCCCGCATCGCGGTCTAGAAAAATATATTCCACATGTTTGGTGCGAACCACTTGGTATCTATCAGGGAGTTCGCACAGCGCGAGAAAGTTGGCGTATGAAGGACTGAATCTATAAGCAAATGGATAGAAGGCCAGTCCGCCTAAAACAGTAAATAGGAACGCCGCCTTGGTTTTCCAAGTCGAGAAAAGTTTCGTGGCCCAGAAAAGGCCGACGACGCCGAGGACGAAAACGAGAATGAAGGCTAGGCCAAACATTGAGAAGGATGAGAGAAGTGCTTGGCTCTAACGTTTGAGCTTAGCCCGACCCGACCGGCGGAGCGTCCCCCTTGACCGAAAGGTTAGAGCCCAAGAGCTGACCAAGCCTCTTCTTCTGCGCAACCTGGCACAACTTTATGCTGAGAGCCGAGCTGGCTGAGGTTCTGATAGAAGTACCATTTGTCATTGAACCGAGTGGCCATTAGGTCAATAGTGCCAGCTGAGTATGGAACAGACGTTGACGAAGGCTTTTTCCCTGAAGTCTTGGTCGTTGGCGATGGAATCTTTTTTGTTCCGTTGAATGTCCCTTTGGTAGCGTGCGAAACCTTGACCTGGACGCGTTTAAAAAAGCCCCCTTTTTCGATTACTAGGTCATATGGCGCATTGTCACCGTAAGGCTCAGAGGCAACTGCTCCTTTACGCATACACGCTGCAGCAAGCTCAAGGCAAAGAGCAGCACCTGGGGTTTTTGTATCTCGTTTCATAGGGTGATATAGATATTGGGCTCTAACGTCGGCGTTGTGCGGCAGGCAGCACGAGCCGCGTAGCGGCATTCCGCTGCTGCATGTCCGTGACGAACAACTTTTTAAGCAGCATGTGGCCAGTTGATTTGCACTTTTCGACTATTGGCAAGACAGTCGCGCAGGTACAAGTTAATTAAACTCTGATAGGGGACGCCGGATTCATCGGCCATTCCCTTGAAATAGTCCACAACATCCTCAGAAAGGCGCATGGTCACAGGCTTCTTTAGCTTTGACGCATATGGGTTCTTGCGAGACTTCAGTTTGGAAAGGTCGTACTCTGCTTTCATGGTTGTCCACCTCGATAAAACGCGCTTTCGCGCTTGGTCGCCTTGCGTGCAGAGATGATGCGTATAACTGCACCATGCTCTCGCTCGCAATGACAGACGATGAGGAGCTTTGCACCAGAGCTCATACCAAGCATCAGGAAGCGCTCCTCGTCGGATGAGTGTTCCTCATCGAAGAACTGAACGCCAAATTCATCGAAGAAAATCGATTTCGCTTCTTCAAAAGACACCTGATGCTTTTTGAGATTTGCAAAGGCTTTGGGCTCATCCCATTCGAACTTAATCATACATACATTGTATTTATCGTTCGCCGCAAGTCAAGCTACAAGGAACTGCAGCTGTTTAACGTAAAAATGACCGGGCCACCAACATAAGCGGCGAAGCCGCCTCCTGCTGTTGTGGGTCCGTGTCGATTGGCATGTTAAGGCTCATAGGTCCTCCACCTCTACGGAACCAAACGTTCCAGTAAGTGCCTCCACAAACAAGCCGAGAAATGGGAAATACTCACCAGCCCGTTCCGACCGGATGCCACTCTCTATGAGCAAGCAGTCGAAGGAAAAAGCCGGGTTCCCCGGAAGCTGGGAGAAAACAAAGAATTCACCGCGATCTTCGATCACCGCCACCTCCGACAGCCCGCGCAGAAACACGCGGACCTCATCGGGCGACGCGTGCTTGAAGCGAAATTCTTGGTGCAACCCCATCGTCGGTCTTGAGCTTTAACGTCGGCGTTGACCGGCGGGCAGCACACGCCGCGCAGCGGCCTTCTGCAGCTGCGTGTCCGCGACGAACAACCTGTTAAGTTGCATCTTTTCGCCCAATTCGTGCCGCCCGAAATACAACCACGGTGATCCAGGTAATGAACGATGCGAGGGTGCTGTGAAAGATCACGGACGCCCAATACGCAATGGGATTGCCAGTCCGAGTCACATAGAGCTTGCTGTATTTTTGAAGCTCCTTGATTTCGCCATTCCAAAGGCCAATGATCACGACAACAACCATTCCAATTGCCAAGGCAAAAATTGGAAGGAGTGCAACTCGGGCGAGCCAGTGACCGTAACGATTGGACCAAGCGACATGCTTGGCAAGACTTTCAGCATTTCTGACGAGTTTTTCACTGGCTTCGGCGAAGCTCCGATCTAACTCTTGGCCCATCGTCTCAAGATTTCGTCTTGCGGCTTGATCATGCGATTGCGCTCGCGAAAGATTCGCAAGATTCTGTTTCTGCGCCGATGATATTTGAGGGTGAGGTCGAGACATCTCTGCAGCTTAACGTTGGAGGCCAGGCGGGGCAGCAGGCCGTCGCCTCTGGGCCGACCTGTTATGCCGTCTTACTATGGGCATACGACTCTCCACGTCCGGGCGTCCTTCGGTGCCAAGTATTCCGTGCATTGCTGTCCTCTTACCTTCACTGCGACAGTCTGGAGCGCGTCGGCGTCGAGCGCTTCCATGAGGCTAATGTTGCCGTCGCCGTCGAAATCAATGTCGCGACCTAAGGGCGAAGCTGCTAGGGCAGACCAGTACAAAAGCCAGTAGCCTGCGACGGCGATGAGAACACAGGCGGTCTTTCCGTATCGAATTGGCCGCCGCAAAAAGCTGGTCGCTTGCATTGTCGTCATAAGGCATAACGTTGGAGGCCACCGGCACGCAGCAACTGCCGCGCAGCGGCAACCTGCTGCTGTGTATCCGTGTGGGCCGACCGGTTAGCCTTCATGCCACTAACTTTCGTGACTTTGGCCTAGCGATCAGCCACCATAACAGTCCAGTAACTGCCCCAAGACTGCCAATTTGAAACACCCCAAAAACAGCACTTCTAAGCCCGGCACTAGTGAGGCGTCCGTCGTCGCGAAGTACCACCCCATTCGACACATATCCCGAACCAGGAGAAATTGTGGCCTCTTGATATAAGGTAAGGCCACCAAAGGGAAGCGCCCCGATAAAAAACGCGGCAATGACAACGCGGAGCCAAGTAAGCGGACCTCCCCGGCTGAGCAGCCAGGCAGACGGCAAACCCAGAACAATTGCATGGGCATAGGTCACGAAGCTCACCATCACAACAATGGTCCACGCGCTCGCCAGAGGCGTACCCGTTAGAAGCGCAGGTATAACGAAAATCGCCGCCGGTAACGCCGGAGCGACAAGGAACGCTGCAAAAACTCTAGGCCAATTCATGAAGGCTAACGTGTTATGGACGTCAAACAGGTCTTATGAACAACTTTGCAACTCAACATGACCGCCTCCCAGCTCTTTGCTTAAGTGCTTGATTTATAACTGACTTCAAGACCTAGGCAGCGAATGCCCACCAACGAAAATGCCGATAAACCCTGCAAGCTTGCCTATGAACAATGGACTTTGCTGTTGAACAAGTTTCGGCCAATGCGCTACAACGCTTGATTTTATTGGAGTAGAGAGCAATACTGTTTATATGAACAGTATTAAAAGTCCGACAAAGACGTCACCGCAGCATCATCCGCCCCTGCGCGCTGCCCGCCTGCTTGACCAAGTGCGTGAGCGACTGCGGTACATGCACTACAGCCTGCGCACTGAGCAAACCTATGTCTACTGGATTCGCTGGTTTATCCGTTACAGCGGTCTTCGCCACCCCAAAGACATGGGGCGCCCAGAAGTGGAGGCGTTTCTGACCATGCTGGCAACCGAGCGCAAGGTCGCAGCATCTACCCATCGGCAGGCACTTAGCGCCTTGCTTTATTTGTACAAGGAAGTTCTGGCACAGGATCTGCCATGGCTCCAAGAAATAGGCAGGCCGACGACGGCGAAACGGATTCCAAGTGTCTTGACGCGAGAAGAAGTTCAGCGAATGTTGGCGCTGACACCCTATGTTGAGGGGCTGCTGGCTCGCTTGCTGTACGGCACAGGGATGCGCCTCATGGAAGGACTTAGCCTTCGCGTCAAAGATCTGGACTTTGATCGCCATGTACTCATCGTGCGCGATGGCAAGGGCGGTAAAGACCGGGTAGTCATGTTGCCCCGCTCACTGGAGCAGCCGCTGCAAGAACAACTTGCTGTGTCACAGGCGTTGTGGAGTGCAGACCGTGACGCACAGCGCCCCGGCGTGTACCTTCCGCACGCACTGGAGCGCAAGTACCCGCGTGCCGGGCAGTCTTGGGCATGGCATTGGGTGTTTCCCTCACCCACCCTGGCGATAGACCCACGTTCTGGCGTGGAACGAAGGCACCACCTTTACGAGCAGCGCCTGCAGCGCGCGCTCAAGCAAGCGGTTGTACGGGCCGGTATACACAAACCCGTATCTGTGCACACCCTACGCCACTCCTTTGCCACGCACCTTCTACAAGCAGGAACCGACATTCGCACGGTGCAAGAGCTGCTGGGCCACAGCGATGTGTCCACCACCATGATTTACACCCACGTGCTCAAGGTGGCGGCGGGTGGCACTGCCAGCCCACTGGATACGTTGCTGCCTGTGCACTAGCCGTTCACTATCTTTTTCATAGCTGCTCGCGCAATAAAAAAGAGGGCCGCAGCCCTCTTTTACTTGGAAACCGCAGCTCAAAAAGCTCAGTGCCGAATCAAGTGGTCAAATGCACTCAGCGCTGCCTTGGAGCCTTCGCTGGCTGCGATCACGATTTGCTTGTAGGGCACGGTGGTGCAGTCGCCTGCGGCAAACACGCCGGGCACGTTGGTGTGGCCCTTAGCATCCACCACGATTTCGCCGAACTTGCTCAGGTCCACCACGCCCTTCAGGAACTCGGTGTTGGGCACCAGGCCGATTTGCACGAACACGCCTTCCAGCGCAATGTGGTGCTCCACGCCAGTGGCGCGGTCTTTGTACTTCAGGCCGTTGACCTTGCCGTCCGCACCGGTGATCTCGGTGGTTTGGGCGTTGGTGTGCACGGTCACGTTGGGCAGGCTGTGCAGCTTTTTGACCAGCACGGCGTCGGCCTTCAGTTGGTCGGCAAACTCAATCACCGTAACAAACTTCACCACGCCAGCCAAGTCGATAGCGGCTTCGATGCCGGAGTTGCCACCGCCGATCACGGCCACGTCTTTACCCTTGAACAAAGGGCCGTCGCAGTGCGGGCAGTAGGCCACGCCTTTGTTTTTGTACTCGGCTTCGCCGGGTACGTTCACATTGCGCCAGCGGGCGCCGGTGGACAAGATCACGGTCTTGGCCTTGAGCGTGCCGCCATTTGCTAGCACCACTTCGGTCAATCCGCCGGCTTCTGCGGCGGGCACGATTTTGTCGGCGCGCTGCAGGTTCATGATGTCCACTCCGTACGAGCGGGTCTGGGCTTCCAGAGCGGCGGCGAACTTGGGGCCATCGGTTTCTTGCACCGAGGGGTAGTTCTCAATGGCCATGGTGTCGTTGGTCTGGCCGCCAAAGCGCTCGGCCGCTACACCCACACGGATGCCTTTGCGGGCGGCGTACACAGCAGCTGCAGCACCTGCGGGGCCACCGCCGACGATAAGCACGTCAAACGCTTCTTTGGCAGACAGCTTGGCAGCGTCTTTGTCGGCCGCACCGGTGTCAAGCTTGGCCACAATTTCTTCGACCAGCATGCGGCCGTTGCCGAAAAGCGCGCCGTTCAGGTACACGCTGGGCACCGCCATGATTTCGCGGGCGTTGATTTCGTCCTGGAAGGCGCCGCCTTCGATCACGGTGGTTTTGACCTTGGGGTTCAGGATGGCCATGAGGCTCAGGGCCTGCACTACGTCCGGGCAGTTGTGGCAGGTCAAGGACATGTAGACCTCGAAGTTGAAGTCGCCGTCCAGGCCTTTGATCTGGTCGATCACGTCTTGTTCGACCTTGGGCGGGTGGCCGCCGGTCCACAGCAGGGCCAGCACCAGCGAGGTGAATTCGTGGCCCAAAGGCAAGCCCGCAAAGCGCAGGCTGGTGTCAGTGCCACCGCGCTTGAGGCTGAAAGAGGGTTTGCGGGCATCGGTACCGTCGTAGGCAACCGAGATTTTGTCGGCACGCAGGCTCTGGATGGTTTGCAGCAGGTCGCGCATTTCCACCGAGTTGTCGTCCTCACCGAGGGACGCCACGATCTCGATCGGTAGCGTCACGCGTTCCAGGTAGGCGCCGAGCTGGGATTTGAGTGTGTCGTCAAGCATGGTGATTCCTCGTCTTACTTACTATCAATTTCGTAGCTGTTCGCGCTGGCATTACGGGCGCTAGAGCCATATTTCGGGTAATAAAAAGCCGGACGGCCCACAACACACGCTGCGGGACGCTGTCCGGCTGGCGAGCAGCTTGCGCCGCTCTACCGACTGGTGCCGGGATTTAGATCTTGCCGACCAGGTCCAGGGAAGGAGTGATGGTCTTGGCGCCTTCGTTCCACTTGGCTGGGCACACTTGGCCGGGGTTAGCGGCGGTGTACTGGGCAGCCTTCAGCTTGCGCAGGGTTTCCTTGACGTCACGTGCGATCTCGTTGGAGTGCACTTCCATGGTCTTGATCTGACCTTCTGGGTTGATGATGAAGGTGCCGCGCAGTGCCAGGCCTTCTTCGTCGATATGCACGTCAAAAGCGCGTGTCAGGGCGTGTGTGGGGTCGCCGATCAGGGGGAACTTGGCCTTGCCCACTGCGGGGGAAGTTTCGTGCCACACCTTGTGTGCGAAGTGGGTGTCGGTGGTCACGATGTAAACCTCGGCACCGGCCTTTTGGAATTCAGCGTAGTTGTCAGCTGCGTCTTCCACTTCGGTGGGACAGTTGAAGGTGAAAGCGGCAGGCATGAAAATGAACACGTTCCACTTGCCCTTGATGGACTCGTTGGACACGGTGACGAACTTGCCGTTGTGGAAAGCTTCGTTCTTGAAAGCTTGGATTTGCGTGTTGATCAAAGACATGGTGACTTCCTGTAGAAATAGGTTGTTCGTGAAGTGAACGGGGTGAATCTTAGGCCTTCTTTGCCATGTTCAGGGTTGATTGATCCAATGGAGTAGATTGGCAAAACCTATAAGCCTGCCCCACACCCCATAGGAATCTTGCATGGGCCTATGACACCGATGTGAACAGCCGGTGGTGCAAGCGCCGCAAAGACCACCACACGCTGCCTGCCACCACCGGAATGGCCGCAGCAGCCGTTATCTCGGGGCTCAAGGGCCAACCGTGGTGAGAGGCCGCCTTGGCCATGTAGCTCACCAAGCCAACGATGTAGTAGGTGATGGCTGCGACCGACAGCCCCTCAACGGTGGACTGCAACTGCAGCTGCAGCCCTTGGCGAGTGTTCATGGTGGCCAGCAGCGCCTGGCTGCTTTGCTGCTGCTCGATCTCCACCCGCGTGCGCAGCAAGTTGCTGATGCGGGACACGCGCTGCGACAGCGCATCCTGCCGCCGGCTGGACCAGGCACACGTGCTGCGCGCAGGGGTGAGGCGCCGGTCCATGAATTCACGGATGGTTTGCATGCCCGCCAGGCGCGACTCGGCAATGTCTTCAATGCGCTTGTCCACCAATTCAAAGTAGGCCGCACTGGCCGAGAAGCGCGAATGGGTGGCAGCGTGCTGGCTTTCCACCTGTCCTGCCAGACGGGTCAGGCGGTCGAGCAACATCGGCTCGTCATTGCGGGTGGCGGAGCGGATGGCTTCGGCCAGTTCCGCGAGTTCACGTTCTGCGCTGGCAAGCACGTGCGAGGCTTCGCGCGCTGCGGGCAGGCCCAGCAAGGCGGCCATGCGGTAAGTCTCGATTTCCAGCAGGCACTGCACAAGGCGACCCAAGCGGCGTGGCGTCATGCCACCGGCCAGCAGCACCATGCGGGAGAAGCCATCGGCATGCACCGAAAAGTCGGTGTACACCTCGCCCAAGCCATCGGCCACCGTGGAGGCCACCAGCGTTTCTTCGTGCAGCACATGGCGCAGCCAGGGCATCACGGTTTCTTCCTTGGCGGGCAACACCCACAAGTGCAGGCAGGCCAGGCATTCGCCGGGCAGCTCGGCAAACCACTGCTGAGGCACGGCGTCCAGCGCGACTTCAGGGTCGCGCTCCGTGCCGCCCTGGGCGGCAATGCTGCGCATGAAAGTCCAGGTCACGAACTCTGTGTGCAGTTCCCAGCGCACCTTGAATGGGCCGAAATCCATGCGCATGTGGATGGAGCCTTCCTCAGGCGCCGGCAGATGGTGGTCGCGTGCCAATGCAGCCATGTGCGCGCGGCTGGCATCGCGCTGCTCGGCGTTGCAGGCCATCACCACATGTGAAAGCGCCATGGGCATGCCCATGGGTTCGGGCGGGCGGGCATGCACCTCGTTGTGCAGCGAGAGTCGCAGGCGATGCTGGGAAGGGAGCTGTGTCATGGCGGCTTCGATGAAGGCATGCTGCACTGCAGCGATACCAGATCATAGAGCCGTAGGCGGACACTAGCCGCCGGACAAATTCAAACGAAAGTGCCCTGCTCGCCTTGAAGTTGGCAACCGCTGATCAGCCACTCCTTGTTTTTCTGTAGCTCGAGGGTGTAAGCCGCCATCCAAGTTACGCCGTTTTCGTCCGTCAGGCGCACCTTCACGAGGGCTGCCTTGCCCCGAATGTGGGGTTTCAGGAACGCGGCGTTTGCGTGCCGGTAGACCACGCCGTATCGCGTTTTCACCAGGCTCATGAAGTTTTGGGCATTGCCCGACATGGCCTTGATGCTGGGGGCTGCGTACTTGAAGGCCTGCTCGGCATCGTCCGCCGCAAATGCTTCCAGTTGATGCTGGATCACCGTGATCACTGCGGTTTCGTCTTTATTCGCCTGAGCATGCGCCAAAGGCGCAGCGCCTAAGGCCAACACACCCCATAGCGCCAAGGTGGCGGAAACATACCGAAGAAAACGGGTAACACTGTTGGCCATAGAACCCCCGGCGAGGAAGGACACCGGTAACCGGTTTTTGCAGTCTATTCCCGTACCTGGGCGGCAAAACCTACGCTGCGACTTAACCCAGTGAAACGATGGGGCACTCTCAAATTTCACAAAAAAGGCACCCGAAGGTGCCTTTTGCCGGAAAGCGTTGCTAAGGAAATCAATCCTCCACAAACGCCTCCTCCCGCTTAGCCTTGATAGACGGCAGCATCACCACGACGAGCAGTGCCAGCGCCGCCACCAACAGGGATGCTGACAGAGGCCGCGTCACAAACACACTCCAGTCCCCACGAGACAGCAACAGCGCCCGGCGCAGATACTCCTCCATCATCGGCCCCAGAATAAAGCCCAAGAGCAGCGGAGCGGGTTCCGTTCCCAGCTTGATGAACAGATACCCGATCACCCCGAACAGACCCACCATCCAGATATCGAAGGTGTTGTTGTTGGTCGAATACACCCCGATCGCACAGAAC
>RFQA01000117.1 GCA_009925925.1 Betaproteobacteria bacterium
CGTCCATGGCGCCCTCGCCCTTGCCCGCACCCACCATGGTGTGCAGCTCGTCAATGAAGACGATGGTCTGACCCTCGTCTTTGGCCAGGTCTTTGAGCACGTTCTTCAAGCGCTCTTCAAATTCGCCACGGAACTTGGCACCGGCCAATAGCGCGGCCATGTCCAGCGAAAGCACGCGTTTGCCCTTTAGGCTGTCGGGCACCTCGCCCTCCACAATGCGCTGGGCCAGGCCTTCCACAATCGCCGTCTTCCCCACACCGGGCTCGCCGATCAAGACGGGGTTGTTTTTGGTACGGCGCTGGAGCACCTGGATGGCGCGGCGAATTTCGTCGTCCCGGCCGATGACCGGGTCCAGCTTGCCCATGCGGGCGCGCTCGGTCAGGTCGATGCAGTATTTCTTGAGGGACTCGCGCTGGTCTTCGGCGTCCGAGCTGTCCACCTTCTGGCCGCCACGCACCGCGTCGATGGCGGCTTCCAGGCTCTTGCGGGTGAGGCCGTTGGCGCGGGCCATTTGCCCGGCATCGCCCTTGTGGTCGGCCACGGCCAGCAAAAACAGCTCGCCGGCAATGAACTGGTCGCCACGCTTGATGGCTTCTTTTTCAGCCGCCTGCAGCAGCGACACCATGTCGCGCCCCACGATGACCTGCTCGTGGCCCTGCACTTGCGGCAGGCGCTTGATGCCAGCCTCGGCAGATGCCAGCAAGCCCGCTACGTTGACGCCGGCCCGATTCATCAAGGCCTTGGGCGCGTCGTCCGTGCGGATCATGGCCGCCAGCACGTGCACCGGCTCAATGAAGGCGTTGTCATGGGTGAGCGCCAGTGTTTGCGCCTCTGCCAGCGCTTCCTGGAATTTGGTGGTGAGTTTGTCGATTCGCATGGTGTGACCCCCGTGTGTTCTGAGATTAACCCCCAGCTTGGGTCCGCAGGGGTGGTTTTCAAGCCTGCCAACGCCCAGACCTTGATCCAGCACAAATCCAGAGCTCAAAGCTGCACACATCCGATAATGGAGGCGCACCCTGTTTTACCCGATTGCCGCCATGCAGATTCACCAATTCCAAGTCAGCTACGTGGCCGAGCACGACCGTGTTTTGGTACGCATGAACTCGCCCGAGGGGGAAGAGCAACGCCTATGGCTGACCCGCCGGATGCTGCGGGGCTTGTACCCGCATTTGGCAAAAACATCCGAACAGCTGGCCCTGCCGAACCCCACGCCTGCGGGCCATGACGGGGCGGCGCAACATGCGGTGGACGCTTTCCAGCGGCAGGAATCCTTGCAACAGGCCGATTTCGATACGCCTTTTCAATCCCGGCAACCCCTGTTGAGCGAGACCGACCAGCCCTTGCTGGTCACTACCGCGCACATTCAGTTGCAGGGCGCGGACATGCTGTCGGTGCGGTTTGAGGAAACACAGCCCGGCGCTGCAGAGTCACGCCAGCTGGAAATCAACATGGGCAGTGACACCTTGATGGCCCTGCTGCATGTGATCGGCCTGGCCATGCGCAACAGCGACTGGGGGATTGACCCGCCCCAAGGCCTGGAGCCCACCCTGCCCATCATCCAGGAGATCGAGACGGACGCTCAGCCGTCCGAGTGGGATGCTTTTGCCAACGCAGAGCCGCCCAAGTACCTGAACTGAAATCCGGCTAGCCCCAAGGCTTAGGCGTTGCGCGCCGTGATACCCCAGCGGGCCAGGGCGTCGTCATCGCTCACGCGGGCGTCCACCCAGTGCGCGCCTTCAGGCGTGGTCTCTTTTTTCCAGAACGGCGCCTGGGTCTTGAGGTAGTCCATGATGAATTCGCAGGCCTGAAAACTCTGCCCACGATGGGCCGAGGTCACTGCAACCAGCACCACCCCCTCGGTGGGTTGCAACACCCCTACCCGGTGCACCACGCGGGCGCCATAGATGTCGAACCGGGCAAACGCCTCATCCACCATGGCTTCAATGGATTTTTCGGTCATGCCGGGATAGTGCTCCAGCTCCAGGGTCTGCACCGAATCGGCTGCACCGGGGGTGTTGCGGTCGCGCACGGTGCCGACAAAGCTGCACACCGCACCCACGCGCGGGTCGGCAGCCTGCAGCTGACTGATTTCCAAGCCTAAGTCGAAGGCTTCGGTCTGGATACGAACGCGGGGCGTTGCGGGTGTGGGATGGGCCATGGGCAGATTGTGGCACCGTGGTAGCATGCCTGCATGTTCGTAGCTCACACCCCCATGCTCTCTGCCGCACCCGCGTGCGCAGGTGCGTTGTGCGCGAACAAATCCAAAAAGCCGAAGCTCATTTGACCGGAGCTGCGGTTCCGTCCTCAAATGAGCGATGGAACTGCAACACAGGCACCCTACCCTTTTTTTGCACCTCCCGCCGCGCGTTTGTCGATGGTTCTTCCATCGGTCTTTTCCTCGAAAAGGATGTACGTATGCGCGAGTTGACTCCTGATTTTTCCGGCCTGTGGATTCCACTGGTCACCCCCTTTGAGCGTGGAGCGGTGGACCACTCCGCCCTGTACCGATTGGTGCGGCACCTCGCGAAGCAGGTGGTGGCAGGTTTCGTGGTGTGTGGCTCCACCGGCGAGGCCGCTGCCCTCAGCCCTCGGGAACAGCTGGCGGTCTTGGACACCGTCCGGTCCGCGGCAGGTGACTTGCCTCTGGTGATGGGACTGTCGGGCTACCACCTGCCGGAGACTCTGGAATGGGTGCGCACCCTCAATAGCCGCGGATTGCACGGCATTCTGGTACCGGCACCACATTACATCCGCCCCAGCCAGACAGGACTCATTCAGTGGTTCGAGTCGATTGCCGATGCCTGCACATCGCCGGTCGTGATCTACGACATCCCCGCCCGCACAGGGAGCACGCTTGCGCTGGAAACACTGCGGACCTTGGCGCAGCACCCGCGCATCGTGGCGATCAAGGACTGCGGTGCAGACGACATCAAGACCCAGCATCTGATTGCGGATGCAGCCCTTCAGGTATTGGCGGGGGACGATAGCCGCATCTTCAACACCGTGGCGCTGGGAGGCGCTGGCGCTATTGCGGCCGGCGGCCATGTGCACACGCAGCGCATGGTGCAAGTCATTGCCTTGCTGCGGGCCGGGGAACTGCAAACGGCCCGGGCACTATGGCGCCCTTTGCTGACCCTGCTGAATGCTTTATTTGCGGAGCCCAACCCAGGGCCCTTGAAGGCGCTGATGGCCCATCAGGGCCTGCTATTGAATGAACTGCGTGCGCCTATGGATGCAGCATCCGAGGGCTTGACGGCACGACTGAGGAAAATCAGCGACGGGATACCTGCGCTGGTGGCGCAAACCCAGGCAGCTTGATCAGCCGCCCGTGACCGGGGGGAAGAACGCAACTTCGCACCCCTCTGTCAGGGTGGCGTCCGGGCCGCTCATGACCTGGTTGAGGGCCATGCGGACAGACCGGTTGGTGTCCAGCGCTTCGGCGCCGGCACCGCCGCGCGCCAGCAATTCAGACCGCAGCGCACCCAGAGTGAGTGCCTGTGTCTCCAGCACTTCGCTGGAGGTGCCCATGGCCTCGCGCATGGAGGCAAAGTAGCGGACGGTGACTTTCATCGCAGCAACTCGCTAAAGGGGATGTACTGCACGGTTTGGCCATACAAGATGGGCTGATTGGATGGCACATCGACCACACCATCTCCCCAGACTGCGGAGGTCAGCACCCCCGAGCTCTGGTTGCTGAACAGATCCAGCCCACCGTTCGCGTTGCGACGCACCCGCAGAAATTCACGACGTTTATCGGCTTTGGGCCAATCAAAATCTGCGCGAACCGCCATACTTTTCATGGCAAGGTCCTGCACACCTTGCAGGCGCAACAAGAACGGCCGCACCAACAGCAGGAAGGTCACGTAGCTGGATACCGGGTTACCGGGCAGCCCGATGAAGTGCGCCGCGCCAATGCGCCCGTGCGCAAAGGGTTTGCCTGGCTTGATGGCGATCTGCCACAAATCAAGCGTACCCAGGCTTTGCACTGCGGGCTTGATATGGTCTTCCTCGCCCACCGACACGCCACCGCTGGTAAGAATGACGTGGTTGTCAGCTGCTGCACCCTGCAGCGCTGCGATGGTGGCGGCACGGTTATCTGGCACGATGCCCAGATCCGCCACCTCACAGCCCATTCGGCGCAGCAGATTGAGCAGGAAAAAGCGGTTGGAGTTGTAGATGGCGCCGGGGGGCATGTCCTGCGGGGCGACGGTGCCGGGCATGACCAGCTCGTCCCCGGTCGAGAACAAGGCCACTCGCGGCTTGCGCACCACTTCCAGATGCGCCATGCCGATGCTGGCTGCCAGGCCCAATTCAGCCGGCCCCAAGCGGGTACCCGCGGGCAACACGCAATCCCCACGCTGCACGTCTTCACCCGCATGGCGGATGTACTGGCCCGGCAAGGGCGTGGTGTTGACCCGGATGGTCTCGGGCTGGCCATGGCGCTCGTCGTGGATAGGCGTGCAGTCTTCCTGCATGACCACCGCATCGGCTCCGGGGGGCACCGGTGCTCCGGTGAAAATGCGGGCCGCCGTGCCGGCTTGCAGATGTTCACCGACCGAGCCGGCGGCAATCCGCTGCGTGACCCGCAGCTCGTGGAAGCCGCGCAACAGGTCTTCGGCATGCACGGCATAGCCGTCCATGGAGCTGTTGTCGAAGGCCGGCACTTGCAGGCTGGACACCACGTCCGTGGCCAGTACCCGGCCGTCTGCATCAAAAGTGGAAACCCGCTCGGTCGCCGTCAAGGGCACCACGGCTGCCAGCAACTGCGCCAGCGCATCGTCCAACGGCAAAAGAGGCTTGCGAGGGGCGCTGGGTGCAGAAGTCATTTGCTATCGATTCAGGAGCTGCTCGCGCAGATTTGACGGGCGCAAAGCAGCGTTTTCATACACAAATCAAACACACTCACGCTCAATGAGCGCTTTGATGGCGGGCACGTCCGCATCCATCACCAGCACGCGCTTGGGCAGGGCTTCGATGCCTTCAAACTGCGACGGACGAACGGGGTCACGACCCAAGGCTTCGACCACGGTGGCCGCGAACTTGATGGGCAATGCGGTTTCCAACACCACCATGGGCACGCCGGCAGTCAGGTGCTCCAAGGCCACCTTCAGGCCATCGGCGGTGTGGGTATCGATCATCATGCCGTGCTGCTCGTAAGTCGCACGGATGGTGTCCAGGCGGTTGGCGTGGGTGCTCTTGCCGCTCACAAAACCGTACTTGGTTGCCGCTTGCGCAAAGACGGGGTCGGCGCTCAGGTCGAACTGGCCGGTCTTGGACAGGCCTTCGCCGAACAGCGCCTTCACTCGCGCACCGTCGCGGCCCAGCAGGTCAAACACAAAGCGTTCGAAGTTGCTGGCCTTGGAAATATCCATGGACGGGCTGGAGGTCTCATGCGTGTCTGCAGTGCCGCGCACGCGGTACACGCCGGTGCGGAAGAACTCGTCGAGCACATCGTTTTCGTTGGTGGCAACCACCAGCTTGTCGACCGGCAGGCCCATCATGCGGGCCACATGGCCGGCACACACGTTGCCGAAATTGCCGCTCGGCACGCTGAACGACACCTTTTGGGCGTTGGATTCGGTCGCCTGGATGTAGCCGGCAAAGTAGTACACCACCTGCGCCAGCAAACGCGCCCAGTTGATGGAGTTGACCGTACCAATCTTGTACTTGCGCTTGAACTCGAGGTCGTTGGACACTGCTTTGACGATGTCCTGGCAATCATCAAACACGCCTTTGATGGCGATGTTGTAGATGTTGGCGTCCTGCAGGCTGAACATTTGTGCCTGCTGGAAAGGGCTCATGCGGCCGTGTGGGCTGGTCATGAAGACGCGCACGCCCTTTTTGCCACGCATGGCGTGCTCTGCGGCGCTGCCGGTGTCGCCACTGGTGGCACCCAGAATGTTGAGCTCTTCGCCGCGGCGGGCCAGTTCGTATTCGAACAGGTTGCCCAACAGCTGCATGGCCATGTCCTTGAAAGCCAGAGTCGGGCCATTGGAGAGCGCTTCGATCCAGACGCCGTCCTGCAGGTGGCGCAGGGGCACGATCTCTCCGGTGCCGAACACTTCGGCGGTGTAGGTCTTGGCGCACAAGGCACGCAGGTCGTCGGCGGGAATGTCGTCGATGTACAGAGACAGGATTTCAAACGCCAGCGTGGCGTAGCCCTGCTCGTGGTAGACGGTGCGCCAGCGGGTCAGCGTGGCGTCGTCTACTTGCGGATAGGCCACCGGCATGTAAAGCCCGCCGTCCGGCGCCAGGCCTTCGAGCAGGATTTCGCAGAAGCGTTTGCGGTCTTGATTGCCGCGGGTAGAGATGTATTGCATTCGGCAGTGTCCTGATTACGCCAGCTCTTCCTTGCGGATGCGGGTGATGGGCTGCAACACGGTGGGAAGCGCCTGCATCTGGGCGAGGGCGGCATTCATTTTGGCTTCTGCGCAGTCGTGGGTCAGGATGATGACGTCGGTCTGGGTCGCAGCTTCACCGCTGATTTCGTCCGCTTCACGCTGCAGCACGGCATCGATGCTGATGCCGGCCTCGGCCAGCAAACCGGTGACCTTGGCCAACACACCGGCCTCGTCGGCCACGCGCAGACGCAGGTAGTAGCTGGTTACCACTTCGCTCATCGCCACCACGGGGGTGTTGCTGATGGCATCGGGCTGGAAGGCCAAGTGCGGTACGCGCTGGGCGGCATCCGCAGTGTGCAGGCGGGTGATGTCCACCAAGTCGGCAATGACGGCGCTGGCAGTGGGCTCTGAGCCCGCGCCCTTGCCGTAATACAGCGTGGTGCCTACGGCGTCGCCATGGGCCATAACAGCATTCATCGCGCCTTCCACATTGGCGATCAGGCGCTTGGCCGGCACCAGTGTGGGGTGCACCCGCAGCTCAATGCCGGCGGCGGTGCGCTTGGTAATGCCCAGCAGCTTGATGCGGTAGCCCAGTTGCTCTGCGTATTTGATGTCGGCCGCGCCCAGCTTGGTGATGCCTTCCACATAGGCCTTGTCGAACTGCACCGGAATGCCAAACGCAATCGCGCTCATCAGCGTGACTTTGTGCGCAGCGTCCACGCCTTCGATGTCAAAGGTCGGATCGGCTTCGGCGTAACCCAGGCGCTGGGCTTCTTTGAGCACCACGTCAAAGTCCAGGCCCTTGTCGCGCATCTCGGACAGGATGAAGTTGGTGGTGCCATTGATGATGCCGGCAATCCATTGAATACGGTTGGCAGTCAGGCCTTCGCGCAGCGCCTTGATGATGGGAATGCCACCGGCCACTGCCGCTTCAAACGCAACCATCACGCCCTTGGCGGATGCTGCAGCAAATATTTCGGTGCCGTGCACGGCGAGCAAGGCTTTGTTGGCGGTCACCACATGCTTGCCGGCTGCGATAGCTTCGAGCACCAGCGCCTTGGCAATGCCGTAGCCACCGATCAGCTCAATGACGATATCGATGTCGGGGTTGGCAATGACCGCACGCGCGTCGTTCACCACCTTCACGTCGGGGCCGACAACGCTTTGGGCACGCGCCACATCGAGGTCAGCCACCATGGTGATTTCGATACCGCGGCCGGCACGGCCCTGGATTTCTTGCTGGTTGCGTTTGAGCACGTTGAATGTGCCGCTTCCCACGGTGCCAATGCCGAGCAGGCCTACTTGTATCGGTTTCATATCGTTCTTACGTAAAAAGTGCGTCTAGCCCTTGCAAACAGTGCGCGGGCAGCTATCAAAATCAGAGTGAGTCAGGGACCAAAGCGCTTGCGATAGCTCTCAAGGAACTTGGCAATGCGGCCGATGGCTTCACGCAAATCGTCCTCATGCGGGAGGAACACGATGCGGAAGTGGTCGGGAGCATGCCAGTTAAAGCCGGTTCCCTGCACCAGCATGACGCGGGTCTCGCGCAGCAGCTCCAGGAAAAATTGCCGGTCGTCCGAGATGGGGTACACCTTGGGGTCCAGCTTGGGAAACATGTACAGCGCGGCCTGCGGCTTCACACAGGTCACGCCGGGAATGGCGGTAATCAGCTCATAGGCCAGATCGCGCTGGCGGCGCAGGCGCCCGCCTTCGCACACCAGATCGTTGATGCTCTGGTAACCGCCCAAGGCGGTCTGGATGGCCCACTGGCCGGGCACGTTGGAGCACAGCTTCATGTTCGAGAGCATGTTGAGGCCCTCGATGTAATCAGCCGCCGACTTCTTGTTGCCTGACACCACCAGCCAGCCTGCGCGATACCCGCAGGAGCGGTAGCTTTTGGACAGGGAATTGAAGGTGAGCGTCAACACATCGGTCGACAGGCTGGCCATGGCCGTGTGATGGATACCGTCGTACAAGACCTTGTCGTAGACCTCGTCCGCCAGAATCACCAGGCCGTGCTGGCGGGCGATCTCGATGATGCCCTGCAGCAGCTCGGTGGAATACAACACGCCGGTCGGGTTGTTGGGGTTGATGACCACGATGCCCTTGGTGCGCGGCGTGATCTTGGCGCGGATGTCGTCCAGGTCGGGCATCCAGCCATTGTTCTCATCGCACAGGTAATGCACCGGTGTGCCGCCGGACAGGCTGGTGGCTGCAGTCCACAAGGGGTAGTCAGGCATGGGCAACAGCAACTCGTCGCCATTGTCCAGCAAGGCGTTGGTAGCCATAGTGATCAACTCACTGGCGCCGTTGCCCAGATAAATATCATCCAGGGTAACGCCGGCAATGCCCTGCTTCTGGGTCTCATGCATGACCGCTTTGCGGGCTGCAAAAATGCCTTTGCTGTCGGAGTAGCCTGCCGAGTTCGGCAGGTTGCGGATCATGTCCTGTTGGATTTCTTCGGGCGCATCAAAACCGAATACCGCCAAGTTGCCCAGATTGAGCTTGATGATCTTCTGACCCTCGTCCTCCATCTGACGCGCCGCGTCCATGATAGGACCGCGTATGTCGTAGAGCACGTTGGCCAGCTTGGCAGATTTCTGAATGGTTTTCAAAGTCCCTCCGGGAGGTGTCAGCACAGGGCGAAACCTATAATTTGACCACAGTTCGGCAGGCATCCCGCCCCGCCGGCCTCTCCCGGACCACACCTCTCCCCATGAAATTCATTCCCGACGCTGTGCAAGGCCCCTCCATCACCGGTTATGGCCCCGGCTGGGTCGAAGTGAACGGTGAGAAATACCACTCCAGCATCATTGTGAGCAGCCAAGGCATTATTCAGCCGTGGTCCTGCTTGCGCTTCGAAGATCTGGGAGAGCCTCACTTTGAAGAGCTGGCCACTTTTGCGTCGGAGCTGGTGCTTTTTGGTAGCGGCGCAAGCATCCGCTTCCCCCATCCGCAGTGGCTCAAGCCCTTGTACAGCCGTCGTATCGGGCTGGAAACCATGGACACCCAGGCGGCCTGCCGCACCTATAACTTTTTGTCGGGTGAAGGCCGCAAAGTGGTGGCTGCACTCATCATCTAGGTGACGCCCTCGGGAAAGGCGTCCGGGCGGTGCCTTTTCAGAGTAAAATCATGGGTTGCGGTCCAGAGCGAAGAATTGCTGTCACGTTCGACGCTGTCCCCTATGACTGACCAGGCCGGCTCGCCGGGCTGAAACACCGAGATTGAAATTCCATATGGCGATTGTTGTCAACAAACCCCTTCCCGAATTTGAGGCCAACGCCACCGGCGGCATCAAGGTGACCAACACCACCCACGTCGGGAAAACCATGGTTTTGTACTTCTACCCCAAGGACAATACCCCCGGCTGCACCACCGAAGCCATGCAATTCAGGGACAAGTACAAGGATTTCGTGAAGGCTGGCGCAGAAGTGTTCGGCGTATCACGGGACAACATGAAGTCCCACGACGAGTTCAAGGCCAAGCTGGAACTCCCTTTTGAGTTGATCGCTGACACAGAAGAAAAAATGTGCCACATGTTCGGCGTGGTCAAAAACAAAATCATGTACGGCAAGAAGGTCAAAGGCATTGAACGCAGCACCTTCCTGATCGGCGCTGATGGCCTGGTCAAAGAAGAATGGCGCGGTCTGAAAGTTCCAGGCCATGTGGACGACGTGCTGAAGGCTGTGAAGGCCCTCAAAAAAGCCGCCTGATTGCCTTGTTGTTTTGATGCACCCGTTGGCGTTTGGCGTCACGGGGCTCATGCATAATGGTTCGCATGCCGTTGAAGCTTGCAACCGCGCTCCCCGAAAAAGCCGCCTTGGCTCAAGGCGGCTTTTTCGCTTTTTCGGCATTGCTTTTCCACTTCTCAACTTCTGCGAATCCACTCCATGCCACTGCCCCCTGCCCCGTCCAAGCGTGCCGACCGATTGACCGCCAAAGACTTTGAGGCTCCCGCGCGAGCATCCGCCCGCCCGGCCCGCAAGGCCACCCCAGAAGTTGTGCTACCCCAAACAGCCCAGGTCGTCCAGGAGCGACCGGTCGTCGTGCTTGACACCAACGTCTTGCTGCACGATCCCATGTGCCTGTTCCGCTTCGAGGAACATGACATTTATCTGCCGATGATCGTTCTGGAGGAGTTGGACGGTCACAAAAAAGGCATGACCGAAGTGGCCCGCAACGCACGCCAAACCAGTCGCACACTGGATGCGCTGGCAGGCGCACCGGGCGCGGACATTACCGCAGGCTTCATGCTAGACAGCACCGGCCACAAAGACGCGCGCGGCAAGCTGATGTTCCAGACAGAGCCGCTGAACTACACCCTGCCCACCAGCTTACCCCAAGGCAAGGCAGACAACCAAATTCTTGGCGTGGTGGACGCGCTGCGCCAGCACTACGCCCCTCGCGAAGTAGTGCTGGTTTCGAAAGACATCAACATGCGCGTCAAGGCGCGTGCTTTGGGCTTGGCCACCGATGACTACCAGAACGACAAAACGCTGGAAGACGGGGACTTACTGTATTCCGGCTCGCTCGCCCTACCCTCGGACTTCTGGGCTACCCACGGACAGAGCGTAGAGAGCTGGCAGCAAGGCCAACACACCTTCTACAAGGTGGATGGCCCTGTGGTACCCCAGATGATGATCAACCAGTTCGTCTACTTCGAGTCTCCCGGCGAACCCAGCTTGTACGCGAGAGTGACCGAAATCCGCGGCACTACCGCGGTCCTCAAAACGTTGAAGGACTTCAACCATCTCAAGAATGCCGTCTGGGGCGTGACAACCCGCAATCG
>RFQA01000118.1 GCA_009925925.1 Betaproteobacteria bacterium
TGGCGCAGCTCTCGCATGCCATCACCACCGAATTTGAAAACGTCCCCGCTGCCGCGTTAGAACAGCTGGCGCGCCAGCGGCCTGTGGCCCCAACTGCGGCGAGCGTGGCTGTTGCCCAAGACCGCATTGAGGAAAAAGCCCACTTCCAGCGCTGCTTGGATGCCAAGGGCGTGCCCGTAAAAGTGGCACCTTATGCCAGTATTCAAAACACAGAAGACCTGCAAGCGGTGCCTCTGGGCTTGTTTCCGGGCATCTTGAAAACCGCCCGCATGGGTTACGACGGCAAAGGCCAAGTGCGCGTGGCCAACCCCGCAGAGCTGCAAGCCGCTTGGGCGCAGCTCAAGCACGTGCCCTGCGTGCTGGAGCAACTGCTGCCTCTGGTAGCCGAGTGCTCGGTGCTGGTGGCGCGTGGGGCCGACGGCAACTGTGTGCACTTTCCGGTGCAACGCAACTTGCACCGCAACGGCATTTTGGCCATGACCGAGATTTACCCCGGCAATGTGCCGGCAGATTTGGCCCAGCAGGCGGTGGCTGCCACGCGCCACATTGCGCAGGGGCTGAACTATGTGGGTGTGCTGTGCGTGGAGTTTTTTGTGTTGGACGCAGCTTCGCCCCAAGCTCAAGGGCTGGGGCGCTTGGTGGTCAATGAAATGGCGCCGCGACCCCACAACAGCGGGCACTACACCCTAGACGCTTGCGACCAGTCGCAGTTTGACTTGCAGGTGCGCACCATGGCGGGCCTGCCCTTAACCGTGCCGCGCCTGCACAGCGCGGCCATCATGCTCAACCTGCTGGGCGACTTGTGGCTAGCGCACGCAGGCATGCCGCCTTGGGACGCCGTGCTGGCACTGCCCGGCACCCATTTGCACTTGTACGGCAAAACCCAGGCGCGTGCCGGCCGCAAAATGGGCCACCTCAACATCACCTCGGCCACGCCGCAAGAAGCCCGTGCTGTGGCCCTTCAGGTCAGTGCCCTGTTGGGCCTGCCGCTGGACTTTGACGTGGACTCCAAGCCCCTTTGACCCACCCCGACATTCAAGCAGCGGCCCAAGCCCTAAAAGCGGGCGATCTGTTGGGCTTGCCTACCGAAACCGTGTACGGCTTGGCCGCCAACGCCGACGACGTACAGGCCGTAGCGCTCATATTTGCAGCCAAAGGCCGCCCCAGCGACCACCCCCTCATCGTGCATGTGGCGCACGCCCACTTTGAGGCGGCCTTGGCGCATTACGCCAGTGAGGTGCCGCCAGTGGCCCATCAGCTCATGCGGGCCTTTTGGCCGGGGCCTTTGACCCTTATTGTTCCTAGGCGTGCCGGTGTGGCACAGGCGGCTGCTGGCGGCCAAGACTCCATTGGTTTGCGTTGCCCCGCCCACCCAGTGGCGCAGGCCGTGCTGGACGCGGCGTGGGCTGTGGGGGTGCGGGGTGTGGCCGCGCCTAGCGCCAACCGGTTTGGCCGAGTCAGTCCTACCAGCGTCGCGCATGTGCGTGAAGAATTGGGCCCCGATTTGCGCGTCATCGATGGCGGCTCCTGCGCTGTGGGCATTGAGTCCACCCTCATCGACTGCACTCGTGGCCAGCCCGTGTTGCTGCGCCCGGGAAGCATCACCCCCGCAGACATTCAGGCCGCCTGCGGCGTGCAAGTGCTCAATGCGCATCAAGCCGCCGCACTGGGCAGCCTGACTCAACCCGCGCCGCGGGCCTCGGGTACTTTGGCCTCGCACTACGCGCCAGCAGCGCGGGTGCACTTGCTGCCTTGGGACCAGCTGCAACCCGCGGTGCTCCAAGCGACCTCCCAAGACCCAAACAATCAAGTGGCGGTTTACAGCCGCGCCCCATGGCAAGAGGCGGGCGTGGTGTGGCGCCCCATGCCCCATGCCCCCCAAAACGCCGCCCACGAGCTGTTTGCCGTGCTGCGCGAGCTCGATGCCTTGGGCGCCTCCGACATTTTTGTGCAGGCCCCACCGGCCGATACCGAGTGGGACGGCGTGCGCGACCGCTTGACTCGGGCGTCCGCCAAGTAGACAAGCCGGCCCCGTTTCTAGGTGTAAGTCTGAGGTAGTCGGGGCTCGGGTTTGCCCTATATTGGAGGGTTATTGGGCTCTTTTAACCCCTACCTTCCCCCTAATCTTACCCCCTATCCTCACCTTTAAACTTCCATGAAAACCGCACTCCACCTTATCAACGGCCAGTGGGTCCCCGCTGCTCAAGGCTCTGGCACCTTAGCCCCTTGCTACAACCCTGCCACCGGTGAAGTGGCCGCCCAATTTGCGGAGGGCACCGCCGCCGACGCGCACGCTGCCATCGCTGCGGCCGTGCATGCGTTTGAGAACACCGCTTGGAAGCACAGCCCACGTTTGCGTGCCGAGGTGATGATGGACATGGCCGCCCGCATGGAGGCGCGCAGAGACGAGATGGCCGATTGGCTGGTCACCCTCAATGGCAAATTGCGCCGCGAGGCGCTGGGCGAAATCAATGCCGGCATTTCGGAAATGCGTTACTACGCTGGCTTGGCCCGCAACATCAACGGTCGCGTGCTGGAAATTGAGCCCGGTTGCTACAGCTCCATGGAGCGTGAGGCCGCGGGCGTGTGCGCCATCATCCTGCCTTGGAATGCGCCGGTGACCTTGCTGATCCGCTCGCTTGGCCCCGCCATGGCGGCAGGCTGCACCAGTGTGATCAAGCCCGCGCACCAAACCGCGCTGATCAACAACATCGTGCTGGAGTGTCTGGCCGATCCGCGCGTGCCGCCGGGTGCCATCAACTCGGTGGTGGAATCCACTAGCGTGGTGTCGCAAGCCCTTTGCACCCACCCCGATGTGGAGGTGCTGAGCTTTACCGGTTCTTCCCACGTGGGCAAGCTCATTGCCCAAAGCACGGCGGGCACGCTCAAGCGTTTGTCGTTGGAGCTGGGCGGCAAAGCACCCGCCATTGTGCTGCCCGATGCCGACTTGGACGCCTCCATTCCTGCCATTGTGGGCGGGGCCATGGTCATGGCGGGCCAGCAGTGCACGGCCATTGCCCGCGTGCTGGTGCACGACAGCATTTACGCCAACGTGGCCGAGCGTCTCACGCAAGCCCTCAAGGCCGTTAAGGTGGGCCCGGGCCACGACCCCGCTTCACAAATGGGTTGCCTCATTGATGTGCGCAACCGCGACCGAATCAATGGCCTGATGGACACTGCCTCGGCCACCCAAAAAGTGTTGTTGCGTGGTGGTATTCCGGGGGGCGACCTGGCCCGCGGGGCGTTTATTGAACCCAGCTTGATAGAGGTGGAAGACCTGAATTCAGAGTTCATCCAAAACGAATTGTTTGGCCCTTTGCTGGTGCTCGAGCGCTTTGGGTCCGAAGCTCAAGCGGTTCAGCGCGCCAATGCCACCCGTTATGGTTTGTCGGCCAGCGTGTGGAGCCGCGACTCGCAATGCATTCGCCGCATAGGCAAACAGTTGCGCAGTGGCACCGTGTGGGCCAACTGCCACAACCGCCTGTTTGCCGAAGCCGAAACCGGCGGCTTTCGTGACAGCGGTTACGGCCGCCTGCATGGCCTGGAAGGCCTGAACGACTTTTTGCAAACCAAACATTACTTCACCGAAGTACGCTGATCATGTCCACAAGTTCTGTCGCCCATACTGCTGCTCACCATTTCTTAGAGGGTCTGACCGACCTCGGGGTGAACTACATTTTTTCGAACCTGGGCACCGACCATGTGTCCCTGATTGAAGAGCTCGCCCGCTGGGAGCAAGAAGGCCGCGCCCACCCCCAAATGGTGCTGTGCCCGCACGAAAACGTGGCGGTGCACATGGCTGCCGGTTTTGCCGCCATCACGGGTCGCGGCCAAGCGGTGGTGGTGCATGTGGACGCAGGAACGGCCAACGCCTCCATGGGCTTGCACAACATGTTTCGTACCCGTTTGCCTGTGCTTTTAATGGCCGGCAAAACCCCGTTCACCCTGCGCGGCGAACTGCCCGGCTCGCGCGACAACTACGTACACTTTGTGCAAGACCCGTTTGACATTGCCAGCCTGGTGCGCCCTTACGTCAAGTGGGAATATTCCTTGCCCAGCGGCGTGGTGGCCAAAGAGGTGGTGCGCCGTGCCCACTCTGTGATGCAAAGCGACCCGCCCGGGCCGGTCTACCTGACCCTGCCGCGCGAGGTGTTGGCCGAATCCTGCGCCGATGACCAAGCCCTACCCTACGGCGTTGAGCGTTATGGCGCCGTGGCCTTGGGCGGCATAGACACAGCCCGCGCTCAAGCCATTGCCGACCAGCTCATGCAAGCCCAGCACCCCATGGTGGTCACCTCTTACTTAGGCCGCAAGCCCGAAGCCGTGGCGGCCCTTGAAGACTTGGCATTACTGTGCGGTGTGCAGGTTTATGAATTCAGCCCCGTGTACCTCAACATCTCGCGAACCCACCCTTGCTTTATGGGGTTTGACCCTGGCCAGGGCTTGCCGCATGCCGATGTGGGTTTGCTGCTGGATGTGGATGTGCCGTGGCTGCCCAAGTTCACCCAACCCAAGCCTGAAACCCGTTGGATCCACATCGACGTGGACCCCATTAAAAAAGACTTCCCCATGTGGGGCTTTGCCACCGACGTGCGCGTGCAGGCCGATTGCGCCGCCGTGCTGCGCCAGGTGGCCGACTTGGTTCGTTCCCGGGCCGATGCCGCCTACCACCAGAAGGTGGCCGAGCGCATTGCGGCTTGGGGTGATCAGCGCAACGCACGCCGCTCGGGCATGGCCAAAGCCGCCGTGCAGGCGGGGCAGCCTGGCGCCATTGCGGCGCCTTATTTTTTCGCGAAGCTTAGCCAAGCCTTGCGCCCTGACGATGTGGTGGTCAACGAGGCCATCCGCAATGTGCCGTTTTTGCTCAACCAAGTGGAGCGTACGCAAGCCTTAAGCCTTATTGGCAATGCGGGCGGCGGCCTGGGTTACAGCGGCGGTATGGCATTGGGTGCCAAGCTGGCGCTTAAAGCCACCAAGCCCCACGCCCGTGTGGTGCAAGTGGTGGGTGACGGGGGCTTCCATTTTTCTACCCCCACCTCGGTGTACGCCACCGCCCAAACCTACCAGCTGCCCATTTTGACGGTGGTGCTGGACAACGGCGGTTGGCAGGCGGTCAAAGAGGCGGTGGTGCGTGTGTACCCTGAAGGGCAAGCCGTGCAGACCGACCAGTTTCAGGCTCGGCTGCAGGGCCAACAGCGCCACTTTGAGCAAATTGCTCATGCCTTTGGCGGTTATGGCGAGTGCGTGAGCGATCCGGCTGAAGTGCCCGCCGCCATTGCGCGCTGCCTTGGAGCGCTGGACCGTGGTCAGGCCGCGGTGCTTAACGTGCAAATTGGGTTGCAGTAAGCCCAGGATTGCCTAGCTTTGGACTAGGGCCTCCGCCCAAACCAAAGCTTCATGCCCAAGATCCAAAGGGCCAACCACAAGGTGACCGCATTGGCCACCACAATGGGCCATGAGCCCAGCAGCCAGCCGTAAACCAGCCACAGCGCCACGCCCAGCGCGAACACGCTGTACATGATCAGCGATATGCCACTCACATCGCGCGTGCGGCAGGTTTTGATGGCCTGCGGCAAAAAGCTCACGGTGGTTAATAAAGCAGCCACTGCGCCTAAGGCGTCCATCCAAGGGCTCATCAAGTTCATGAGTTTTAAGGCTGTTGCGCCCACTCTAATGCGGCGTCCAGTGCGGCGCGTGCCGCATGGGCTTGGGGGTGGTTGATCACAGCCACCAGCACCCAGCGCTTGCCGGTGTGGCTTCCGCTGCCACTGCCACTACTATTGCCATGCACATAACCCGCAATGGCCACCACATCGCGCAGGCTGCCGGTCTTCAGGTGGGCGCTGCCCAAATTGGCGGCTCGGCCCGGGCGGGTTTTAAGCGTGCCATCTACCCCAGCAATGGGCAGGGACGATACCAGCTCGGGCATCAAGGGGGACTGCCAAGCCCACTGCAACATGCGCGCCAAAGCCGCAGCAGTTATGCGTTCGCGCCGAGACAGGCCCGAGCCGTTCTCCACCACGGGCTGTTCTTGCGCGCCCCAGCGCTGGCTCCACCATTCGGCCAACACCTCGCGCCCGGCGGCCAAACTGCCTTTGTCTTTCAGTTGCAGTCCCAAGGTCAGCAGCAGTTGCTGTGCCATCACGTTGTTGCTGTATTTGTTGATGTCGCGCACCACCTCGCTCAGCGCCGGCGACACCGATTCCCATGTGGGTGCGCTGCGGCTAAGGTGCGCGGGCAGCTTGCCTTCGCGCACCGTGCCGCTGAGCTGCCCGCCACTGGCGCGCCACATGCCTTCAAGGGCGCGCGCGGCAAAGCTGGCCGGGTCGGCGTAGGCCACCGGCCACACCCGCTCACCACAGCCGGCGGGGTAGCGCCCCAAAAAGCGTATTCGGTTGGGGTCAGAAAAATCGGCTTGCAAGGCGGCTCGGTAATCCACGCAGTCGGCCCGCTGCATGTTGGTCAGACCTGCGGCAGGCGACACCACAGACGCCGGGCTTGCGGCCAGCGGCACCGTGGGTGGGGTCAGCATGCCGGCCAAGGGCGGGTCCACCTGCAAACGGGCCACTTGGGCGGTGGGGTCGGGTACAAAGGTCATGACCATGGAGGCATAGTTCAGCAGCAGCGCATCGGGGGCCACGTTGTAGGGGCGCAGCCGCTCGCCGTCAAAGTCGCCGGGGTCGGTGGGGGGCAAGTCAAAAAGGCTGCGGTCCAGCACCAAGTCGCCCTGTATGTGGCGTATGCCCAAACCTTGCAGCCGTCGCACCAGCAACCAAATGCGCTCCATCACCAGTTTGGGGTCGCCCCGACCTTGGATATAGACCGATCCGTTCAGCGTCCCGCTGGCGTTGATGCTGCCGTCTACATACACCGGTGTTTTCCATGTGAACTGCGGCCCCAGCAGGTCCAGCGCGGCCAAGGTGGTCACCAGCTTCATGACCGAAGCAGGGTTGACCGCCACCTCCGCACGGTGGCTCAGGCGCGGGGGCAGTGCGCCTTCCGCATCCACCACCAAAAGGCTCATGGCTTCGGCGGGCACCTGCGCTTTGTGCAGGGCTTGCAACACCTTGGGCGGCAGGGTTTTAAGCGTTTGGGCGCTCGCCCCAACGGCGCATAAAGCGGCGCTTAAAACCAAAGCCACATCCAGCACCATGTTACGCGTCATATCTTGCGCCCGGAACACTCCACTGCGCTCCAACAAGCTACGCATCAGTCTTTGCGCTGAAGCGCTTGATGTGGAGGAGAGGAGTAGCTTGCACATGCGGTCAGTCTAAACCTAAATTTGCCAAGGCGCATGCAAATTTGCATAATGACTGCAAAGAATGCAGTTAAGAGGAGTGCCGCTATGGCCATGCTGACAGTGCGCAATTTGCCCGACGATGTGCACCGCGCTTTGCGGGTGCAGGCTGCTCTGCATGGACGCAGCACTGAGGCTGAAGTCCGCGAAATTTTGTCCCTCGCGGTTAAACCAGAAACGCGGGTTCGCATGGGTGATGCCTTGGCGGCACTGGGTCAAAAAATTGGTCTGTCCAATGAAGATATTGACGCCATGGGTTTGATGCGAGACCGCACCCCAGCGCAGCCCGTGGGTTTTGAATGATCGTCCTGGATACCAACATCGTTTCAGAAGCGATGAAACCGGAGCCCTACCCTGCTGTTAGGGCTTGGTTAAATGGCCAAGCGACCGAAACACTGTACTTGTCTACGGTCACCGTGGCCGAGCTGCTGTATGGCTTAGGCGCGCTTCCGGTCGGCAGGCGCAAGGACCTGTTGGCTCAAACGCTGGAGGGTCTGATGCGCCTGTTTCGGGATCGAGTGCTTCCATTCGATATGGATGCTGCGCGGTGCTACGCCGAATTGGCGGTTGTAGCCAAGACCGCTGGACGAGGTTTTCCAACCCCGGATGGGTACATTGCCGCCATTGCCAGTTCGCGGGGTTTTATGGTGGCCTCACGCGATACAAAGCCTTTCGAAGCTGCCAACATCAGGGTGATCAACCCATGGGTTGGTTAGGGTGATCTGTTCATGAGTATGAAGTTTTTAGCCTTAGACACCAGCACGGACTCCATGTCGGTGGCGGTTTCGGTGGCGGACCGCGTGTGGGCGTTCACAGGCGCAGGGGGGGCGAAATCGTCCGGCACCTTGATTGCGGTGATTCAAGACCTGTTGGCTCAGGCACAAGTGCGCCTCTCAGAGCTCACGGCCATTGTGTGGGGCCAAGGGCCCGGCTCGTTTACGGGGTTGCGCACAGCCTGCTCGGTGGCGCAGGGCATGGGGTTTGGTGCGGGGGTGCCGTTGCTGCCCGTATCCACTTTGTGGGCGGTGGCCGAAGACGCCCGCAGCACGCACCAGCTCAGCCCAGCATCGCATGGGCATGTGTTGGCTTTGCTTGACGCCCGCATGGGTGAACTTTACGCCGTTGAGCTGTGTTGGACCCAAGGCCGCTGGAGTGCGCTGGGGTCAGAGCGTTTGATGGCCCCTGAGCAGGTGGCCCCCTACTGGGCAGAAATGCACATGCCAAAACCTGGAGCGGGCATGTTGTCGCCAGCACCGGCCCATTTGGTGGGGAATGCCTTCGTGACTCACAGCGATCGCATGTACTTGCCCGACAGCGCTTTAAGCCACTGCTTCACGGCCGTGCCCAGCGCCACCGCCATGCTGCGCTTGGCTCCCGTACTTTGGGCCGAAGGCCTGGCCGTAACCGCTGATCAAGCCCTGCCGCGCTATGTGCGAGACAAAGTAGCTCAAACCACCGCCGAGCGCATGGTGCAGCTCGCCCCACAACCCAGATGAGCCTGATCGCAACATTTGCGCTACCTATTCAAGACTCTGCGGCAGCGCCACTTGAGGTGGCGTGGCGGCCCCTGCAAGAGGGCGACATTGAACAGGTGTTGGAGATTGAAAAGCAGGCCTATTCCCACCCCTGGACGCACGGCAACTTTGCAGACGCTTTGCGCAGCGCGTACCCTGCGCAAATGTTGTGTGCCGGCCCGAACGTGTTGGGCTATGTGGTGGCCATGAAAGGCGTGGAAGAGGTGCATTTGCTCAACCTGACGGTGGCGCCAGATTTTCAGAGGCAGGGTTGGGCCCGGCTCATGATGGAAGGCTTGGTTTTGTGGTCGCGAGGCCAAGGTGCCCTTAAGTTGTGGCTGGAGGTGCGCGTGAGCAACCAACGCGCTCTGGAGGTCTACCGGCGTTTTGGTTTTGTGCCTATGGGTGTTCGCAAACAGTACTATCCCTTGGCGCCCAACCGGCGCGAAGATGCGGTGGTGATGAGCCTCAAGCTGTGACAATGCACACATGACCGCGTCGACCCTGTCCGAACCCACTGCATCGCCAGCAACACCACCCCCAGCGGTGCCACCCCAATTGGCGCTGGACGCCCGCCAGCGCGCCATGCTGGCAGAAATGGGCTTAGGCCTGGGTTGGCCCAGCACGGAGTCCGCCGTTTCAGTGCCTCAATTGCCAGAGGTACAGAAACCAGCAGCAATGTCAACCACACAAACCACACAAAAAGCTCCAGTACCCCCTTCTTTGCCTTCCGCAAGCCATCTGGACTGGGCCGCTCTGCAAACCTCGGTGGCAGGTTGTCAGGCTTGTGGTTTGTGCCAAAGCCGCACCCGCACCGTGTTTGGCACAGGCGACCCGCAAGCCCGCTGGATGGTAGTGGGCGAAGCGCCGGGGGAGCATGAAGACCTGCAGGGCGAGCCTTTTGTGGGGCAAGCCGGGCAGTTGCTGGACAACATGCTCAAAGCCATGCGGCTGCACCGAGGAGCCACGGGGCCGCACGGCGTGTTTATCTCCAATGTGCTCAAGTGCCGCCCTCCATCCAACCGCAACCCAACCCCGCAAGAAGTCTTGCAGTGCGAACCGTTTTTGCGCCAGCAAGTGGCCTTGGTGCAACCCCGGGTGATTTTGGCGCTGGGGCGATTTGCGGCCCAGTCTTTGCTGCAACAAAGCTTGCCCGAGGTGGCCAGCTTGCCGCTGGGTAAACTGCGTGGCCAAGTGCACCACTACCAAGGTGTGCCCGTGGTGGTGAGCTACCACCCCGCCTACCTGCTGCGCGCCCCTGAGGACAAAGCCAAAGCTTGGGCCGATTTGTGCTTGGCCATGGAGCTTATGCCCGCCACCGCCTAATTACACTAAGCCACGCCCTTTATGAACCCCACTTTCAGCGCTTTCATATCCAAAGCCCTTCGCTTTGTGCTTCTTTTGGTGTTCACCCTTTTGCTATTGGCCGGAGCCTGGCTGTGGCTGACGCTTCATTTCAGCTACTCCGAAGGTGAGCGGTCGGGCTATTTACAAAAGCTGTCTAAAAAAGGTTGGTTCTGCAAAACCTGGGAGGGTGAACTGGCCATGGTCACCATGCCCGGCGCCATTCCGGAAAAATTCAAATTCAGTGTGCGCGAAGATGCCACTGCCGAAAAAATCAACCGTTTGGCTGGACGCCGCGTGGTGCTGATCTACCAGCAGCACCGCTTTGTGCCCACCACCTGCTTTGGCGAGACCGAATACTTTGTATATGACATCCACGAGGTGGACGACCCGTTGATCATGCGGCAATAGCGTGCACACTATGTTGTGCAGTGCTCCGCTTGTTAGCGCTTCATTCTTGATTGAACAACCCCAAACTCATGACCACATCTTCAGCTCCGATTTCATCCAAACCTGCCACCTTTCCCAAAAACGCTTGGTATGTGGCCTGTATGCCTAATGAAATTGACGAAAAACCTTTGGGACGCACCATTTGCAGCGAGCGAATTGTGTTTTACCGGGGGGCAGAGGGGCAGGTGCATGCCTTGGAAGACTTTTGTCCGCACCGCGGCGCGCCGCTGTCTTTGGGGCAGGTGTGCGAGGGCAAGTTGGTGTGCGGCTATCACGGCCTGGAAATGGGTTACGACGGCAAGGCCGTGCACATGCCTGGGCAGCGGGTGGGCGGTTTTCCAGCCATCAAAAGTTACCCCGTGCTGGAGCGCGACGGCTTTATTTGGGTATGGCCAGGCGACCCCGCGCAAGCCGACGAGCAGAAAAAACACCCCTTGGAATGGGCCAATAGCCCTGACTGGGCTTATGGCGGCGGACTGTTTCACATCCAGTGCGATTACCGCCTGATGATCGACAACCT
>RFQA01000119.1 GCA_009925925.1 Betaproteobacteria bacterium
CACATCAACAATGCTCAAGATGCTGCAGATGTAGTAGAGCTCGTTCGATATGCATGTGGACCCAAAGCACAGGACAAATCGGTGATCGTGCAAATCGAAACTGTTGAAGCTGTCGCCAATCTTGAAAACATCATGGCGGTACCAGGTGTTGATGCTTACCTAATTGGGCCCAATGACTTGGCTTACAGCATGACTGGGCAGCGCGGTGGCAAGACCCCCGATGTTCTGGAGGCGGTAGAGCGAGTCAGCAAAACTTTACATGCAGCGGGTAAACGCTTTGGAATGCCCGCTGACTGGTCGCAACTTGAAAACTTTCAGAAAGTCGGGGCGACCTTTTTGTATTTCCCGATTGAATGGTTATTGAGCAAAGCTTTGAAAGATTTATCTCTGGGACTCCATTTGGATATCGAATAAGGGACAAATAACTCTCCTACCAGGATACGTTTTGTCATCCCCGTGTTCGGGTTACAAAGGTTCAATTCCTCGAAAAACTTAGGGAACCTTAAAACCGCGTCGTCCAGCGACCGCCAATTGGCTAGGGTTTTGCGTATTTGGTCCAAATACGCTTTGATTTCCTGATAACGGGCATGTTTGACGGCCAAAGCGGGTCCGGTCCGGCTCACCACCCGATGGACTAAGCCCTCGGGAAGCCTCTGTTTGAGTTCTTCCAAAGGGTAATGCAACCGCCAACTCGAAGAGATGATCAGTTTGCGGGATCTGCCCGCGAAAGCCTGCTTCAGGAGTTGCACTTGGGTGAACACCACCCCGGGCATGTTGGCCGGATGAAGCACACCATCAAAATCCAAAAACAAATAGTGGGGGGGTACATGGGTCCTAAGATCTGATCAGCGCCATCTCACATATCCTCCGACCCGGAATACGCCAGTTTGATCGGCCCGGTAAGTCCATTGCGGTGTTTCGCAATGATGGAAAATCGAGGTGACCATAGCCTATGAAAAGAGGGTCTCAAAATCCAGCTGCTCGGCCATCACAGTGGTCAAGACGTCGTGTATGCCAAGTGCCAACAAGACTATAGGTTTTTGCAGAACTTGTGAAACAGTCATGAAGTCAATCTCTCAAATATTCAGGTTCAGGCCTTGTTCAACTGACGAGCGATAACACTGGCAGCTAGCCAGCCGCCACCGACTGCGCTGAGCAAACCATTGCCCGCCAAGTAACCATTTGCCCCCCGGCCTGACACACCACGGGCAGCTCCGCCAGCGGCAAACAGATTGGGCATGGGAAGACCATCGTCTCGGAGCACCCGCGCCTCAGCATCGATGTCTAATCCGCCCTGAGTGTGAAACAACGCCCCTGTTACCTTAACCGCATGGTATGGGGCTGTGAGCGAACGCTTGAAAGTTCGACCAAGGCGGTCTGTATGCCCTGGCGCAATCTCATTTAGGGTGGCTACCAGAGCGCTTCGATCGCATCCAATGAGATCTGCCAGGCTAGCAACATCAGCTGCTGTACGCAGTGCGCCTAAAGCTTCTGCATCACGAAAATCAGGGAAGCCCCGCAACAACTCAAGTAGGGGATCGTCAAATATATTCCAGGCGATGCTGCCAGGCTGGGCAAGTACATGGATTGCAGCCTCGGAATAGCCCCCCGTCTCGTCACTAAAGCGCTTGCCCAAGGCACTGATTTGTACACCACCTTCCATGATGAAGGCCCAGGTTACCAGGGCGTTGTGGGGTATGGCCCAGGAGCCATGACCTTGATAGGCGTCCAAATCAGCCATGCGCAGGCACAATTGCCTTCCCCAAAGTATTGCGCTGCCGTCATTGCCCTGATGGCCGGCGAATACCGCCTGCGCCATTTCGGGCAGCAGCTCGCTGACCATCTGGGGATTGCCGCCAAAACCATTACAGGCCAGCAGCAGGCATTGGCAGCCCAAATGCTCGAGCCGGCCGTCCGGCCTGCGGTAGCCCACGCCTAGGATGCGATCCTGTTCGTCGATCCAGAGCTCGGTCACCAGCGCTTGAGTGAGAATGTCCACACCATCCTGCTGAGCCAGTTGCTCAAGCCTGGTCATGAATGTGGCGCCAGTTTTCTCGGGCATGGTATGCATTCGCATCACGCTGTGGCCAGGGTAGAGAAAGCCATTGACAATTTCAAAAGGCAGCCCCTTGGCCTCCAGCGCATCGATGGCCTCGGTGACGGCGTGCACATAGGCCTCAACCAGCGGCCGGGGCGCCTGACCATGGGCCTTGTTCATCACATCGTCGATGAGCAGCTCATATGTATCGGCAATGCCCAAGGATTTTTGCAAGCGCGTCTGCGCCGCCGGTATAAAGCCGGAGGACAGGGAGGTCGAACCTGTGGGAGTGGCATCGCGCTCCAGCACCACGCATTCTGTGCCGCCCCCCCGCAGTGCTATTCCTGCCGTTAAACCGCAAGAGCCGCCACCAACGATGATCACCGGCACCGTCATAATGCCTTCGGGCATAGCCGTGGCGCGTACCACGCTGGGAGAGGTAGAGGCTTTAGTCATCTCAGATTTTTGTTTATTTCAGGCGTTTTCAGTTGTATCAAAAGAACAGCTGCAATGTTTGGTTGTGTTCGGTCTTAGGCAATTGCGCAGTCATGCAGACTCCCCCTGCCAAGACCAATCATGGACAGCCATATTAATCACTCCCCTGATTCCACATTATCAATTAGGTGGTGGAGCACAAAATGGTAACTCTCATGAGCCACGCAATCGTTGGGTGTAAAGGCAAAAGCGAGGTTAAAGCCGGTGCTCAAACGCCAAGGACAGCCAATGTGCATTACGTTCTACTTGAAGACAGCAGCCGCGGTAAGGGCCTGCTTCATTTCTGAAGCCAAAAATTCCAGCACCAGCCCTAACTCATGCGCGCTGCGCTGTTAAGCTGGCAGCGGCACGAACAGTGCCCTCAACGTTGTGGGTGGGCGAAAAGGGTGCACTGAAGCGCGCGCCGCTGACGTGAGTGCGCCGCTTATCGAGCACCATAGCAGGCTTGGCGATCAGCACATTGGGATTGAGTCGCAGTGCCTGAACCACTAATACAGGATGCAAGTCGCTGGTGACCGTTTCCACCCTCAAAGAATGCTTGTGCTCATGATCACGCCAAACCATGGTCTGCTGAGCCGCCATCCGACCCGAGCCCAAGTAATAAGGACCAGGGTCTATGGAGCACATATCTCAACCGAAGACATGCGGACGACGCTCCAGCCCTCGCTCGAGGACTTTGCTGCAATGCCATCACCGTGCGGTAAAGCCTCCGTCAGCACAAAGAATTTGCCCGGTGATGAAAGACGCCCGCTGCGACAATAAAAAGCTCACCACCTCGCCAATCTCCTCGGGCTGGCCAAGCCGCCCCATAGGGATGGTGGCCTGCATCGCCGCAAGGGCCTTCGGGTCAGCAGCGGTTGCTGCCACCATGGGGGTATCGACCGGGCCGGGCCCTACGGCATTGATGCGCAAAGCCTCGGAGGCCCATTCCAACGCCAATGAGCGCACCATGCCATTGAGCGCCGCCTTGGAGGCGGCATAGGCGGCGCCTCGCACATGGCCGACAAGGCCAATCTGGCTGCTGATCACCACTACGGCGGCGTCGCCCCGCCGCTTGGCTCGCATAGACGCAATTGCTGCTCGGGTCAGGATGAAAGTGGCATCCAGATTGAGCGCCAGTGTGTGGCGCCATTCCTCCAGACGGGTATCGTCCGATCCCTTTTTGTAGAAGATGCCGGCGCAGCAAGCCAGCGCATCGAGCCCGCCGAGGCGCTCGCTGGCCAGGGCCGGCAAGGCGGCGCAAGCCGCATCATTAAGCAAGTCTTGCACCAGGATGAGCTCAGCGGGCAAGAGTCCAGCCAGAGCGCCGCGCTGCGGATCGCTTTGCACCACCGCCGCCACCTTGGCGCCATGGGCCAGCAAGGCACGGACCGTGGCCAGCCCTATGCCTGATCCCGCACCACTTACCAGAGCATGCCGGCCCCTCAATTCAGGGGTGTCTGCAGTCATGGCTCAGAGACCCAGATAGTTTTTACGCAATTGTGGGTCGCGCACCAGATCACCGGCCTTGCCCTGCGTCGCAATCACACCGTTTTCGATGATGTAGGCGCGGTGCGCTATGGCCAAGGTCTGTACCGCGTTTTGTTCCATCAGCAAAATAGGCATGCCTTCCTCGTTAATGCGCTTTATGAGATCGAACATTTGCTCGACCAGCAAAGGCGACAAACCCAACGATGGTTCATCCATGATGAGCAGGCGTGGCTCGGACATTAGACCGCGACCTATGGCGAGCATCTGCTGCTCGCCGCCCGAGAGCGTACCGGCCTGCTGGTCAAAGCGCTCTTTCAGCCTTGGGAAAATGCCCACCACACGATCGATGTTCTGCATGCGCCGCTCCTTGCCGCGCACCAAACTGCCGAGCTCAAGGTTCTCGCGCACATTGAGGTTAGGAAAAATCCGTCGGCCCTCGGGCACATGGATCAGACCGCGGCGCACCACCTCGCTGGAAGACAGACCCACCATCTCCTGGCCTTCAAAGCGGATTGAGCCTGAGAACGGACGGTAGAGCGCCGAAATATTGTTGTTTAGGGTGGACTTGCCCACGCCGTTGCTGCCCAGGACGGCCACAATCTCGCCGGCGCCCACCTCCAGATCGACGCCGCGCAGAATTTCTATGCTGCCGTATCCGGCATGCAATTGACGGATCTCAAGCATGTTGACCCTCCGCCGCCGCCATCTGCTCGGCAGCACCACGCCCAAGATAGGCTTCCACCACATCGCGGTTGTTAACGATATCTTTAGGCGCGCCCTGCGCGATGATCTTGCCGTAAGACAACACATAAATATGTTCGGACAAGCTCATGACCGCGTGCATCACATGCTCAATAAGCAAAATAGTGACGCCGCTATCGCGGATCTTGCGGATGATGCTGATGATCTCTACGATCTCCTGCGGATTGAGGCCGGCCATGACCTCATCGAGCAGCAGCAGCTTAGGCTCGGTGGCTAGGGCGCGTGCCAATTCCAGGCGCTTGCGCCCAGCCACGGTCAGTTCGGCCGCCGGCTGATCGAGCATGGTTGCAGCCATGCCTACCCGCTCGGCCAAGGTCCGTGCATGAGCCAGCGCGTCTGCACGGCGCCCATGCAACTGGTGCGAACCGACGGCGATGTTCTCCAGCACCGTCAGCTTGGCAAAGGGCTGGGTGATCTGAAAAGTGCGAACCAAGCCCAGCCGGGCGATGTCATGCACCTTCATGCCGGTAATATCCCGGCCGAGCAATTCCACACGGCCCTGGTTGATGGGCAGGAAGCCGGCGATGCAGGCAAACAAGGTCGTCTTGCCAGCGCCGTTGGGGCCGATCAAAGCCACGATGCGGCCCTGGCTCACCTCAAGACTTGCGCCATCGACAGCCTTGAGACCGCCAAAGATCTTGGTCAGATTGGTGACCTTGAGCATCATGAACCCCCGGGGCGCTGGCCGCGACGCTTGAACAAATCAATCAACCCATTGGGCAGGTAGGCGATGATCACCACCAGCAAAGCACCATAAAGCACCAGTGACAGACCCTGGATGGTGAACCAGGCCCGGGTCACCTCGCTGATGGCCGCCAGCAGCACCGCACCGATCAGCGGTCCGTAGACCGTGCCCGCGCCGCCAATCATGCTGACCAGCAGCATCTCGACCGACTTATCGACGCCAAATGCAATCGTCGGGTCGATGTAGAGAAAATATTGCGCAAAAAAACAGCCGCCGATCCCGGCAATGGCGCCCGAGATCATCATGATCTTGGTCTTCTCCGCAAAGGTATTGATGCCCAAGGCCCTTGCCGAGTCTTCGTTCTCACGAATGGCAGCCAAGCGGGCACCAAAGCGAGAGGCCTTAAGCCACAGGGCCAACAACACCGAGGCCACCGTCAGCGCAAGAATGATGAAGTAAAAAACCCGTCGGTCACCAAACTGAAAGTTGGCAGCGGCCTGCTTCATGGGAATGAGCATACCTAGACCGCCGCCGGTCACCTCCACAGAATTGACAACTATGCGAAACACCTCGGCGAAGGCCAGCGTGATCAGCGCGAAATACGAGCCCTTCAGACCTGCCCTGAAGGACAGTACCGCGATCAGCCAGCCGGCTGCAGCACCTGCCAGCGCAGAGACTGGGAGACCTAGCCAGGGGTTCCAGCCCAGGCGCATCTGCACCACGGTCGATGCGTAGGCGCCAACGCCAAAAAAAGCCACATGGCCGAAAGAAAGCTGGCCGGCAAAACCGCCAGCGATGTTCCAGGATTGGCCTATGAAGGCGTAAAACAGCGCCAGCACGCCAAAATTGACCATGAAGGGCGAGCTAAAAAACAAGGGAAAGGCCAGTGCAATGAGCAGCAGTAGACCATGGCCCAGCCAGGATGGACGGGCAGCGCTCATCGCTTGTCTCCAAACAGGCCCGAGGGCCGGAACAGCAAGATAAGGATGAAGATCAGTGAAATGCCGATCTGCCCCAAGCTCTCGCCCAAGAATAAGCCACCAAACGATTCGGTTAGGCCAACGATCAGGCCGCCGAACACCGCACCCATGAAGCTGCCCATGCCGCCCAGCACCACCACAGTGAAAGCGACGATGACAAACACATGCCCGCTGGAGGGCGAGACATAAAAGATTGGCATCAACAGGCAGGCTGCCGCGCCTAATGTGGCCAAGCCGATGCCGAAAGACACGGCGAAGATGCGGTCAACGTCGATGCCCACCAGCCGAGCGCCCATGCGCTCCTTGGCCACCGCACGGATGGCTTTGCCAGTATCGGTGCGCGTGATAAAAAGGCCCAGCATCGTACAAAGCACCATGGACGCAAAAAAGGAAATCACCTTAGGCATGCCCAACAGCAGCGGTCCGAGTTCGAACATCTTGTCGCTGTAGGCGAGTGATATGGTTCGCGAATCGCCCTTGAAAAACATCAGGGCAAGGTTCTCGATCAGAATAGATAAGCCTAGGGTGATGAGAAGGATGTTCTCATCGCGGCCCAAGGAAAGGCTACCAATCATGTACCGGTAAAGCAAGTAGCCGATTGCGTACATGGCGGGCATCATGAACAACAGCGCCAGATAGGGATCGATACCCAATTTGGTCAGCAGGAAATAAACGCCAAACATAGCCAGCATCAATAAACTTCCATGAGCGAAGTTGATGATGTGCAAGACCCCGTAGATCAGCGTCAGGCCCGACGCGACCAGGGTATAGATGCCGCCCATCAGCAAGCCGTTGATGGCCGCTGCGGCCAGAATGGTGGGATCCACTTGGACTCGTCCTTATTCGATAAAAAAAGCCGAATACTGCGCACGCAGCCGAGTCGGCGGGCGGTGCGCACAGGGCGCTGCCCCCAGGGACAGCGGCCTTCGGACTCCGCACTCGATCAGCTGAACTTGGGCTTGGGGAAGATGGGCTTGGCTGCCGCAAACTCGTTGGGCCAGACCACCTCGATGTCGGTCTTGCTCGCTTGCAGCAGCACGGCCTTGCCGCCCTGGTTCTGCCCATTGACGAACTTGGTCGCGCCGTAAGGCATGAAGTGATCGGCCCAGGTGCTGGCCTCCAGAGCAGCGATCACCTTTTCTTTATCAGCAGTGCCGGCTCGCTGCAACGCATCTGCATAAAGAATGACTGAGTTATAACCGCAGTAGACCTCGAAGGTGAACAGGGCGCCTTTGTCGGCTGCGCGCTTGCGAAGATCGGCCGCTTTAGGGTTGCGTGGGTTGAACCAGTGGTTGAAATCCATCATGTGCTGAGCCACATCAGGCTGCTCCTGCACCAGCTTGTAGTTGAAGCCGCCGCCAAGGACGCTGAACATTGCCGCCAGATCGACCTTTTGTTGATGTAGGGTGCGCGCCAGCAAAACATACTCGTTTTGGTAGTTGCTCATGATCACCACATCGGGTCGCAGGCTGCGGATGCGCAGGGCCACATTGGTGAAGTCGCGGGTCGGATTGGCATGCTTGATGACCTCGGCCACCTCGATACCGATGCCGGGGAGTTTGCCAGCCAGCAGCTTGGCAGTTCCGGTACCAAACTCCGACTCCTCATGCACCAGCACGGCCTTCTTGGCCACGCCGCCGGCGGCCTTGTTGACCTGGCCCAGGCCTTCGATGGCGTCATCGACGCACTTACCAAAACCCGGGGCCAGGCGAAAGACGTTCTTCAGGCCACGATTGACAATACTGTCGGAAACGCCCACATCGATCATGAAAGGTGTGTTGTACTTGGCCGCTGCCTGGGTAGCCGGCAGCGCAATAGCGCTGGAAAAGCACCCGACATAGGCGGCCACGCCATCCTGATGCAGGCGCTCAACTTCCGAGACACCAACTTCAGGCCGCGACTGAGAATCGCCCAATGCTGCCTCAAGACGGGCGCCGCCCATGGCTTTGATACCGCCAGCAGCGTTGATCTCGTCAATAGCCAACTGGCAGCCCAGACGCCCCTGCCCGCCGCTGTAGGCCAGACCGCCGCTGACCGGATGCACCAGACCGATCTTGACCGGCCGAGCCTGGGCCAACAGGAGACCTGGCGCGCCAAGCGCGGAGGCGGCCGCACCGGCCTGCAAAATCAAACGACGAGACACGCGGGATGGAGATGTCATGATCAGTCCTCGAAAAATAGGTTTTAGGAAAGGCTGTGGAAATTATTCAAATTTTCTTTCAAATATGACAATTAAATTTGACTGTGCAATCATAAGTCCCATAAGTCAAGTGACCGACGCACTGCGGGGGTTTTCCAGAGCCAACTTTGCCGGTCTTGCGCGCTACCCTATGCCACTATGGACTACTTAGACCGCCTGAGCCAGCTTGCCGCTGACCTCGACTACCGCACCCTGCCCCATGATGTGAAGGAGCAGGTAGGCTGGATCCTGGCCGACACCCTAGCGGCGGTGGCCGCCGGCTCGGCCGAGCCGGAGCTGCAGGCTTTGGCCAAACGTCAGGGTGCCAGTGAAGCGGCCAGCCTGATTGGCTTGGGCCGGCGCACCAGCTGTGAAGCTGCCGCCTTCATCAACGGCACCGCCGGTACCTTCTTGGAAATGGACGAGGGTAACCGCTACTCGCGCGGCCACCCGGCCGTGCATGTGATTCCAGCGGCGGTAGCCCTGAGCCAGGAGCGCGCTGCGGATGCGGCCGACTTTTTAGCCGGCCTGGTGGTTGGCTATGAAGTCGGCTCGCGCCTCGGCGCGGCCTCGCAGTTGCGTGGCTCCATGCATCCGCACGGCACCTGGGGTACAATTGGTGCGGCAGCAGCTTGCGCACGCATTGCCCATCTGAACGCAAGCGCCATGCGCGAGACACTCAATATCGCCTCCTCGCTGACCACCGCCACCTCCAAACGCACCATGCTCGAAGGCGGGCTGGTACGTAACACCTATGCGGGCCTGAGCAATCGCAACGGCCTACTGGCTCTGGACCTAACCGAATGCGGCTTCACAGGCGAGCGCGATGGCCCGGCCTCCCTGCTGGGCCAGATCGTCTCCGAACAGTTCGACTCCGAGGCGGTGGTGCGCGATTTGGGCCAGAACTGGCATCTGATGCACAACTACTTCAAGATGCACTCCTGCTGCCGCTACAACCACGGAACGCTCGATGCGATTGAACAGTTGGCCGCGAGTCAAAGCCTGCCTCAGCCCGATGAGATCGAGTCCGTCGAGGTCCAGACCTACTACCTGGCCGCCGAGCTCGACAACCCTGCACCTGCCAACACCCTGGCCGCCAAGTTTTCCGTGCCCTTTGCAGTAGCCACCCGTATCGTCCACGGCACCAGCGCATTGTCCAGCTTCACTTGGGAAGCGGTGCGCAGGCTCGATGTGCTGGCCCTGGCGCAAAAGGTACGCGTCATCCATGACCCAGCGATGAGCCAACGTCTGCCCGCAGAAAGGCCGGCGCAGGTGCTGATACAGCTCAAAGACGGCCGACAGCTTCTGGCCAAGGCCGGCGTCAACCGGGGCGATGACGCATCGCCCTATACCCGTGAAGAACTGCGCGTCAAGTTCATGGACCTCAGCGGCCGCATCTGGCCCTCCGACCACTGCCTCGACCTGCTCGAAGCCACCCTCGCCCTGGCCCGCTTACAGATACCGCTGGGGCGCTGGCTTGACCTGATATCGCGCCAGTCGACGGCAAGCCAAGGCTGAAGTGCCGGTGCCCCCGCAGTCTTCATGTCAGCGAGTTATCGCCGCTCATGTAGACCAAAACCCGCACGAAGAGACCGTCTTGCACCTCAAAAAAGTTGCAGTTGTTCTTGCGCAGCAACTCGCCCGCATGAGTGGTGTTTTCCACTCTGAAGCGGCTGGCCACCCGCTGATGAGGCACATCAACGACGTGATCAAAATCGCCGTGCCAAACTCGGGCATAACGCGCAGCCAAGCGCTCATACATCCCGCGTACCTCGGTATCACGGCCCTGGTAGTACACCTCGTAGTTAGCGATGCCAAAACGCGCCGTTGGTGCAAAGCAAGCCAGCGTAGCAGCCGTGTCCCTAAGGTCGACCGCCGAAAAATAGCGCTCAACCAGCGTCTGCAACTCTGAGGCGTCAAGCCGGGTTGAAGAGGTATTCATGCAGTCTCCTGGACAGGCACTTGAAAGCCGGTGTCTTGCAATGATCGAAAAAGCACCAAAGCGCGGGTATGACTGTCTTGGGCCTGGCTTGATAGCGGCTCACGCAAACGATGTTCCTCAACAAAATGACCGTGGCTACGTCCGCGCACGCACAAGGCCGAAGGCCGCACCGCGCCCACCGGCCGAACATGAGCTGGGATGTAACTGATGGCATAGCCAATGCGCCGGTCGTCGCTGTCATTGCCACCTGAGGCATGCACCAAGTCGGTATGGTGCATGCCTCAGGTGGCAATGACAGCGACGACCGGCGCATTGGCTATGCCATCAGTTACATCCCAGCTCATGTTCGGCCGGTGGGCGCGGTGCG
>RFQA01000120.1 GCA_009925925.1 Betaproteobacteria bacterium
GCCAAGCTGCTGCAAGGCTGGCTGGGGCAGCGCAACCATCAGGTCAAGGTGCGCTGGGCCATGCGCTACGGCAGCACCAACATCCCCTCCCAGCTCAGCGCACTGAAGGCGGAGGGCTTTACCCGCGTACTCATCGTTCCGGCCTATCCGCAGTACAGCGCCACCACCACCGCCAGCGTGTTTGACGCGGTGTACCAATGGGGGCAACAAACCCGCTCCATCCCCGAGCTGCGTTTTGTGAACCATTACCACGACCACCCCGGCTACATCGCAGCCTTGGCGGCCAGCGTGCAGCGCCATTGGAAGGCGCATGGTCGCCCCGACAAGCTGGTGATGAGCTTTCACGGCGTGCCCGAGCGGACCCTGCATCTGGGCGACATCTACCACTGCGAATGCTTCAAGACAGCGCGTCTGGTTTCTGAGGCACTGGGCCTGCGCAAGGACGAATACAAGGTGACCTTCCAGTCCCGCTTGGGTCGCGCCAAATGGCTGGAGCCCTACACCGAACCCACCTTGATCGAGATGGGCAAAGCCGGTGTGGAGCGTGTGGACGTGATCTGCCCCGGCTTCACCAGCGACTGCCTGGAAACCTTGGAAGAAATCAACATGGAAGCCCGCGAAGCCTTTTTGCACGCAGGCGGCAAAGAGTTCCACTACATCCCCTGCCTGAACGATGACCCCGAGTGGATCACCGCCCTGTGCAAGATCACCGAAACCCACCTGAGTGGCTGGCCCACTCTGGAACATCAGGACCCGGTAGAGCGGGAACTTTCCCGCAAGGCCGCGCTGGAACTGGGTGCCAAGCAGTAAAGGCGGAAATGCCCCGGGTGCAACAGCCTGGGAATTTAAAGCATTTTTGGCCTCTGGCGCCCGTGGAATATGCGCGAGGTACTATCAAATCAGGAGCAAAGCGATTCATTCAGGTGAATGGCGACAGCCCTTCTGACTTGGTGTCCAATACTTGCATGGAACCGAACGACCGCAATGAACAACGCCTGAACGATCTGGAGATCAAGGCGAGCTACCTCGAAGACACGCTGGACCAGCTGGACAAGATCATCATCCGCCAGCAGGAGCAGATCGATCTGCTCATCCGTGAGCTCACGCACCTGCGGCAGCAGGCACCCGAACCCGGCACCGCGCGCAACCTGCGCGATGAGTTGCCCCCGCATTATTGAAATTGGAGTTCCCCATGTCGCTTCACACCTGGTGGCTGTTTGTCATGATGACGTTTGTGGTGTCTGCCACGCCCGGCCCCAACATGTTGCTGATCATGAGCACCAGCGCGCGTGACGGGATGCGCGCTGCCGTCGTCAACATGGCGGGCTGCATGACGTCTTTGATGTTGATGCTCAGCCTGTCTGCGGCCGGACTGGGGGCGCTGTTGCAGGCGTTTCCAGCGGTGTTTGAAGCTTTGCGTTTGCTGGGCGCCGCCTACCTGGCCTACCTGGGTGTGCAGTGCTGGCGTTCCCCCGTGCAGGACCAGCCAGAGGGATCGAATGTGCCTGCGTCGGCAAGCACAGGCCCCATCGGTTTTTGGGCGCAATACCGCCAAGGCGCCCTGGTGGCAGCCAGCAACCCCAAAGCTATTTTGTTTGCAGCCGCATTCTTTCCGCAGTTTTTGAACCCCGAAGCCGCGCAGTTGCCCCAGTTCGGCATTTTGCTGAGCTCCTTTGCGGTGGTGGAAGTGGCTTGGTACTTTGTCTATGCCGCCAGCGGACAAAAGCTGGCCAATTACCTGCGCCGCGCTAGCGTCATGCGCGCCTTCAACCGGCTGACGGGTGGCGTGTTTGTGGGCTTTGCGGCGCTGATGGCGGCTGCGAAAAGCTGACTATTCAGGTCAAAACCTTCCCCTAGCGGACCAAGGCCATCGCTTTTACTTGGGCCCACACTGACTGGCCGGGATGCAAGGCCAATTGCTCAACTGCTCGACAGGTCAGGCGGGCCCACAAGACAGTGCCGGCGCAGTCCAGTTGCACCAGCGCCTGCGCGGGGTGCTGGTCGGCTCGCACGGCCAGCACTTGGCAGGGCACCACGTTTTGAATACTGACGTCGGCCGGTAATCGGGTCGCGATGCTGACATCACGCGCCAGCACCCGCAGGCGCACGGTCTGACCCGCTGACAGCCCGGTATCCGGGAGCCAGAAACTGCCGGCGTCGAAGCGGACTTCTGTCAAATGCCATGCATCATCATGGCCGGCAACCTGCCCCACCACCAGGCTGGACACATCGCCACCCATACGAATCAAGGGTTCGGTGCGCGCCAACACCTCTTGCAACGGGCCGCAGGCTTGGACCCGGCCACGTTCCAGCACGACCAAGGTGTCGGCCAGCCGGATCACTTCATCCGCGGCATGGGACACATAAACCATGGGAATCTGCAACTCATCCCGTAAGCGCTCCAGCCAGGGCAGCACCTCGTGGCGGCGCGCCTCGTCCAGCGAGGCCAAGGGTTCATCGAGCAACAAGAGTTGCGGGTTGGTGGCCAGCGCCCGGGCAATGGCCACGCGCTGGCGTTCACCGCCAGAGAGCTCTGTGGTCCGCCGATGCAGCAGATGCTCCAGCCCCAAGGTGCGAACAGCGAACTCTGTCGTCAGCAGCGGGCTGCCTTGGCGAGGCGGCGTGGCCCTACGGCGTGCAAATTCGAGGTTGCCGGCCACATCGAGATGGGCAAACAAGCTGGCTTCCTGGAACACATAGCCCAAAGGCCGCTTCCAAGTGGGCACAAAAACGCCTTGTGCATCGTCCTGCCAAGCCTCGCCTTGAATCTGCACCGTGGCGTGGCTAGCCCGCTCCAGACCGGTAATGCAACGTAACAGCGTAGTCTTACCTGACCCGGAAGGGCCATAGAGAACACTTATGCCTTGGGCTGGCAGCTGCACATCCACATCCAGTTGGAAGCCGGGTTTGTGCATCTGCAGCGCGATGCGGTGAGGCATGGCGTTCATGTGCGTAACCTGCTTCCGCGCGGATTGAGCCAGCCCAGCAGCATCAAGACCGCCAAGGAAAACACCACCATGCCGCCGGACAACCAATGGGCCTGGGTGTATTCCAGCGCTTCCACATGCCCGTAAATTTGCGTGGACACCACGCGGGTGGATTCGGGAATATTGCCACCCAACATCAAGACCACCCCGAACTCGCCCACCGTATGCGCAAAGCTCAATACCGCAGCGGTCAGAAAACCCGGTTTGCACAAAGGCAACACCACATGCCAGAACGTATCCCACGGTGAAGCACGCAGCGTGGCGGCCGCTTCCAAGGGACGGTCACCCAAAGCCTCAAACGCGTTTTGCAGAGGCTGCACTGCAAACGGCAGCGAATACAGCACAGAACCGACGACAAGTCCGGCAAACGTAAAGGGCAACAAACCCACCCCAACCCACTGCGTGAACTGCCCCACCCAACCCTGCGGTCCCATGCTCACCAGCAAATAAAAGCCCAGAACGGTGGGCGGTAGCACCAGCGGCAAAGCCACCACGGCCCCCACCATGCCGCTCCAGCGAGAGCCGGAACGGGCCAACCACCAGGCCAGAGGGGTCGCCAACACCAGTAACAGGATTGTCGTGACCGTGGCCAGTTTGAGCGTCAGCCAGATGGCGTGCGCATCGTCCAGAGTCAGAGGGAAGTCGGGCATCACGGGGACCTATTCGTAGCCGGCGCTTTGCATCACCTTGCGGGCCGCGTCGCTGCGCAAGTAGTCGAGGAATGCGACAGCAGCAGCCTGGCCGACACCTGCCTGCAGCAGCACCGCATCCTGGCGCAAAGGCTGGTGCAACTCTGCGGGAACGCGCCAGGCGGAGCCTTGATCTATCTGGCCATTGCGCATGACCTGGGACAGCGCAACAAAACCCAGCGGTGCATTGCCTGTTGCCACAAACTGGTAGGTCTGGGCAATGCTCTCCCCCTGCACGAGGCGGGTTTGCACCGACGGCAGCAGACCCCGTTTGGCAAGCACCTCCATCGCTGCAGCGCCGTAAGGCGCCAATTTAGGGTCGGCGATGGCCAAACGCGTGAAAGAGGTGGTCAGCACCTGTCCCTGGTTGTCCACCAAGCCGGTCTGCGCACTCCAAAGCACCAAACGCCCCGTGGCATAGGTGAACTGGCTGGAGGCCAGCGCCCCGCCCTCTTTGACCAGCCGCGCGGGCGTTTCATCATCCGCAGAAAGGAGCACATGGAAGGGGGCACCGTTTTTGATTTGTGCGTACAGTTTGCCGGTAGCACCTGGCACCTGCTTGACCTCGTGGCCTGATGCACGCGAGAAATCCGATGCTATTCTTTGCGCCGTGCTGCTGAAATTTGCAGCCACAGCAACCGTCACGGTATCAGCGTATGCGCCCACGCTGCAGGTGCAACACACAGCCGTCAGTGCCATGCGCAGCCAAGTTGAGTTCCATTTCATTGCCATGGACGGAGATTAGCATCCGCCGGGTGCATTTTGCGAAGACGCCAGCATCAAGCCTCCTAGCCTCTGTCCAAAATAAAACGGGGCACCAAGGTGCCCCGTTTGATCGCTACTATTTTGATAGCTACTCGCGCATATTAGATGGGCGCTAACGGCCTAATTGACCATAAAACGACCTTCAAACTGCCTTGCTCTGGAAGCGCTTGAGCACGCGTGGCAACACCAGCACAGCCAACACCACCAGCAGCAAAAACACTGACATCGGACGCTGCAAGAAGATCATGGCACTGCCTTCGCCGATGGACATGGCATTGCGCAGCTGCGCTTCTGCCAAAGGGCCCAGGATCATGCCCACAATCACCGGCGCGGTCGGGAAGCTGAAGCGGCGCATCACCAGGCCCAACACGCCCACGGCGTACAGCAAGACCAAGTCAAACGCGCTCTGGCGCATGCCGTAGGTACCCACGGTGGCAAAAATCAGAATGCCGGCGTACAACTGGGCCTTGGGCACTTTGAGCAACTTCACCCACAACCCCACCATGGGCAGGTTCAGCACCAGCAACATCACGTTGCCGATGTAGAGCGAGGCGATCAAGGCCCAGACCAGGGCCGACGAGCTGCTGAACAACTGGGGGCCGGGCTGGATGCCGTAGTTCTGGAAAGCACCCAACAACACCGCGGTAGTGTTGGACACCGGAATGCCCAAGGTCAGCAGCGGAATCAGGGCCGTGGTCACCGTGGCATTGTTGGCAGCTTCGGGACCGGCCACACCTTCGATGGCTCCCTTGGTACCGAACTCGGCCAGATTCTCGCCCTTGGCCAGCTTCTTCTCTGTGGCATAACTCAGGAAAGTGGGTATTTCAGTGCCACCAGCGGGAATGCAACCGAAAGGTGCCCCGATGGCCGTGCCACGGATCCAAGCCGGAATCGAACGCTTCCAGTCGCTGGCGGTCATGGTTACGCGGCTCATCTTGTTCTCGGACTCCACCACCTTGCCTTCGAACAAAACGAAGTGCAAGGCTTCGGACACCGCAAACAAGCCCACCGCCACCAACACGATCTCAATGCCATCCAGCAACTCGGGAATGTTGCCTGTGTAGCGTGCTTGGCCGGTAATCTGGTCCATGCCGACCAAACCCACAGCAAGGCCAATGAACAAAGCAGTCAAACCCCGCAACGTGCTTTGACCCAGCACGGCGCTCACGGTAGTGAAAGCCAGCAACATCAGGCAGAAATACTCGGGCGGTCCGAGCCTCACAGCGTATTCGGCCACCAAAGGTGCAAACAAGGTCACCACCACCGTGGCAATCGTCCCCGCCACGAAGGAGCCGATGGCGGACGTTGCCAAAGCAGCACCCGCACGGCCGCTCTTGGCCATCTTGTTGCCTTCCATGGCCGTAACCATGCTGGCGGTTTCTCCGGGTGTATTCAGCAAGATGGATGTGGTTGAGCCACCGTACATCGCGCCGTAATAAATGCCGGCAAAGAAAATCATGGACGCAGTTGCATCCACCTTGGTGGTGATAGGCAACAGCATGGCCACGGCAGTGGCAGGCCCGACCCACAAAGGCCCACAGCAGATTGATTGGCGTACCCGCCGTGACAAAGCCCTGTAGGAGCTGATTCCAGATATCCATTACAACCACCCGCTTTGCGTCAGCCCGGGCAATCCAATAGCCAGGAACTGCGTGAACAACCAATACACCGGTGCAGCGATGGCCAATCCGACCACCACATCAATCACCCAAGAACGAACACCGCCTGGCGACTGGCCTTGGGCCAGACGGGCTCCTCGCGACGCCATGGCAAAGCAAATGGCACAGCTGAAGATGAACCCGATCAACGTGATGACTGCGGCGTTCACCAACAGTCCCGCAGACATCCAGATGAAACCGGGCCAGTAGGGTTGTTCGTCGCCTTCGGCTTCATCCTGGTTTCGGAAACCACCGGTACGAACCTCCCACAACATGCCCACGCCGCACAACAGCAGCGAACCTGAGACCAGCCAAGGAAGGAAGTCCGGGCCTATGCCCGCATACCCCGCCTCGGAAGGAATGATCCAGGCGCCTGCCCCCAGCCCGAGAGCCAGGAGCAGCACGCCGATTGCCACGGCAGCTTCCTGCCGCGCTTTCAGCGCTTGGGTCATGACAACATTCCGGACAGGTGCATGATGCCGCGCAAGCTGGCGAAATCGCTGTCTACGAAATCGTCAAATGCCTTGCCGGTCAACAGCGCAGGCGTCCAGCCGTTCTTCTCCAGTGCCTCTGCCCAGCCCTTGGTCTTGGATACTTTGACGATCAAATCGGTCAGGGCTGCGCGTTGCTCCGCTGTGATGCCGGGCGCGCCATACACACCGCGCCAGTTGCCCAGAACCACGTCGTAGCCCTGCTCTTTCATGGTCGGTACGTTGGCCAGTCCGGGCAGGCGCTTCTCAGAGGTCACACCGATGGGGCGCATCTTGCCGGCGGTGATGTACTCCGCAAACTCGCTGTAGCCGCTGCCGCCCACCGACACGTTGCCGCCCAGAATCGCTGCAGTCGCTTCGCCGCCGCCACGGAAGGCCACATAGTTCACCTTCTTGGGGTCCACGTTGACCTTGGTGGCCAGCATGGACGCGCAGATGTGCTCGGTGGATCCGCGGGAACCACCGCCCCACTTCACGCTGCCGGGGTCTTTTTGCATCTGGGTGACCACGTCCTTCATGGTCTTGAAGGGGGAATCCGCAGGCACCACAAACACGTTGTACTCGCTGGTCAGGCGGGCAATGGGAGTTGCCTTGTCCAGGGAAATGGCTGGCTTGCCGGTAATGATGCCGCCCAACATCACAGCGCCCATCACCATCAGTGCGTTGGGGTCGCCCTTGGCAGAGTTCACAAATTGCGCCAAACCGATCACGCCGGCAGCGCCACCCTTGTTGTCGTACTGCACGGTTTCAGCCAATTTGGCGTCAATCAAGGCTTTGCCCAAGGCGCGGCCTGTACCGTCCCAACCGCCACCGGGGTTGGCAGGAATCATCATCTTCAGGTTGACACTGGCGCGTGCCGTCATGGGCAAGGCACCGGCTGCGGCCATCACGGCCATGGATTTGAGGAAGGTATCGCGACGCATGGGGAGTCTCCTATGGTTGATTGCAAGCCCTATGATGCGGGCCGTGGCTGTCAATCGGCTGTCCAAAAACCCTAGGGGAAACCCGTAAAACCCGCACCCTGCTTCATTCCATGCACCTTCTTTTGATTGAAGACGACCCCGCACTGCACACCACGCTGCAACGCAGTCTGGTGCGCGCGCAGATGCGGGTAGACGTCTGCAGCGATGGTGCGGCTGCACTAAAACAATGGACCGACTTGCAGCCTGATGTCGTGGTGCTGGACCTGAGTCTTCCAGGAGTCGATGGTCTGGATGTGCTCAAACAGGCCCGCCGCAATGGCCTGCGCACGCCGGTGCTCATTCTCACTGCGCGCGGCACCGTGGGGGACAAGGTGCTGGGGCTGAATGCCGGCGCAGATGACTATCTGCCCAAACCATTTGACCTCGACGAGCTGGAAGCCCGTGTCAGAGCCTTGCACCGCCGCAACGCCGACAACCCGCTACCACAAAGCAGCGACCTGCAGGTGGGTGAACTTCGTCTGGACCGGAGCAGTGGCGCCATCTACCACCGGCACCAGGTGATGGACCTCACGCCCAAAGAGCTGGCTCTGATGGGCGCGCTCATGTCCCGGCCCGGCCATGCGGTCAGCAAGGAACGCCTGTTTGAAGTGGTTTTTCCCGGGCAAGCCGATGTGCAGTTCGAAGCCATCGAAGTCGTGGTCTATCGTTTGCGCAAAAAGTTGACCGCCACCAGGGTGAGCCTGGTCACCTTGCGCGGGCTGGGCTACCTGCTCAGGGCGGAGTGACATGGCAGCTAATGGCACCATACCGTCCCTGCGCAAAAGCCTGCTGCTGGGCATTCTGATTCCCATCCTGCTCTTTGTGGCGGTGGACACCATCAGCCTGTACCGGCAAGCCCTTTCTGCAGTCAACACGGCCTATGACCGGACCCTGCTCGCATCGGCCAAAGCGATTGGTGAGCTGCTCGATATTGAAGGTCACGGAAGTGATGCACGCCTGCGTGCCCAGGTGCCTTACTCGGCCTTGGAAGCCTTTGAAGCGGATAACCGCAGCCGAATGAGTTACCGCGTATCTAACGCCCAGGGGCAATGGGTCGATGGTGAGCAAGACCTGGCCATTTGGACCGGCAAGATTCCTTCCCAAGGCCCCTATGCGGCCTTGGTGGACTTTTATGACGACACTTTCCGCGGCGATGCTGTGCGGGTGGCCGTGTTGTTGCAGCCAGTGGCCAGCGGGAGGGAACGCACCATGGCCATGGTGCAGGTCGCTGAAACGCTGGAACTGCGCCACACGCTGGCGCGACAGATTCTGCTGGACACCTTGCAGCGGCAGCTGTTCTTGATCACCGTGATCACCGGTGTCGTACTTTTTATGGTGGACCGGGCAACCCGGCCTGTGCGCCAGTTAAGTGAAGAGCTGGAGCAACGCAGCGAAGACGACCTGACGGCCCTCCCTGCGGCAGAACTCCCGCTCGAAATCCAGCCACTGGCCGTGGCCACCAACCACGTCATGCACAAGCTGCAGCACTTGCTGGACCACCAGAAACGCTTTGTGCGCGACGCTGCCCACCAGCTGCGCACGCCGCTGGCAGTGCTCAAGGTGCAAGTGCAATCCGCCTTGCGGGGGGACGTTCCCGCACGGCAAGGGCTGGAAGAAATAGAAGCCACGGTGGACCGGGCTACCCAGCTGGCGAACCAGATGTTGTCACTGGCCAAGGTCGAGCAAGTGCGCCAGCAACAGGACTTCGCCGCCATGGATTGGGCCGAACCCGTGCGGGCCATTGCACTCGACCTTTCCGCCTTGATCGCCGAGAAAGACCTGGACTTTGACTTGGCCACAGAGCCTTGTTTGGTGCTTGCCCATGAGTGGATGCTTCGGGAAATGGCCCGAAATCTGATCCACAACGCAATCCGACTGACGCCGGAGGGAGGCCGTTTGCACATCCACCTGCAGCAGGAAGGCGGCCAGGCCGAGTTGACCATCTCAGACAGCGGCCCCGGCATTTCCGACGCGTTGCGCATGCGCCTGTTTCAGCCCTTTGCATCCGGTAGCGCCCATTCCGGCTCGGGGTTGGGCCTCACCATCACCCGCGAAATGGTGATGGCATTGGGCGGCACCATCCAGCTCAACAACCGGTATTCCGGTAACGCCTGCACAGGTCTGGACGCTTGTGTACGATTACCCATCCACCTGTCCTGAACAACACCTGCATGCAAAGCACCCGGATCGACAAATGGCTGTGGGCGGCCCGCTTCTTCAAAACCCGTTCACTCGCGACCGATGAAGTCAACCTGGGACGGGTGCAATGGGAGGGGCGGGACGTCAAGCCCGCCAAAGAAGTCAAAACCGGCGACACCCTCACCATCTGGCAAGGCAAGGTCAAGCGCACCGTCGAGGTACTGTTGATCAGCGAGCAACGCGGGCCGGCACCGGTGGCACAGTTGATGTATGCCGAAACCCCGGAAAGCATTCAACAACGCCTGGCCGCCGCCGAACAACAGCGCCTGAGTCCGGAGCCCGCACATACGATTGCAGGCGGACGCCCCACCAAACGGGACCGGCGCGCCTTGCAAACCGGTTGGAACGAGCGCTGGAGCGCCTCGCTGGACTGATACCCCTATTGCAGACGGCTCACTGCAGGCCGACGCCAGCAGAGGGGTGAAAGCGGCGATAATCGGGGGTTACTACTGAGGTACCGTGCATCCTGCAGGAGCGCCGCATCCTCAGGGCCCCGCCTTAGAACAAGTTTTGGAAAGCCCTTCTGCATGACCTCCCTCTCCCCCGTGCCCATCTCCCCTGTTGAAGACATCGTTGCCGACATGCGCGCCGGGCGCATGGTCATTCTGGTGGACGAGGAAGACCGCGAAAACGAAGGCGATCTGGTATTGGCGGCAGACCATGTCACGCCGGAAGCCATCAACTTCATGGCCAAATTCGGCCGTGGCCTGATTTGCCTGACCCTCACCCGCGAGCGATGCGAACATTTGAAGCTGCCCCCCATGGCTGCACGCAACGGCACTGTGTACAGCACCGCGTTCACGGTATCGATTGAGGCTGCAGAAGGCGTGACCACCGGCATTTCGGCAGCCGACCGCGCTAAGACCGTGCAGGCGGCAGTGGCCAAAAACGCAGTCGCCGCGGACCTGGTGCAACCCGGTCACATTTTTCCCCTGCAAGCGGTGGACGGCGGTGTCCTCATGCGCGCGGGCCACACCGAAGCGGGCTGCGATCTGTCCGCCATGGCCGGCTGCAGCCCTGCAGCGGTGATCTGCGAGATCATGAAAGACGACGGCACCATGGCCCGCCTGCCCGACTTGCAGCTGTTTGCTGCGGAGCACGGCTTAAAG
>RFQA01000013.1 GCA_009925925.1 Betaproteobacteria bacterium
TGGCCGTGCGCGAACACCGCAACGCCAACGTCACCATCCACCGTGAACTCGAAAACGGTGAAGTGCAAATCGCGGAGGTATCCTTGTCTCCGGTCATGTCAGACAAAGGCACATTGACGCACTTTGTCGGCATCGTGTCGGACATCACCGCGCGGGTGCGCGCCGAAGAGGCCATGGCGGAACGCCGCGCCCAGCTGGACGCCATCTTCAGCCTGAGCCCGGACGGCTTTGTGATGTTTGATGCGCAAGACCAACTGGTGTTTGCCAATCCGGCTTTTGAGAGGATGACAGGACTCGGCAAACTGGGGTCTGCGCCCGTCAGCCTTTCGCAGTTTGAGCAACAACTGCTCTCCCTGTGCGATGAGAGCCTGGCCCTCCCGACCATGCGGGGCGATCAGCCTGATGCATCCTGGGAAGAAAAGCTGCAACTCGCACGCCCCCAACGCCGCGTGGTGCAGGCGCGCTCGCGCCGCAACGAAGCAGGACGGCGCGAAACCATTCTGTACTTCCGTGACGTGACGCATGAAGACCAGGTAGACCGCATGAAGAGCGAGTTCCTGACTGCCGCGGCACACGAACTGCGCACCCCCATGGTGAGTATCTTCGGTTTCTCCGAGCTGCTGACGCGCCGCAAGTTCACACCAGAGCGGCAGACCGACATGCTGCAGACCATACACCGGCAAACCGGCCTGCTAGTGAAAATGCTGAACGAACTGCTGGACTTGGCTCGCATTGAGTCCAGAGGTGGCTTGGACATGCAGATCGCCGCACATCCGCTGGATGGAATGGTTCAGCACTGCATCCAAGGGCTGATGCTCAAAGACACGGACCGCCCGGTGCTACACGATGCCCTGCCCGCCCTGCAGGTGCTGATGGACCCCGAGAAGATGCAACAGGCCCTGACCAATCTGCTGGCCAATGCGTTCAAGTATTCGCCCCAAGGCGGCGATGTGTCACTCACCGTCCGCACCGAAGAGGACGAGGGGGTGCGCTATGCCGTCATTGACGTGCGGGACCAGGGCATAGGCATGACGCCGGAGCAACTGGAACGCGCATTCGAGCGCTTCTATCGCGCAGACGCCTCCGGCAATATTCCGGGCACGGGCTTGGGCTTGAGTCTGGTGAAGGAAATCGCCGAATTGCACAAAGGCCGCGCCACCCTGCAAAGCACCTTCGGCGAAGGCACCACAGCCAGTTTGTGGATTCCTTTGGCAGAGGCTTAAAACCTATGGAGATATGGCGGCTACGGCCTGATGGCTATGCCGCTGTCATGCGCGGCGAGTCGCTAGCAGTGCAGTAGGCTAGCGCAGGGTCATCTGGCGGCTGCGGGCCAGATCTTCAATCGCCGAGAAGTCCACCGGCTTCTGGAACACCACGGTGCCTTCGGGCAAGCCGCCCCGGTCGGCCACATCGCCGGTGCTCAGAGCCGTTACCGCCACGATTTGCAAGTTGGCGTAATCAGCGCCCCCCTTCTTGAGCGAGCGCACCATTTCAAAGCCATTCATGCCGGGCATGTTGAGGTCGGTCACCACCATGTCAGGCAACCACTGGCCAATGCGCACCAGCCCCTGAAAACCGTCGTTGGCGGTGCTGAGCTCCACCGGGAAGCGCCAGCCCTCCACCATCATGGAGAAAAGTTGGAGTAAATCAGCGTCGTCTTCCACCACCAGCAGGCGCAAGGCTCGTGTGGGTGGCGCAGTGGCTCCATGCACCACCGGCGCCAGCATGTCGGCCCGCTCACGGGTGAGCCGGTCCACCGCGCTGCGGGCAATGCGACGGTGTCCGCCGGCCGTACGCCAGGCAGGCAGCACCCCAGACTCCACCCATAGCTGCACCGTGCGCACGGCCACACCCAGCACCTCGCCCACCTCGCGGGTGGTCATGAGTTCATCGTTGCTCTGAATTTTTCGCATGACTGCTCAGTGCATCAAGGTGTGGTCTGGACATTCACTGGCACCGACCAACTGCTCTTGCGCCGGCAACCACAAAGTGACTGTGGTGCCTGCACCCGGCGCGCTGCTCAGCTCGGCCTCACCGTGTTGCAGTTGCATGATTTCCTGCACCAGGCTGAGGCCCAAACCGGTTCCGGGAATGTCGCCCAGCGGGTGGGCACGGTAGAAGCGTTCAAATGCGCGGCTGCATTGGGCCTCATCCATGCCCATGCCCTGGTCGCGCACTGTCACCCCCACTTGCTGTTGCCCACCTACCCCTCTGAGTGCGGTGGAAATGGTGACGGTGCCTCCGAGGGGCGAATATTTCACGGCATTGGACAGCACATTGAGTAGCGCCTGCCGGGTCTTCTCCGGGTCTGCCAGCACACTGAATCCGGCGTGCCGCAGGTCGCACACCACATGGTGCTTGTCCGGCTTGTAATGCAAACCGCCTAATGTGCCTGCCACCAACGTACCCAAGGGACAAGGCACGATGGTGAGGTCTTTGCCCTGACGGGCTTCGATACGTGAAAGGTCAAGCAGCTCGTTGATCAGGTCGATCAGGGATTTGGCCTGCCGGTGGATGGTGCCCAGCAATTCCTTTTGCTTGTCCGGCCCCAGACTACGGACCAGCATCAACTCGGCAAATCCAAAGATGCTAGCCAGTGGAGTGCGCAACTCATGCGCTGCAGCAGACAGAAAGTCCGACTTCATGCGATCGATATCGTGGGCCTGGGTGATGTCGCGCAGGTAAATCACCACCGTTGCGGGCCCCATCTGCACGCGCTTGATTGCCAGCACCTTGCGGCTGCCATGGGTCCAAATCCGGGTGCTCTCAGCCATAGTGCCAGGAGTCGACAGCGCCCATTGCCGCACTTCAGTCCGCTCCTCCTCGCTGGCTTGAGGCCACCATAGGGCTGCCAACGCATTGGCCGGAACACATGCACCGGCATCCACCAGCCTCAACACCGCCTGATCACCGGCATCCAACAGGCTTTGCATGTGGAGCACTTGTGCGCGCAGGGACTCCACCTCCGCATGGACTTCAGGCTGCTCACACAGCAGCAAGCCGGCATCTCCCCCTGCCTTCAAGGGAAGGATGGCACGCGTGGAGCAGAGGGGTGTCATAGCTGGAGGACAGGAGGTTGTACGTCAGGAATATGGGATCAAATCAATGATGTGCGCCCGTAGGTTCTGCGTCAGTAGCTTTCAATTCAGGAGCATGAATCAGGCACAAAGCGCCTCTTGTTCCAGCAACTTCACCGTGAGTGCATCGAGGTAACCGCACAGCCGGTCCGCACTCAAAGGCTTCTGGTAACGCACTACCCGCGTGGGTAAGCGGGCATCCGCAGTGATCTCCTGGGGCGACATGGCGGTCAATGCGATCACATCGAGGCTCTCCAGGCCCGGCTCTTCGCCAATAGCTTGCACCAAGGTGAAGCCGTCCATGGGCTCCATCACCAGGTCGGTCACCAGCAGGTCCGGGCGCAAGGCACGCACATGATCCAGCGCCTGCTCCGCTTGGTTGATGATGGTGAGCTGCACCGAATGACCAATGCGCGCCAGCAATGCTTTGAAAAACGCGATTTGCACTGGATCGTCTTCGACCAGCAGGATGCGCAACGGCCGATTGCCGGTCACACCCGCCAAGCCAGCGTTGCGCGAATTCAGCAGTTGGTCGACGCTGCTGCGAAAGATGCGGCGGTGGCCACCGGGGGTGATCCAGGCGTCCAACTCGCCGTTGATCACCATCTTCTGAACGGAGGTGGTGGACAAGCCCAAGAGCTTGGCCGCCTGCTGGGTCGTCAAAACGTCGCGTTCTACAGTCATGGCCGAGTACTCCGGTTGTAATTCAAATAGTTTTTCAGTTGTTGTATCGGACTTAAGCAAATGAAATTTTTGGTTTAAATCATTTATTTAATTATCAATGAATTTATACATTTAATCAAATAAACACCGAATTCATTTTTTCATATGGGGTCTATACGCTCACCCACATCCGGTCAATCGCGTCGGCAACCACGGCAAAATCCTGCGCCGCCCTGCAATGGGCGGCATGCTGGCGCACCGGTTTGCCCCGCCCGAAGGCTTCTGCCACCCGGATGTCGTTGCGGATGCCGGGCAACAAGCGGTTGCGACCGAACTGGTGCCCCAGCCCTTCACACACCTCCCGGTGCAGCCCGATGCGGGTGTCCAGCATCACCGGCACAAAACCCAGCACCTTGAGCTTGTCGTTCATCCCACGACTGGCTACCCGGAAGATCACCCGAGCCAGCTGCCGCACGCCTTCGCCGGACAAAAAGTGCGGCACAAACGGCACCAGCACCCGGTCTGCGGCGCACAGGGCGTTCAGCAGCAAGCCGTCCAGCGAGGGCGGCGTATCCAGAAGGACCAGGTCATAGTCCTCCAGCAAGCCTTCGGCCTGCAGCGCCACACCCAGTGCGGTCGAGGTGTCGCCCGAACCGTTGTGATTGAACAGTGGGTCTGCTGGCACCAAGTCCAGGCCCGGCAGCACCTGCAGTCGCAAGGCATCGCGCAGGCTGTTCTGGCCGGCCAGAAAGCTTTGCGCAGATGCCGCACCGCGCACGGGCGGCACGCCCAAGCCCACTGCACAGTGGCTCTGGCTGTCCAGGTCGATGAGCAAGACCCTGCGCCCGCGGGCGGCGTATTCACTGGCGAGATTGACCGCCATCGACGTTTTGCCGGTGCCGCCTTTGCGGTTGGTAATGACGAGAATGCGAGCTGCAGCCACTTAAAACAACTCGATCTTGGGCAGGCCATCGCTGACCAGCGTTTCACCGCCAGTGGCCGACTTGTGAGCGGAATGCTGGCTGGCCATGACGTAGCGCGATACCTGCTGCTCCAGTCGCTGGGTGAGAGACACCAGTCCCTCTTGGTCCCAGGGCTTGTCGTGCATCTGGTCTGCCACGCTTTGCAGGTGCGCATTGAGCTCGTGCATGGCGCCTTGCACTTGTTCGATACGTTGGCGGATGACGTCGTGGAACTGGATCTGCCCCAGCGCTTCGGAAAGCTTTTCCACAATTTCCAGGTGGCCGGTCCGCACACCTTCGACGATTTCCAGCAAGCTGGCCGAACCCTGTGCAAACCGCTCTTGCATGGCGGAGATGTCTTCCATCACCTTGCGCATATTGCCCGTGGAGGAGTGACGGCCGGTATGGTTTTCCACGCTCTGCAGCTCTTTGTCGATGCCTTCGGTGGCTGCGTTGATGCGGTGGGCAATGTCCACTGCCACCTCTGCTGTGCGGTTGGAAAGCACCCGGATTTCTGCTGCCACCACGGCAAAACCACGCCCGCTTTCACCGGCACGCGCTGCCTCGATGGCCGCGTTGATCGCCAGAAAGTTGGTCTGCCGCGCCACATTGGAGATCACATCCACCAAGGGGCTGAGCGCCTTGACCTCCTGCAGTCGCTTCAAGCGGCCGAGGTTGGTTTCAATGTCCCGCTCCTGGTCCTGGACAAACATTTCCAGAATGGCACCCAGTTGCTGGTCGACCTGCAGCTTTTCGCGCACCACCTCAGACAGCTCGGCCCCGTTGGCTTCCGAGGCCTGTATGCGCTGCAACTGGTGGCCGGAAACCTGAAACACCGAGTCCACAATCTTGATGACGTTCATCACGCCCTCTTCGGTGTCTTGCACCGAGCCATCGAGTTGCTGGGCCAACACATCCAGGTAGGGCGCCACGTTGCGCAACTCGGCCGCCGCCTGCTCCGTGGGGATGCATTGCGTACTTCGTGTAGCGGACCGGTAGGTTGAAAAGCGGCGGATGGCAGGCCGCAGCACAGTCTGCAAGGCAGCGGCCAACACCACTGCGGCCAGCGCTACCAGCCCATATTCATGCCGCTTCTCGTCTGCGTGCAAAGCTTGGCTCGCGGTGTGCAACCACGGTGCGCACCAGTAAAGCAAAGCTGCTGTACCCGATGCGGTGAGGGCTGTGGTCAACACCTGTTGCAGCCGGTGGGGATTGTGATCTTGGGACATGGCGTCTCCTGGCAAAGCCGTTGGCGAATCAAGCCCCGGGCACCACTTGCTTGACCACCTTCACCAGATCGGGGCCTGACACCGGTTTCACCAGCCAGCCGGTGGCACCCAGCTTTTTGCCTTCATCACGCTTGCTCGCATCGCTCTCGGTGGTCAGCGTCAAGATGGGCACAAAGCGGTAGCCCGGCAGCGCCTTGACCTGGCGAATGAGCTCCAGCCCGCCCATATTGGGCATATTGATATCGGTAATGATCAGGTCCGGCTTCAGGCCGCCCTTCAGTTTGGTCAGGGCCTGAACTCCGTCTGCCGCTGTCTGCACCGAAAAGCCGTTCATTTCCAGACTGCTTTTCACACTCATCGTCATCGTGAGAGAGTCGTCCACGATCATGATTGTTTTAGCCATCACTATCTCCTTGCTAACCGTTGGAAAAGGCGCTGCGCAGAGCCGTGTCCAGAGGACCGGCGGCAGGCCAAGCGGCCACGCGCACTTGCGCGGCCATGAGTACTTGTAGATTGGCGGGATGCATGTGGGCACATCCTGAAAAGTCCGCCTGAGCCGACCCGTGCTCCTGCAACCAGGCCAGCAGCAATTCAGCGTCTTCGACACCTACGATGTCGGTGAACACCACCTCGTGGTCACGGTAGTCGATGGCCATCAGAGCATCTCCTTGGTGTTGAGCACCATCAACACGGAACCATCGCCCATCAGCGCGGAGCCTGCATAGGCCCGCAAACCACTGAGAACGCCTGACAAGGGCTTGAGGATGATGTCCGCGGTTTCATGGAAGTCATCGACGACCAGACCTAGCGACTCATCGCCCACCTTGACCACCAGCACGGCGAATTCATCACTGTCGTTGGTCAGCGGCGGAGCAGCAAGGCCCAGCACGGTATTGAGGTCGCGCAGCGGGACCACCCGGCCTCGCAGCAAGGTGGCTTTGCGCTGCTTGATGGTGCGTACCGAAGCGCGTGGGACCCGCACGGTTTCCACCACCGCATCCATGGGGATGCCGAACATCTGCCGGTTGGACTCCACCGTCATCACATTGGTCACCGCCATGGACAGCGGCAGAGACAGGCGTATGCGCGTGCCCTGCCCCTTGGTGCTTTCCAGCACGATGCTGCCGTGCACCTGCTCAATGGCGGTGCGCACCACATCCATTCCCACACCACGACCGGACAGGTCAGACACCACCTCACTGGTGGAGAAACCGGGAATGAAGACCAGATTGACAGCTTCCTGGTCGCTCAAGCGGTCCATGGTGGCTTCGTCAATCAAACCCTTCTGGTAGGCCTTGAGCTTGACCGCCTGGGCATCAATGCCTTTGCCGTCGTCGCTGATCTCAATGATCACGCGGTCGGCTTCCTGGCGGGCCACGATACGCAAAGTGCCGGCCGGTGACTTGCCTGCCGCCACACGTGCATCCGGCATCTCAAAGCCATGGTCCAGGCTGTTGCGCACGATGTGCACCAAAGGATCGCCCAAGGACTCGATGATATTTTTGTCGGCTGCCGTCTCCTGGCCTTCGAGTTCGAGATTCACCTGCTTGTCCAAGCGGCGGGAGATGTCGCGCACCAAACGCGGAAAGCGCTGGAACACAAAGGACACCGGCATCATGCGAATCTGCATGATGGCGTCTTGCATCTCTTCAGAGATGCGGTTGATGGTGGCGTACTGAGCCTTGATTTCACGGGACAGTTCGCGCACGCCGAACACAGTTTCTGCGCGGTTGGCGAGGTAAGGCATGGCGTTCTTCGCCACGACCATTTCGCCGATCAGGTTCATCAACCGGTCGATCTTGACTTGATCCACCTTGAGGCTCTTGGCGCCCGCTTCTTCACTGCGGCGGCCCAGCTTGACGTCTGTCTCTGAGGTCTCAGCGTCGACATGCTCTTTGTCAACTTCCGCCGCAGTGGCAGCGGCAGGTGCTGCCTTGGCCACCGGCGCAACCTGCACGGAAGGCGCCGCGGCTTTCACAGGCTCCGACGCTTGCTTCGAGGCAGCCACCGATGGAGCCGCAGCAGCAGGCACTCGCGCCTCGGATGTGGGTGTTCCTTCATCAGGGAAGGCGGTATCCAACCACCGGGCCAGTCCAGCCGCGGTTTGGGCTTCCAAAGCCTGCGTTGCCAGCGCTTCCAGTGCAGCGATTTCGGCATGACGCCCGAACGCTTTGAGGCAACCGGACAGTGAGGCCACTGCCGCCTTGATGCGGCCGGGCAGCCAAGCGGCATCGTCCGGAAGACTCAACACTTCGCGCTGCACATCCACCACGTTTTTCAGGGCCATGGCGTGCACGTTGGCCAGTTGCGGCACTTTCGCGGGGGAGGGCGCCACTGCCGGTGCAGTTGCAGGTTGTGGGGCCTCTGTCCAGTCGGGCGCTTGCAGCGTTTTCAACGAGTCAATCAAGCGACGCAAGGCCACAGCATCGGGTGCGCTCATCTGCAACAAATGCTGCATCCACCGCAGGGCCGAGGACAACCACAGGGCTGGACTGGATAACTCCAACATGGTGTCCACGGCGCGCCCCAGACCCTTGAAGTCCTTGTCGTTCAAAAGACCAACGGCGTCCTCCACAAAGTCGTCATAGACCGGCCCCCCATTGGGCTCCCCTTGCGGAATGACCAGCCACAGCGGCGGGACCACCGCGGTGCTGATTTGGTCAGGCACGTAACGGTAGTGGGTGGTGATTTCCGCCACGTCCGCACTGGCCAGCACATCAAAGTCCAGCATGCAACGGTAGGCATCCATCTCCGCCAGCACAGGCCATGGTGCGCGGGGCGCCATGCCGGTCCACAACCAGCCCGGAGTCTGGTTGGCCTGGTGTAATGGGTCGTCACCTTGGTAAAAGCATTCCTCGGAAGGTACGTAGTGCACCCACACCAGCGGGGCGCCATTTTGTGCTTGCGTCCAGGCTTCCATGCGGATGCTTTCCGGCACCCGCGCCAGGCTTTGCACCAATGGCTGCGCGAGTGGAGCTTCTGCAGCAGGTGACGCCGTTTCGGTCACAGCGGGCGCGTCATCTTCTGCTGCATCCGGGCGAATCAGGGCACGCAATGCCTTGGCTTGCCGAACAGCCTCAGCTGCCATTTCGGCAGATACGGGCACTTCATCCTCAATGCCATCGCACAACAGACCGACAAAATCCATGGCGTCCAGCAACCGGTCCGCGAGGGTTTGGGAATACCGCACTTCGCCGTGGCGCACTGCATCCATCAGGTCTTCACCGGCATGCAGCACCCGGCTCATCTCCGGGAAATCAAACAGCCCGCTGTTGCCCTTCAGGGTGTGCACCACCCGGAAGAGTTGGGTCATCAACTCTTCGTCATCAGGCGCGCGTTCGAGCTCCATGAGCTTGCCGCCTATGCCCTCGAGCGCATCACGCGCTTCTGACAAAAACTGTGCAAGCAAGTCATTCATAGTGCGTCCCCTTGCAACAAGGCAACGTGGGCGACCAGCTGGTCGGGCCGGGTGGGCTTGACCAGATACAGGTTGGCCCCTGCGGCATAGGCACGGCGACGGTCGGCAGAACCGGACTCTGTAGAGACCATGATGGCCGGCACCTGGGGCATGTCCTGGCGGCGGAGTTCACGCAGAAATCCGTAACCGTCCAGCTTGGGCATGTTCACGTCCACCAGGTACAAGTCGAAGGCGGTGACCATGGCTTTCTCCAGCGCCTCGATCCCGTTGATGGCTTCCTGCACTTCGTAGCCGGCGCTTTCCAGAATATTGCGGTGGTACATGCGCACCGTGGCGGCATCGTCAATTACCAGTATTTTTTTCATGGGGACTTACTCCGTAGGCTTCTGGTAAACGATGGCTTCAGGGAACTTGCGCACCTTGTAGAGCGAGGAGATCCGGCTCATGGATTCCGAATGCCCCAGACAGATGTAGCCACCGGGTTTCAGCGCGTCGTAAAAGGTTTCGGCAGCGGCCTTGCGCGATACATCGTCGAAATAGATGAGCAAGTTGCGGCAGAACACCACATCAAAGTTCCGGTAAGCACGGGTGTCAGCCCGGTCTGAGAGATTGACGCGGGTGTATTCGACCGCGCTGCGCAGGTCATCACAAATCTGGAAGTCCTCGCCCGCTTGCTTGAAGTATTTCTGCCGGTAATTGATGGGCAGCTGACCCACCGAGCGGGGTGAATACAAGCCTTTGCGCGCTTGATCCAGGATGCGGGTGTCAATGTCAGACGCGACAATTTCCACGTCGTACTTGTTGATGCCGGCCCAACGCTCCAGCAGGTATATCGCAATCGAATAGGGCTCCTCGCCACTGGACGACGGCAACACCCAGATGCGCAGCGGGCCATCGTCCTTTTTGCGGGATACCAAATCCGGCAACAGCGAGTTCACCAGGCACTTGAACTGGTATTCCTCCCGGAAGAAGTAGGTTTCGTTCACCGTCATGGAGTTGGTGAGGGTTTGCAGTTCTGCACCGCTGGCCTGGAAGCGCAGCATGGTGAAGTAGCTACGGAATGTCGCGTTGCCGGTATCAGCCATACGCTCCAGCAATCGCTTGTCCACAAAGTAGCGCTTGGACATGTCGAACTGGATGCCGGTCTTGCGGTAGAAGAACTCCCGGAATTTCTGGAAGTCGTCTTCTGAAATGGTGGCGTCTGCCATAAGAGCGCTCAGTTCTCTTGTATGCGTTTGATCGCGAGATCGGCGGCATATTGGATGTAGGGCTCTTCGGCAAAACGTGCCTTGAGGCGCTGGAGTGAGGCCAGCGACGCGCTGCCCCCTACTTCACCCAACAGGTCCACGGCGGTACCGCAGACATTGACGTGATCGTCTATGTCAATCACCTGCAGCAGCCAAGCCTCCACCTGCGGGTGTCGCAAGGACTCCAGAATGTTCACCGCGAAGATGCGGACGTCGCTGTCCTCGTCCATCAACAGCCCCAGCATGATGGGAGCCACTGCCTCGGGCAGTTGCTTCATGGCCTCGATGGCTTCATTGCGCAAGTCCGCCTCTTCCGAGCGCAGGCAGGCCACCAGCCCCTGCACCGCAATCCCGTCGCCGATGCGGGTAATGCTGGTGAGAATGACTTCACGCACCGAAGCGTCCTGCTCGGCTTGCAAGGCATCCACCAGTTCCTGCGAGCAATCGGGGCAATCGACCAAATCGCGGGCAGCCCACCTGCGTGCCTCCGCGTCGCTGTGACGGAGTTGCGCGCACAGACCGGCACAGTCCCGCCCGGCGGCTCTGCCCTCCACGTGGGGCGCCTCGTTGGCGGTTTGTTTGATCAATCCCATGGGGAGTACCTCAGGCTCGGGCCACCCAGGTCTTTACCTGAGCTGCCACTTTGTTTAAGGGAAGCACCACCGTGGCGCCCTGGCGTTGAACCAGTTCTTTGGGCATGCCATAGACCACCGCCGTTTCTTCTGATTCGGCAATCGTCCGTCCACCCCGTTTCTTGATTTCTGCAAAACCGGCCGCACCGTCATAGCCCATGCCTGTCAGCAAGACGGCGATGATGTTTTGTGGCGCCACATGCTCGAGTGCGGATTGGGCCAGCATGTCCACCGCCGGATGCCACATGTGCTCGGGTGACTCGGGCTTGGGCATCACGGTCAATTTGTTGGCGCGCTTGGTGAGCACCATGTCTGCACCGCCTTTGCCCACATAGATCTTTCCGCGTTCCACCGGCATGGGGTGGTCGGCCTCCAGCACGTGCAATGGGCAGGCAGCATTCAGACGCGCCGCAAAAGGCGCGGTAAAACTGGCAGGCATGTGTTGCGCCACCAGCACCGGCAAGGGAAAGTCTTCAGGAAAATAGGGCAGCACATCTTCCAAGGAGCGGGGCCCGCCGGTCGAAACGCCAATCAACACAATGCCCTCTTGTTGCGCGGCTGCCTTGTGCGCTGCGCGCTCCTGCGTTGCCTTGCGATCTGCATCCATGCGTTGGCGCAGAGTGCCTGCGCTGCCAGATGAGGACACCGCACTGACCCGGGGTTTCGAGCGGGCCGCTGCGCGCACTTTGGCCACCATGTCTTTGGCGATCTGGTCCAGTGACAAAGAGATCGTTCCACCGGGCTTGGCGACGTAATCGACCGCACCCAGGTTCAATGATTCAAAGGTGGCCAATGCGCCTTTCTCGGTGAGTGAAGACACCATGATCACCGGTACAGGGCGCTGAGCCATCATGAGCGAGAGCGCGGTGATACCGTCCATCTCAGGCATGTTGATATCCAGCGTCACTACATCGGGCTCAAAGCTCAGGTTCTGCTCGATGGCGTCCTGCCCATTACGGGCCTGGCGCACGTCGAAATCCCCTTGGCTTTGGAACAGCTGCGTCAACTGCCGCCGCATCAGGGCGGAGTCGTCAACAATGAGCAGCTTGATCATGGTCCGTCTCTCCTCTTTCAGGCGCTGATGGCAGCCATCTGGTGCATGTCGGTGTCCGCGAGCAGGTGTGATGGCTCGAGCAACTGCAACATGCGTTTTTGCTTTTCCAGATTCGCCATGCGGGCGAGCAGGCTGGTCTGGGCCTCCGACATGCGGGGAGCGGGTTCAATCGCACTCTGCGGCACCTTCAGGACTTCAGCCACGGAATCCACGATGAAACCGGTGCGCACGTTGTGGATCATGAAGACCACAATGCGTTGCCCGTCATTGCGTGCCACATTGCCCAGCCCCAAGCGCCGGCGTAAGTCCATAACCGGCAGAACTTGGCCGCGCAGATTGATCACCCCCTCGACCGCAGGCGGAGCCTTGGGGACGTGCGTGAGCTCGGAGGGCACGCGGACGATTTCCTGCACGCTGTCGATCGGGACTCCGAACTCTTCGGTTCCCAGGCGGAACACCACGACCTGCTCGTCGTCCGGTCCGGCATTGCTGTGACGATCCGATGCACGCTGGCTATCCACATCCAGATTCGCCAAGGCGTCCTTGATGGCAGAGTGGCGGAACAGGTTGTCGGTAGAGATGATGGACACCAAGCGCTTGCCGCCATCGATGCTGCAGATTTCGGTGATGTCGGCCATGTCGCCTTCGCGGGCCAGTAGAGGCGGCATGGGCTCCACCAGCTTCTGGGGCACGCGCAACACTTCGTTCACGTTGTCCACCACCACGCCGACCGACGCACCCTGCACAGATACGACCACGATGCGACTGGCCTCGTCAGAAGCACGGCGATCCAATCCGAACATGCTGCGTAGCGAAACAAGGGGTAACAGCCGGTTGCGCAATGTCATGACCCCGAGCACATGGCTTTGGGAGCGCGGTACTTTGATGATGGTGTCGGGGATCTGCACGATCTCCTGCACGTCCGAGATGGCAATCGCGTACTCCTGCGCAGCCACATCAAAGCTCACCAGATGGAGCTCGTCTTCGCTGGCACTTTCGTGGCTGGTCGCCGTGCTCGTTCCCAGCGATGTGAGCCCGGCGGCCTGCTGGTCACGCTGCATGCGGGCAATGTGGGCGAACTCCTGGTCGATCAGCTTCTGGAAGTTCAGCACCATCACCATCGCATGGCCACCCACGTCCTTGATGATGCCGGAAAGCAGGTCCGCGTCGATCGTGCAACCAACGCCGTCCAATCCCTCGATCTTGCTCGGGTCCACGCCGACCACGCTGGACACTTTGTCGACAACAAAGCCCAGGGGTTCGCCGAAATTGATGACGACGGCGCGAGATGAATCGTCCGACACCCGCTCGTCAAAGCCCAGCGCACGGCGCAAAGAGACGATGGGCAGCACATGGCCGCGCAGATTGGCGAGGCCTTCGAGGGTGTGCGGTGCCATGGGCACGCGTACTACCTCCGGTACGCGGATGATTTCCTGCACCGGCGCCATTTCCACAGCAAAGACTTCGTCTCCGGCCATGAAGGTGACGTATTGCCGGGTGGAGGAAGCGCTTCCCTCTTCTTCCGGCGCACCCGCGACGTGCGGGCGATCAGCGCTTGTTGGAGTGCTCATGGAGAGTTCTCCCTACTCAGGCGCTTTGGAGTTCGTCTGCGAGCGAAGAAATTTCTTCAATGGCAGCGGCCAGCTCCTCTGCGCCTTGGGACTGCTGCTTCGCGGCAGAGGCGGCTTCTTCGGAAGCTTTGGCAGCTTCTTGCGCTGCAGAGGAAATTTGCTCCACACCGCGCTTCACCTGTGCGACAGCTGCTCCTATTTCCGTAGCAGCAGACAGGATTTCGCTCACATTACTTTCCACCTCAGTGATATCACCTTCGATGGTTTGCAGGTTCACGGTGGTGGCTTTGGCTTTTTCCACTTCATTGACCGCCGTGGCGACGATTTCTTCCAGGTCGCGGCCGACGATGCCAATCTGGTCCTGCACGGCTTTCACCAAATCTTTGATGCGGTCTGCGTTTTCGGCAGAGTCCTGTGCGAGGTTGCGGATGTCGGTTGCGACCACCACAAAGCCCTTGCCGAACTCGCCCGCACGTGCAGCTTCGATAGAACCATTCACGGCCAGCATGTTGGTCTGGATGGAGACCGTGGTGATGGCATCCACGATCTTGTCGATACGGCGGGAGACCAGCTCCAACTCTTTCACCTGGCGGATGCTCTGGCGGCTGGACTCGGCAGACGCCAACACGTTGGCAATCAGCGCATCGACGGACGTCTTGTTAGTTGCCAGCAGGTCGCGAATAGCTTTGACTTTGGCGCTACCTCCGGTTCCACGCTCCACCGCGAGCTGCGCACTCTTTTCGATTTGAGAGACTGCGGCAGAGGCTTCTTCGGTTCCAGCAGATTGCACCTCCGCGCCTTTGCGAATCTGGTCGATCGCCGCCATGATCTGTGAGCCCGAGCGACTGATTTCCTGCACGGCCGAAGAGAGCTCTTCGGCAGCCGAAGCCACCTCCTCTGCACTCTTTGCCACATCGGTAGAGTTCTTCAGGTCTTCCGCCAACTCGGACAAACTCTGGGCCGTCTGCTCGCATTGCGACAGTGCCTGTGCCTGCTCGGCCACCGTCTTGGCGGCTTCTTCTGCCGCTGCGGACTGCTCTTCTGCAGCCGCGGCAATATCTTCAGAGCCCTTCAGGGCCTGGGTGGTAGCAGTGGCTGACTGTTGGGCGCCGGTGGCAATTTCACTGATGGCGGAGACGATGTCCACCGTGTCCCTGCGGATCTGTTCCAGCTGACTGGTGATGGTCTTGCCGTTCTGGACTTCTTCCTCCACCGCTTTGGCGGACTCGCCGATTCCATCGGCAATCACCTTGACTTCGTTCTGGATCTGCCCCACCAGGTCTTGAATCTGCTTGGCGCTTTTTTCAGACGTTTCGGCCAGTGTGCGCACCTCATCCGCCACTACCGCGAAACCTTTGCCGTGCTGGCCGGCACGTGCCGCCTCGATGGCGGCGTTCAGGGCCAGCAGATTGGTCTGGTCCGCAATGCGAGCCACGGCTTTCACAATATCGCCAATGTTGGCGGCCTGCTTCTCCAACTCCGCCACCATGCCGACAGACGCCGCTTGGCGTTGGGCGGACACGCCCACATTGGCCACCAAGGCGGACACCTCGGAGCCTGTGCGCAAGATCAAGGCCTGCGATGACTCCACGCGTGCACTGCTGCTCTTGGCGTTGTGCAACTGGCGCGCAACCGCGCCTTCCACTTGCTTGAAGGCGGCCAAAGACTCTTGGGCTGCGCCGGTGGCTTCTTCAGCACCTGTCGCGATTTGGTCAGCCGCCCGCTTGAGTTCTTCTGCCGCGGATGCCGCTTCGGTGATGCCCGAAGACATTTGTGTGGTGGCTGCCGCAATGCGCTCTGCCGCTTGCTGCTGTTTGGCCAAAGTGCGGGCGCGCTTGCGCTGGGCTTCGGCCTCCCGGGTGATCGCCGCAGAAGCGCGAGCAGAAGAAGTGTCCACAGCGGCACTGCTGGGTGCGCTGACTACTTTTTTAACGAGTGCCATGGGAGTGGTTCCTTTCGGGGAGGGTTGGAGCGATCAGCTGGGCGCTTGGGAAAACAAGACAGCGCACGTGCCCGGCGGTTTTCCGATGCGCTGTAACAAAAAACATAATTTGCTCAATAAACAATGCCGGGAGTCGCGGCATAGGCGGGGTCAGACTCCTCAATCAAGCGCGTCACCAGCTCGATGAGCTCCACGGGTTGAAAGGGTTTGACGAGGTAAGCCTTAGCCCCACTCTCCAAGCCGGCCTGGATGTCGGACTGCGCGGAGGCCGATGAAAGCATCACCACGGGAATAGCCTGAAGCTGCGGGTCTGAACGCATCACTTCGCAGGCAGTCAAGCCCGAGACGCCGGGCATGCGCACATCCATCAGCACCAGATCAGGGCGATGCTCACGGGCCATGGCCAGCCCTTCTTCACCGTCAGCGGCCTCCAGCACCTGAAAGCCCATATATTCGAGCGTCATGCGGATAAGACGGCGAATGCCCGCGGTATCTTCAACTGAGAGAATTGTTTTTTTCATGTCTTTAAATGAATTTAAACATTTAAAGCAACTTTACCGAAAATTCCGTTTTTAGTGTTGTTTCGATTTGGGTTTAAGACTTAATCTTTTCTATCGAAGCACTAGATCAATAGCTTTTATGTTCATTTTTTCAAAAATCGTGGGCTGGTTCACGCAGCCACTGACCTGGTTGCTGCTGGGCTTGGCGCTGGCGTGGCTAGTCTCCGCAAAGCGACCTGTGCTGGCCCGACGTGCGCTGGGGCTTGCAGGGCTTTTCCTGGCACTGATCGGCTGGCAGCCCTTGCCCGAGTTGTTGATACGGAACCTGGAATCCCGCTACCCGGAAATCGCTCCGGCAGCCGACTTGTCCGCTTACGCAGGGATGGTGGTGCTGGGCGGTGGAACGGAGGGAGGCCGCTTGCAGCAAAGCCACTCGCAACCGCTGATCAACGATGGCGGGGAGCGCTTGGCGGTGTCTGCAGCTTTGGCATTGCGACACCCGGCTTTGCCCTTGGTCTATACCGGTGGTGAAGGCGATCCGGCGGGCGGTGGCCCCAGTGAAGCAGAGCGTGCCCGGCAGTTTTATGAGAGCTTCCGTATCCCTGCCGCACAGGTGCGTTACGAGGCAGAGTCCCGCAACACCTATGAAAACGCCGTGCTCACGGCCAAGGTACCCGGAGTGAACCCGCAAGACCGCTGGCTGCTCATGACTTCCGCCTGGCATATGCCACGCTCCATGGCCACCTTTGAAAAAGCGGGTTGGAATGTCACTGCGTACCCGGTGGACTACCGCGCCGAAGACGTGACGGTGTGGACCCGCTATTCGCTGTTGGGCGGTGTCTCTGACTGGCAGCTGGTGCTCAATGAGCTGGTCGGGCTGGCGGCTTACCGCCTCACAGGCCGGCTGTAGATCCGTGCGGTTTAAGCCGGAATGACCTTGCGCGCCAGCACCTGATCGATGCGGCGGCCTTCCAGCGTCACGACTTCATAGGTCCACTCGCCCACCACAATCTGCGCACCGGGCTGCGGTAACTGGCCACTGACCGCCATCAACAAGCCTGCCAGGGTGTTGTAGCGGCCACGCTCTTCGTCCGGCAATTCCTCCTCAATGTCCAAGCGGACTTTGAGCTCCCCCACTGGCATCAGACCATCGAGCAACCATTGACCATCTTGTTGCAGGGTGGCCCATGCCTGTTCCTGCGCATCCGGCTGCAGCTCGCCGGTAATGGCTTCCAGCAGGTCGTGCGGAGTCATCAAGCCCTGCACCACACCGTATTCGTCCACCACAAACACCATCCGTGCCGACTTGACGCGGAACTGTTCAATCAACTCCATGCCGGTCAGCGTTTCAGGTACGAATACCGCTTGCTCCGCCAAGGAGTCCACGGTGCCGCTGTACCCGGCGCCCATGGCCAAAAGGCGGGACACACTGACTACACCCACCACGTTGTCCAACGAGCCGCGGCACACGGGGTACCAGGAGTGACCATGATCGTCACGGGTGTCACCAGCCAACTCCAACGCCTGCTGGACGCTAAGGTTGGCCTCCATCCAGTCGATATCCACACGCGGCAGCATCATGCTGGTCAGGGGCCGGTCGTCGAGGTGGAACACATTGCGCACCATCTGGTGCTCGTGCTCTTCAATGATGCCGGCGTCCACGCCTTCTTCCAGGCTGGCCGAGATTTCCTCTTCAGTCACCGCCCGGTTGTCGGTGGCGTTCAGGCGCAGTAAGCGCAAGGTGGCCTGCGTGGCGTACGCCAGCAGTTTCACAAAAGGCTTGGCGCCGGTGGCGACCCAGGTCATGGGAATGGCCAGCGCACGCGCCACAGTCTCAGGGTATAGCTGCCCGATGCGCTTGGGAACCAGTTCGCCGAACAGGATGGTGATGAAAGTAATGCCGGTCACTACCAATGCGGTGGCAGACACCTCAGCCACACGCTGTGACATGGTGAAATGGGTGGACAACCACTGCGCGACCCCGTCACTGAACGCGGCCTCACCCACAATGCCGTTGAGCATGCCGATGGAGGTAATGCCCACCTGCACTACGGACAAGAACTGCGTCGGGTTGTCCAGCAAGGCCAAGGCTGCCTTGGCCCCCTTGTCTCCGGTCTCGACCATGGTTTGCAGCCGGACCTTGCGGCTGGCCGTCAGCGCCAGTTCCGACATGGCGAACACGCCGTTCAACAGGGTAAGGACAAGAATGAGCAGGAAATCCATGAAAGCCAAGCGAGAATCGAGACCATGGCAATGTACCTTATCGGTGATATCCAGGGCTGCGACAGCGCACTGGAACAACTCACCCGACTGATCGACTTCTCCCCCAGCCGCGACACACTGTACCTGCTGGGCGACCTGGTGAACCGTGGCCCCGAGTCGGCGGACGTGTTGCGCCGCCTGATGCGCTACGGCGCCTCAGCCCGCTGCCTGCTGGGTAACCACGACCTGCATCTGTTGGCCGTGAGCTACGGCGTGCGCAAACCCGGAAAGAAAGACACCCTAAGCGATTTGCTGCAGGCCGACGACGCCCCTGCCCTGCTGCACTGGCTGCATCACCAGAAGCTGGCTCTGTTGGAGAAAGTGGGAGATACAAAACTATTAATGGTTCATGCCGGCGTTCTACCTGCGTGGACAGCTACCAAAACCATAGCACTCGCCACAGAGGTCGAAGCTGCCCTTCAAAGTCCGGATGCCTCAGGCTTCTTTCACCAGATGTACGGCAATGGCCCTGACACCTGGGATGACGGCTTGCAAGGTGCAGAGAGGCTACGGGTGATCGTCAACGCGCTCACGCGCCTGCGCTACTGCACGCCCGAGGGCGCCATGGAATTTGCCCACTCGGGAGGACTAGCCGAGGCACCTGAGGGCTATGTGCCCTGGTTCGATACGCCGAACCGCCAAACCGCAGGCGATGTAGTGGCCTTCGGCCATTGGTCCACGCTGGGCTGGTTGAACCGCCCTGATGCCATTGCATTGGACAGTGGTTGCGTGTGGGGTGGTTGCCTCAGTGCACTGCGTGTCGCACCCGCTGTATCGGGCGGGCTGGACACCGAGTTGCTGCAAGTGAAGTGCGCCCAGTCCCAGGCTCCCGGGGACTGAGCACGAAACTTCCGGTCAGGCGGACTTGAACAGTGCCGCGACTTTGCGCTTGGGCTTGATGTTGGCAGAAATGCCGCGGCTGGAAGGTTTGGCCGCAGACTCCCAGGAAGGAGCAGGTGCTTCAGCCGCAGGGGCGCTGGGCTCGTAGGGCTTGTCAAAGAACGGATCACGCGGCGCAGGAGCGGGACGACCGTATTCGCGGGGTGCGCGGGTGCGGTAGGCGTCATCGCGCTCATTGCTATGGCTGCGGCCACGGCCTTCACCGCGACTGTCTCCACGGCCTTCGCTGCGGGGACCCCGGGCTGGCTCGCCGTTCTCGGCGTACATGCGGCGACCATCATTGATACGGCCCTGGCTGCGGATGTCCGGACGGTCTTCGTCAAACTCCACGGCTTCCAGCTCGATCTTGGTTTTGATCAGCTTCTCGATATCCGCTACCAAGCGCGCATCGTTGCCGCCACCGACAAAGCTCACCGCCAGGCCGGAGGCGCCGGCACGGCCGGTACGGCCGATGCGGTGCACATAGTCTTCTGCGTTGAACGGAATGTCCATATTGAACACGGCGGGCACGTCCTTGATGTCCAGTCCTCGGGCGGCCACATCGGTACAGACCAGCAAGTCCACTTCGCCTTTTTTGAAGGCTTCCAGCGCTTTCAGGCGCTCGTCCTGGCTCTTGTCGCCGTGCAGGGCCGCGGCGCGCAGACCGTCGCGCTCGAGGGCGCGCGTCAGGCGGGCGCAACCGAGTTTGCTGTTTACAAATACAAAGGCTTGCTTGATGTCTTTGCTGCGCACGATCTGCAAAAGGGCGTGGCGCTTGTCGTCGTCGTTCACGCGGTAGAAATGCTGTTCCACGGTGGAAGCGGTTGCGTTGGAGCGCGCCACTTCAATCGTGATCGGGTTTTGCAGGTAGCTGTTCGCCAGTCGTTTGATTTCGGGCGAAAAGGTCGCCGAGAACAGCAAGGTGGTGCGTGTCTTGGGCAGATAGCTCAGGATGCGTTGCAGGTCCGGCAAGAAGCCGATGTCCAGCATGCGGTCGGCTTCGTCCAGTACCACGTACTCAACCTGGTTCAACACCGCGTTCTTGGCTTCGATGTGGTCCAGCAAACGGCCGGGGGTCGCTACCAGCACTTCCACACCGGCTTTGAGTTCCAGGGTCTGGGGCTTCATGTCCATGCCACCAAACACCACGGCGCTGCGCAGGTTGGTGTACTTGGCGTACAGCTTGACCTGCTGAGCCACTTGGTCAGCCAGCTCGCGGGTAGGCAGCAGCACCAGCGCGCGTACGGGGTGGCGGGCGGGGGATGTGGAAGCGTTTTCGTGCTTCATCAGGCGCTGCAGCAAAGGCAGTGCGAATGCGGCAGTTTTGCCGGTACCAGTCTGGGCGGCGCCCATCACGTCTTTCCCGGTCAGCACGACGGGGATGGCCTGCGCCTGAATAGGCGTCATGGTGGTGTAGCCCATTTCCGCCACTGCGCGGGCGAGAGGATTGGCCAGCTGCAGCTGGGCAAAAGCCATGGTGGGCGTGTCCGCGGTGAGCTCGTTGGAGGTCACGGGAGTGGGAGTCAATTCAGTGATCAAATCGGTAAGGCATAGCCATAAAGAGTGCTATCCATCCGATAGCGGGTCGCCCAAAGGAAGTCAGGGCAAACCCCGATTATCCCCTACTCCTATAAAGATCGGCTGGAAAACGTGTCACAGCCCTTGACGCTGCCGGTTTTCAGGCCCTTGTCAAACCAGCGCTGGCGCTGCGCGCTGCTACCGTGGGTAAAGCTCTCCGGCACTACGGCACGCCCTGCGCCGCGCTGCAAAGCGTCGTCACCGATTCTGGCGGCCGCATTCATGGCCTCCGCCACATCGCCCTCTTCCAACAGCTGGCGGGCGTTGTTGGCGTGGTGCGCCCAAACACCGGCAAAACAGTCGGCCTGCAGCTCCAGGCGCACGCTCAATGCGTTGCCTTCGGCTTCACTAGCGCGGCCACGGGCTTCCTGCACCTTGGCACTGATGCCCAACAGGTTTTGTACGTGGTGGCCGACCTCATGGGCGATCACATAAGCCTGTGCAAAGTCACCCGGCGCGCCCAATTGTTTTTGCAGGGTCTCGTAAAAACCGAGGTCGATATAGACCTTTTGATCCGCAGGGCAATAAAAGGGCCCCATGGCGCTCTGACCCTGGCCGCAAGCGGTGGGAGTGGACCCGCGGAACAGCACCAGCTTGGGATTGCGGTAAGTGCCGCCGCCTTTGGAAAAGACATCACCCCACACATCCTCAGTATCCGCCAGCACAGTGGACACAAATTTGGCCATCTTGTCATCGGTTGGCGGGCGTTGGGCAGGTGCCTGCTGCACCTGCTTCGTGGGCGCTCCGCCGCTCAAGGCACTCAAAATCGTCAAGGGGTTGATACCCAGCACCCATCCGCCCAGCAAGGCGATCACGATGGTGCCTACCCCCAAGCGTCCGCTCAGCAGTGCGCCCAAGGGACCGAGCCCACCGCCTCCACCGCCACGGAAGCCCCCGCCACCGCCATTGCGGCGGTCTTCCACGTTATCGGACTCGCGGTTGCCTTCCCATTTCATGTTCTGTCTTTCGCCCGCAGTGGTTAACGGTTTGTTGTGGAGGTTTCAATGAACTGCGCCAGCTCAGCAGACCATTCCGCTGACTCAGGATGCAAGGCTTGCAGGGACTCGATCTCGACACCGGCATCAGCCAGCATCTTTTCGGAAGCGGCGTTCACGCGCTCCTGATGTGCTTTTTTGTCCAGGTACACCACGCGCTTGATGCCGACCTGGATGATCGACTGCACGCACCGCGGGCAGGGGTATTGGGTTGCATAAATGGTGGAGCCATGCAGCGGCAAGGACGTGCAGTTCAGGATGGCGTTCTGCTCGGCGTGCACGATGTAGCTGTGCCGGGAATTCAGCGGGTCGCTGTCGTCGTCCTGCCAGTAATGCTCGTCGTGGTCATCGCAGCCACGCGGCAGGCCGTTGTAGCCCACGCCGGAAATCTTGTTGTCCGGGCCGACGATGCAGGCGCCATTGCGCTTGCGGGCATCTTTGGAACGGGCTGCGGCCAAAAGCGCCACGCCCATGAACATGGAATGCCAGTGAATCAGAGAGTCGTTTTTCATAGCAAGCGGTGGTTTTGGGCAGTCTAGCATCCGGCGCTCAACGCTTCGCCAAGGGTGCGCTGTTGAACAGACGGGTCCGGACGCCGGCGCTACGGTGCGTCATATGCGCGACGGAACCCTACTCCTCCCCTTCCTGGTGCTGTGCAACGGGTGTACCGCCATGCTGCCGAGTGCGCAAACCGACTCCAGCACCTTTGCGAGCTTTGACGAAGCGCGCTTGGCGGTGGAAGTGCTGGTGCCCATGCAGAGCAACTGGCACCTGATTGAAGTGGGAAACCTCAACCCCGCCAACCACCCCAACGCGACGCACCTGACGCAGGCAGACATCGTGCGCAAGTTCTTTGTGCCCAACACCATGCTGACCCGGGACGACCTGGACCCCGGCGTCCTGACCTGTGTCGCCGCAAGGGGCAACTGCAGCGGCATCGAGTTGATCATCTCCAAGATCACCAAGTCACGCACCGGAGGCTTTTTCAAGGATGTAACCAACTTCAGCCGCCGGACTGAGACCACGGGCTGGCGCTTCAGTGCCACCATCCTGATGGTGGACGACCTGGTCGTCTACCGCGCCTGGGGCGGCCAACCGTGGGTGAATGAGCTGGAGGTCACCCACAACCCGCTGGGGCCGTTGCAGGACATGAACTTCTCAGGGATTGTGAAACCCTGACGGAATGGCAGCGGAAGGCGAATGTTTAGCTCAGGCTCGGCTGAGTGCCGGGCTGCTGCGCCGCTCCAGCATGACCGACGCCGCAAACACAAACAAACCAAAGAAGGACAGCACCGCGCCCACGTAGCCGGTGGCGGCATAGCCATAACCGAAGGCAATGACCAAACCGCCCAGCCAGGCACCCAATGCGTTGGCCACATTGAAGGCGGAGTGCAAAGAAGCAGCGGCTAGCGTCTGGCCATCGGCAGCCACATCCATCAAGCGGGTTTGGATGGCCGGGCCGGCGGCGAAAGTGCAGCCGATCAAAAACGTGCAGGTGCACAGCATCCAGGGTGAACCTGCTGTCAGGCTGAACAAGCTCATCACCACGATGTTGAACACCAGCATGCCGCCTATGGTGCCCATCAAGGCCATGTCTGCCAACTTGGAACCGACCACATTACCCACATTCATGCCCACACCGAACAAAGCCATGATCACCGGAATCATGCCCGCGGGTAGGTGTGCCACCTCGGTAGCAGTGCCTGCGATGTACGAAAAGATGGAGAACATGCCGCCGAAGCCGGTTGCTGCCAAAGTGAGGGTCAGCAAGACTTGGGGGTGGGTGAACGCCACCAGCTCACGCATGACACCCGCGCCCTCGGTGGGCTTGTCGCGCGGCAGGTAAAGCCAGATGAGCGTGACGGTCAGCGCACCGATCGCACCCACCGACAGAAACAACACGCGCCAGTTCAACGATTGCCCGAAAAACGCCATCACCGGCGTACCCAGGAGAGTCGCGACGGTGAGGCCCATCATCACGTAGCCCACCGCCTGTGCGCGTATCTGCACCGGCACCAGCGAGGCAGCCACCAGCGCCGAAACGCCGAAGTACGCACCGTGCGGTAGCCCTGTCAGAAACCGCAGCACCGTAAAGCTCAGGAAATCCGGCGCCAATGCACTGGCCAGATTGCCCACGGTGAACACCGACATCAGAATCAGCAACAACGAACGGCGCGATGCCTTGGCGCCAGCAATCGCAATCAGCGGCGCCCCCATCACCACACCCAAGGCATAGGCACTGATGACGTAACCCGCCTGCGGCGTGGTGACCTGAAACGTGGCGGCCACATCCGGCAACAAGCCCATGATGGCGAATTCACCCGTTCCTATACCGAAGCCCCCGCAAGCCAGTGCGAGGATGACCAAGACCACCTGAAACCGTGTCAACGGGGTGGCGTCTTCTTTTGAATGCATGAATTCCTTGGGAACAGTGCGAGGTGCAGGAGCGCAGTCGCTACAAAAACAGGAGCTGCTCGCGCAACATCCACGGGCGCCAGAGGCCTATATGGCTTGGGAAATCACCGTTTTCTCGATCAGACGGTCGTCGCCCAACACGATCAGGCTGAACAGCAGCTCGTCGAGGTTGGAGGCCAGCGCCGTCTTGCGGGCCAGGAGCGGCGTGGCTTGGGGGTTGAGGACCACAAAGTCGGCCTCGCAACCGGGCAGCAAGTTGCCTACCGCAGGTCCACCGTTCGCACCGTCCAGCCCCAAGGCGCCTGCGGCGCCGGCGGTGTGCTGCCACCACAGGTGTTGGGGTGAGAGCGAGAGGCCGGGTTTTGTCTGGCCTTCGCGGCCTACGTAATACGCAGCCAACATGGTGTGGAAAGGGCTGAACGACGTGCCGCCGCCCACATCGCTGGCCAGGCCGTACTGGTAACCCACGCGGTCAGCACCTTCGTAGTCGAAAAAGCCGCTGCCCAAGAACAGGTTGCTGGTGGGGCTGATGGCCGCGGCCGCGCCGGTGTCGCGCATCAGGGCGCGGTCGTGGTCATCGAAGTGGATGCAGTGGGCATAGATGGCGCGTTCGCGCATCAGGCCGAAATCGTCGTAGGTAGCAAGGTAGGAGCGGGACGCCGGGAACAGCTCGCGCGCCCAGGTGATTTCGTCTTTGTTCTCGGCCACATGGCTTTGGATCCATACGTCACCGTATTGCTTGGCCAACTCGCCCGCGCCGCGCAACTGGGCATCGGTGCTGGTGGGCGCAAAACGCGGGGTGATGGCGTAGCCCAGGCGGTCCACGCCGTGCCAACGCTGGATCAGCAACTCGGTGTCGCGAAGGCTTTGCTCGGTGCCACTCACGCTGCCCTGCCCCTGGTTCACCAGGTAGTCCGGCGCATGGCGGTCCATCAGCACCAGCCCGGTGATCAGGCGCATGCACCGTGCTTGCGCCTCGGTGAACAAGGCGTTCACCGACTCGGGGTGCGACGTGGCAAAGGTGAGCGCCGTAGTGACGCCGTTGCGCAGCAGCTCTGCTATAAAAAACGTAGCTGCTTGCGCACTGTGGTCGGGCGCAGAGAAGCGATTTTCTGTGGGAAAGGTGTAGTTCTCCAACCAAGGCAACAAGCCACTGGCGGGCGAACCGATCACGTCGATCTGGGGGTAGTGGATGTGTAGGTCGATGAATCCCGGCGCGATGATGCGACTGGGAAAATGCTGCACCGGCACCTGCGGGTACTGCTTGCATACGACGCTGTAGGCACCGATGGCCTGCACCACCTTCCGCCCCTGCGGGTCGGGACCGACGACCAACAGGCCGTCCTGCTCGTACAGGGCACGGGCCACGCCCTCGCTGCGGGGGGCAAACCAGAGAAGAGAGGCGCGGTAGGCGTTCATGGTTGTGGGCTTCAAAGACGCTGGAGGTGGCGTAGCAGCAATGTCTGTACCAAGCGCTGACAATCAGTGGGCGCGCAGCGTGCAGCTGTCGCCGATGCCATCGCGCCAGACGCGCACCTGCGACAGGCCCGAAAATTCAGCAGCCATGGCGCGCCAGATGAAGGCGGCCAAATTCTCCAGCGTGCCGGGACCCAGGCCCTCCACTTCGTCCAGCAAGTGATGGTCCAGCTGAGGTCGCAGCACCTGAATGGCATTGCGCAAGTGGCCGAGGTCCACCACCATGCCGGTGTCGGCATCGGCGCTGCCGGCCACCGTCACTTCGGCGTGGTAGGTGTGGCCGTGGATGCGGCGGCTGCCGGCGATCTCTTCAGCGTCATCCACCGTGCGCTTCAACGTATGGGCGGCATCAAAGAAGAACTTCTGGCTGACCTCGCAGCTGCGGGGGAGCGGGATGGCGGGTGCTTGGGTCATCGGATGCCTGTGATCTTGTGGGTTTGCAGGGAGAGGCGCCACGCCGGGCGCTGCATGCACTGGGTGATGCAGGTCTCGGTGTTGGCCCCGCGCTGCGGGCTGTCCATGGGCTGCAGGTAGCGGTGGGTGAAACTAGCAGCCTCGCACTCTTCCAGGGTGATGCCAGCCTGCGGCCACACCAGCTTGAGTTCGTGGCCCTGGCGCTGGATCCACTGCGAGCCGGCTTTGGGGCTCACGCAAATCCAGTCGATGCCCTCAGGCGCCAGGACCGTGCCATTGGTTTCCACTGCGATCTGGAAGCCCAAGGCGTGCAATGCGTCTATCAGCGCGGTGTCCACCTGCAGAAGCGGCTCGCCGCCCGTCATCACCACAAAGCGGTGCGCCGTGTCGCCAGCCGGCCACTGCGCCGCAATGCGCTCGGCCAGCGCCTGCGCGGTGCTGAACTTGCCACCCAGCGTGCCGTCAGTGCCCACAAAGTCGGTATCGCAGAACTTGCAGACGGCGGTCGCGCGGTCTTGCTCACGGCCGGACCACAGGTTGCAGCCCGCAAAGCGGCAGAACACGGCGGGGCGCCCTGCGTGCGAGCCTTCGCCCTGCAGGGTGTAGAAAATTTCTTTGACTTGGTATGCCATGGCCGTTACGCGACCACAGCGAATGAGCGGGAGAAACAACAAGCGGCCACAGGTGTGGCGGCGAGGTTTTTGTACATGGTAGTCCTCTACATGGCTCCGGAACACAAAAGGCAAGGCCCGCCGGAGCAGCGGGCCTTAGGGTTGATTTTACCGTGCGGCACTGCAAACGGTATACAGCGCCGCAGATACTATCTATTTGATAGCTACCCGCGCAGACATAGCGGGCGCTAGAGGCCTATTTGGCACTCAAACGCCGCCCGGGAGCAGGCGAGCGCGCTTGGCGGGTGCTTAGCGAAAGGTCTCAAATACCTCATCCAAGCGCAGCACATACTTCTGGCGCAGGGATGCGTCGATAAAGCTGGCATCAAAGCTGTTACGTGCCAGTGCATACGCGTGCTGTGCACTCAAACCCAGCGCCGCAAAAGTCTGGGTGAAGTTTTCGTTCAGGTAGCCGCCGAAGTACGCCGGGTCGTCGGAATTGACAGTAGCCATGATGCCGGCGTCCAGCATGGTACCGATGTTGTGCTGAGCCAGTGTGGGGAACACACGCAGCTTCAGGTTGGACAGCGGGCACACGGTGAGCGGCATCTTGTCGGCAGCCAGGCGCTGCATCAGCGCTGCGTCGTGGATAGCTTGCACACCGTGGTCGATGCGCTCGACTTTGAGCACATCCAACGCGCTCCAGATGTAGGCTGGGGGCGCCTCTTCACCTGCGTGCGCCACCAGCCGGAAGCCCAACTCGCGGGCGCGGGCATAGACCTTGGCAAACTTCTCGGGCGGGTGCCCCACTTCGCTGGATGCCAAGCCAATGCCCACAATCTTGTCGCGCAGGGGCAGTGCCTGCTCGAGGCATTCAAAGGCTTCCTCTTCGCTCAAATGGCGCAGGAAACACAAGATCAGCGAAGCCGTCATACCGAACTTGGCAGGCGCATCCGCACAGGCGCGGTACAGGCCGTTGATGACCACTTCAGCGCTCAGACCGTGGCCGGTATGGGTCTGGGTGTCGAAGAAGATCTCGGTGTGCAGCACGTTGTCGGCTTGCGCCTTTGCCAAGTACGCGCAGGTCATATCGTAGAAATCCTGCTCGGTCTTCAGCACCATGGTGCCCTCGTGGTAGATGTCCAAAAACTCTTGCAAGTTGTTGAACACATAGGCGTCGCGCAGCGCCTGTTCACTGGGGAAGCGCAGCGGCACGTTGTTGCGCTTGGCCAGTGCAAACATGAGCTCGGGCTCCAGCGAGCCTTCGATGTGCATGTGCAGTTCGGCTTTGGGCATGGCACGCAATAGGGCGGGCATGCGATCGGCGGCGACGGTGGGAACGTTGGGATGGGTGCGCATCAGCAGACTCCAAAAGTGATTGTTTCTTGCTTCAAAAAGCGGCGGTAGGCGGACGAGGCTTTGTCCGCCGTGGTGTGTACTTCTGCGCGCACATCCAAAGGCAGGCGGCGCGGCCGTTGGGATTCGAGCACCGGCTTGTCTTGCATGAAGATGGTGTGCTGGAAATCTTGCAACTTAGTGTCAAGCGAATCAAAGTCCGCCATGGCCAAGCGGAACCAGACGCGGCTGGTCTCCGGTGTTGTCGGGCAGATGAACAAAGCAATCGACTCGCGGAAGCCCTGCAGCGCTACGCTGGCAGCGTCCGGCACCTTGGTCAGCACAGCGGTATACGGGGCCACCACTTCGTAGGTGTATTCCACCTGTGCAGGGGCGGTGGAGTGCACATTGCTTTGCGGCTGCCAGGCACGGCACTGGGTGGCCAGCAAGCCGGTAGGCGTGGGCTCGACCCGGTAGTCGTCGATGGAGGTGGCTTCGCGCATGCCCAACCAGCCTTCGTGCACAAAACCGAAGTGCGCCATGTCCAAAAAGTTTTCGACAATGCGCGGCGCGCTGGTGACCACGTCATAGGGGCCACACAGCACTTTGCGCAACTGCGTATCCGTCTCGGCAACAAATGCCGGCAATAGCACTCCAGCATCTGGCTGCAACTGCACCCAAAGCAAGCCATAGGCCTCCACCACTACATGGGTGCGCGCCGCATGGCTCGCAGGCGGCACAAAGGCCGGCACCGCAGGGACATGCACGCACTGGCCTCCTGCTTCAAACTGCCAGCCGTGGTACGGGCACTCGATCCGACCCGCACACACTCGCCCGAGGGAGAGTTTTGCTCCACGGTGCGGACACTGGTCCGCCCAAGCATGTGCCGAACCCGTGGCATCGCGCCAGAGAACCAGCTCCTGCTCCAGCAAGGTGATTGCCAGGGGTGCATCGGTCAAGCTGCTGCTGGCCATCACGGGGTGCCAGAGTGAATGTTCTTTCAAAGGTCTGCTTTCCAGTCTCATGCCACGTGCACGCTGCACATGAACAAAAAAGGGCCGCACTGGGCGGCCCTTTCAATTACCGGGTCACCATTACTTGGCGCCGGGAACCTTGCCTTCCACGCCCTTGACGTAGAAGTTCACGCCGGAGAGGAACTTGTCATCAGCGGTTTCGCCTTCTTTCAAGACATCCTTGCCGGTGTTGTCTTTCAGAGGACCCTTCCAGATAGCGAAAGTGCCATCGGTCAAGCCCTTCTTGATCTCGTCGATCTTGGCCTTGGTTTCTGCAGGCACGTCTTCAGCGATGGAAACGATGTCGATCGCGCCATCCTTCACGCCCAGCCAGGAACCCGTGCCACCCTTCCAGGAACCATCCAATGCAGCCTTGGTCGCGGAGATGTAGTAGGGACCCCAGTTGATGATGGAGGAAGCCAAGTGGGCCTTGGGGCCGTAGGCAGTCATGTCGGAATCCCAACCGAAGGCGCGCTTGCCCTTGGCTTCTGCAGTCTTCAAGACAGCAGGAGAGTCGGTGTTCTGGAACAGAATGTCAGCGCCACCGTTGATCAACGAAGTGGCGGCTTCGGTTTCTTTTGGTGGATCAAACCAGCCGTTCACCCACACCACCTTGGTCTTGACCTTAGGGTTGCTGCTTTGCGCGCCCAATGTGAAGCTGTTGATGTTGCGGATCACTTCAGGAATTGGGATGGAAGCCACCACGCCCAGCGTGCCGGTCTTGGTCATCTTGCCTGCGATCACGCCAGCCATGTACGCGCCTTCGTAGGTGCGGCTGTCGTAAGTGCGCATGTTCTCAGCTTGCTTGTAGCCGGTGGCGTGTTCGAACTTCACGTCCTTGAACTCGGGCGCCACTTTGAGCATGGGCTCCATGTAACCGAAGGTGGTGCCGAAGATCAGCTTGTTGCCGCTGCTGGCCATTTCGCGGATTACGCGCTCAGCATCAGCAGATTCAGGCACGTTTTCCACGAAGGAAGTGACGATCTTGTCGCCGAATTCTTTTTCGAGAGCTTTGCGGCCGTTGTCGTGTGCAAATGTCCAGCCGCCGTCGCCCACAGGACCGACGTAGGCAAATGCGATTTTCAGGGGTTCTGCCTTGGGAGCAGGCGCAGAGGCTGCAGGAGCCGGTGCGG
>RFQA01000121.1 GCA_009925925.1 Betaproteobacteria bacterium
GACAAAGGCGCCTCCGCAGCCATTTCTCAGCTTGGAGTGGTGGATGGATTCCTCGGAAACGAAAAAGTTCGCATCAACCTGCCTTCGTATCTGGAAGATGCTGCCAAGCTCTTGCGTACCTTCGGACAGGGCGCTCGCGTGGACGAGCTGATTACTTCTATGAACCGTGGCGCTGAAGCGGCCGTCCCGATGGCCAAGGATGTGTTGACCAAAGCCGTACAAGGGATGACCGTTCAAGATGCCAAAGGCATTCTGGGCGGCGGGGACACCGCCGTCAGCCAGTTCTTCGCTGAAAAGACGCGAGCTCCCTTGGCAATAAAGTTCTTGCCCATCGTGACGCAGGCAACCGCCAAGGTGGGTATGGCGGATAAATACAACCAACTGGCAGGCAAAGCGTCCGAGCTGGGATTAATGAAAAAGGAAGATGCCAATATCCAGCAGTATGTGACCGGCAAAACACTGGACGGCCTGTATTTCATGATTTCCGAGGAAGAAAAGAAGATCCGCCAGAACCCGGTCGCTTATGGCAGCAGCATCTTGACCAAAGTGTTCGGCGCGCTGAAATGACAGGGTGGTCCGGAGCATGCCTGCGCATGGGGGGGCTGCTCACGCTGGTAGCCTTGCAAGCATGTACCCCGGCGTTGAATTGGCGCCAGGTCCAACTGCAGGACTTGAAGGCGCGCCTTCCTTGCAAGGCCGACACAGCGACCCGTCCGGTCCCTCTGGCCGCCACGCCACTTGATTTGGAGATGATGGGTTGCGAGGCGGATGGGGCCCTATTCGCCATCAGCCATGTACGCGCCCAGGACACCGAGGCAGCCACCCAAGTAGTGCAGCAATGGAGAGCCTTTGCATTGCAGGCGCTGCGCACGGAGGCTTCTCAACCCGCATCGTGGCAAGCACCGGCGTGGGCCACGCACGCCGAATCGCTGCGTGCAGATGGCCAAAATCCGAAAGGACAGCCCGTGCAAGCCCGTCTGACATGGATACGCCGTGGCACAGATGTCTATCACCTCGCGGTGTATGCAGAGACTCTGACGGAGTCCATTACGCAACCCTTTCTCGAAGACCTGCAAACCCCATGAATTTCCTCACGCGCCAGCGCGCCATTGCCGTGTTCGTCGCGTTTGCGCTGGCGTACTTCTTGTCGGCTTTGATCCGCGCCATCACTGCCACCATTGCACCTACCCTGGTCGCTGAATTCCAGCTCCGCTCGGCAGACCTCGGTTTGCTCGCAGGCGGTTACTTTCTGGGCTTTGCCGCCATGCAACTACCCTTGGGGCGATGGCTGGATCGCCATGGCCCGCGCAAAGTCGAACTCGCCTTTCTGGGCGCGGCTCTCGCAGCTTGCATAGCCTTTGCAAAGGCAGACGGATTCCAGGGTCTGTTGCTCGCGCGCATCTTGTGTGGTGTGGGCGTGTGTGCCTGCCTGATGGCACCGCTGACCGGTTACCGCCGCTGGTATGCCCCGGAGCAGCTCATGCGTGCCAACTCATGGATGTTGATGGTCGGTGCTTTCGGCATGGTTGCCTCCACCCTGCCGGTTCAGTGGCTGCTGCCCGCCATCGGGTGGCGAGGCATCTTTTTGCTGCTCGCAGCTTTGGTTGCCATCAGCATGGCCGTGATTGCCTGGCAAGTACCGGCTTGGACAAGTCAGGGAGATAGCGACGCATCCAGTGCCAAGACCAACACCGGGTACAGCGAAGTGTGGCGCAACCCCTATTTCAGAGCCCTGGCTCCATTGGGATTTTTCAACTACGGTGGTCTCGTCGCCATGCAAACCCTGTGGGCCGGCCCCTGGATGACCAAGGTAGCGGGCTACACCGCGGCCGAGGCAGCCACGGGGCTCTTCTGGCTCAATGTGGCCATGTTGCTGGCGTACTGGGTGTGGGGCATGGCCAACCCTTGGCTCGCCCGCAAAGGCTATGCAGCCGAAATCCTGATTCGCCGGTGGACGCCCTTGACCTTTGTTCTCCTTGCTATATTAATCATAGCTACCCCCGCATATCCGGTGGGAGCCGCTGCCATATTTGCCTTGTATTGCGTGGCTACGACTGTCGTGGCACTGGCGCAGCCTGCTGTGGGCATGGCCTTCCGCTCCGAGCTGGCCGGTCGCGCCCTCTCAGCTTACAACCTCGTGATCTTCGCCGGTGTTTTTGCCGTGCAATGGGGAATAGGCCTATTGCTCGATGCGTTCAAGTCGGCGGGCCTTGCAGAGCCGACTGCGTACCAATCGGCTTTCGGTGTTTATGGCCTTGCATGTGTGCTCGCTTATCTGGTGGCATGCCGGGCAAAGGCGCCATAATCAAAGCCCACTCTGACTTTGTATGAACACCGGCATCCTCATCATCGCCCATGCACCTCTGGCCAGCGCGTTGCGGGCCTGCGTGTTGCACGTCTATCCGGACGCCGGAGATGGCGTGGTTGCCCTCGATGTGCCCCCCAGTGAGAATCCTGAAATCACGCGGGCTGCCGCCAAAGCCTTGCTCAGTCGCTTTGACACCCCTCAAGCCCTGGTGCTGACCGATGTGTTCGGTGCCACCCCCTGCAACGTGGCGCAGAAAGTCGTGGATGGGCATATGTCTAAGCTCGTGGCAGGCGTGAACCTGCCCATGCTGTTGCGCACTGTGAATTACCGGAACGAAGCCTTGGACGTCCTCGTCACCCGGGCGCTCGCCGGAGGGACCCAGAGCATCATGCAAGTCGCCGTGACGGCACCCCAGAACCAACATCGCAAAACCCATGATCAGCACCAACACGACCATAGTCAATAAACTGGGCCTGCACGCACGCGCTTCCGCCAAATTCACCAAGTTGGCCGGCAGCTTCCCCTGTGAAGTCTGGATGTCCCGTGGTGAACGCCGCGTCAATGCCAAGAGCATCATGGGCGTCATGATGCTGGCAGCCGGCATCGGCTCCGAGATCACGCTGGAGACCAACGGCGAGCGTGAGCAGGAAGCCATGGACGCGCTGCTGGCACTCATCAACGACAAGTTCGGAGAAGGCGAATGACTTCCACAGGCGGTGCCGGGCCGTCCCAAGCCGCTTGTGCCCCCTTAGGGGGCAGAGAACCACGCGTAGCGGGGAGCGTGGGGGCATGACTTTCTCTATCCACGGTCTGGCCGTCTCGCGCGGCATTGCCATCGGCCGTGCCGTGCTGGTGGCGTCCAGTCGCGTGGATGTGGCGCACTATTTCATCCAACCTGAAGAGGTCGAGGCCGAGATTGCCCGCGTCCGTGCAGGGCGCGACGCCGTGGTTGAAGAAATCGCTCGCCTGCAGGCCAGCATCAGTCGCATGGGCCCCAAAGAGGCGCCTACCGAATTGGCGGCCTTGCTCGACGTGCACCTGATGCTCTTGCAGGATGAAGAGCTGGTCGGCGGCGTCAAGCACTGGATTACCGAGCGCCTATACAACGCCGAATGGGCGCTGACCACCCAGCTTGAGATCGTGGCCCGCCATTTCGACGAGATGGAAGATGCCTACCTGCGCGAACGCAAGGCGGACATGGAGCAAATCTGTGAACGCGTGCTGCGAGCCATGAAGGGCGCACAGTCTCCGGTCGTACAACCTTCCCAACGCGGTGGCCGCAAGGGCTCTCAGCAGGACCTGTTGCTGGACGACACGGTGGATGTGCCGTTGGTGCTCATTGCGCATGACCTGTCCCCGGCCGACATGCTGCAGTTCAAGCAAAGCGTGTTTGCCGGCTTCATCACCGATGTGGGCGGCAAAACTTCGCACACCGCCATCGTGGCGCGCAGCATGGACATTCCCGCCGTGGTGGGGGCCCGCACCTGCAGCCAATTGGTGCGGCAGGACGATTGGGTCATCATCGATGGCGACGCCGGCGTGGTTATCGTAGACCCGTCTCCCATCATCCTGGCCGAATACGGCTTCAAGCAGCGTCAAGGCGAATTGGAGCGTGGGCGCTTGCAGCGTTTGCTGCATACCCCGGCCGTCACCATGGATGAAGAAAAGATCCAGCTGCTGGCCAATATTGAAATGCCGGAGGACGCCCAACACGCCCTCAAAGCCGGCGCGCTGGGTGTGGGCCTGTTCCGCAGCGAGTTCCTGTTCATGGGGCGCCACGGCAAATTGCCGGATGAAGAAGAGCAGTACCAGGCCTACAAAAAAGCGGTCGAAGGCATGCAAGGCCTGCCCGTTACCATCCGCACCGTGGACGTAGGTGCCGACAAGCCGTTGGACGAATCGGTGCGCGATGACGCTCACCTGAACCCCGCGCTGGGCCTGCGGGCCATCCGCTGGAGCCTGGCAGACCCTGCCATGTTCCTCACACAGCTCCGCGCCATTTTGCGGGCGGCGGCTCACGGCAAAGTGCGTTTGCTCATCCCCATGCTCGCGCATGCCAGCGAAATCCGGCAGACGCTGGCGCATGTGGATCAGGCCCGTGCCCAGCTGGACCGTCGCGGTCTGGCCTACGGCCCCGTGCAGCTGGGTGCCATGATCGAGATTCCGGCTGCGGCTTTAAGTCTGCAGCTGTTCTTGAAGTATTTCGACTTTCTCTCCATCGGTACCAACGACTTGATCCAGTACACGCTGGCGATTGACCGGGCCGACGAGTCGGTAGCCCATTTGTATGACCCTTTGCATCCGGCCGTGCTGCGTCTGGTAGCCGACACCATCGCCGAATGCCGTGCCCAGGGCAAGGACGTGAGCGTGTGCGGTGAGATGGCCGGGGACGTGACCCTGACCCGCTTGCTGCTAGGTCTGGGGCTGCGCAGTTTCTCCATGCACCCCGCACAAATTCTGGCCGTCAAGCAAGAGATCCTGCGCTCGGACACCAGCAAACTGGCGGCATGGGCCCAGCGGGTCCGTACAGCAGAAGACCCGGCCTTGGAGTTGGCGGGCGGCTACGTGTGAGTGTACTGCGCTGCGCTATGTTTTTCATAGCTGCCTGCGCTTATTTCATGGGAGCTAGTGCCACATTTCATTGAATCAGGGTTTGGCTCGTGAACCTAGAATAGCCGCCCCTACGATCATGGCGGCAGCCAAGGCCACACTGGCGCTAGGCCATTCGCCTCGTATCCAGAGCAGACCCAAGGTGGACAGCAACGGCGTCAGAAAAGACAACACGCCGATGGTGCGAGCATCCCCGCGTTTGAGCGCCGCATCCCAGAGGTAAAACGCACCGCCCAAAGGGCCCAGGCCCAACGCCGCCAGAAGCTGCCAATCGTGTGCACTCAGCGTGACGGATGGCTCCAGGCGCACGTGGCAGAGCAGCGAGAGCAGCCCGGACACCAGCCCGAACAAGCCAATGGCCGCATTCGGAAAAGGTGGCACTCGCCGCGTCATCAGCGAATAACTTGCCCAGACGAATGCAGAGGCCATGGCCGGCAGATAGCCCCAAGCCCAACCCCCCATGCCGCTGCCCGTATCGCGGCCGCCCAAGATGGCCAATGCCGCACCCGCAAAGCCCAGCAAGGCGGCCGCCACGTGCAGCGCGCGCAGCCGCATACCGGGCAGAAACAGCGGAGCCATCAACACAATGCCCAATGGCCACAGGTAGTTCACCAGGTTGGCCTGCACCGGTGGCGCATGGCGCAGGGCGATAAACAACAAAAAGTGAAATCCGAACAGCCCGTACACCCCCAGTGCCAAGGTGGTGGCGGGCACCTTCCATTCGTTTACCCGCCCGCGGGACAGCACCAGGCCGATCACGCTGCCGATGACCAGGCCCACTCCCGTAAGCAGAAATGGCGGCACGTGGCCCAGAGACACCCCCAAAGGGGCCAGGCTGCCCCAGAGGGCGATGGCGGCAAGCGCGAGAAGAGAGGCGTTCATTCGCTGTAGCTTAGCCGCACCGTATCCGCAATCCGGGGTATGCGGTTCAGGCCAGTCGCTGGTCAGTGGAAGGGCGCTTCCACAGGTTGATGCCGCCGTCCACTGCGTGGCCATCAATTGCAGCCAGTTCCTCCGCGCTGAAACTCAAATTGCCCATGGCGCCCACCAGGTCCACGATCTGTTCGGGCTTGCTGGCGCCTATCAGCGCGGAGGTGATGCGTGCATCGCGCAACACCCACGCCGTGGCCATTTGGGCGAGGCTCTGGCCCCGGGCTTGGGCGATCTCGTTAAGGGCGCGCACATGCTTGAGGTTTTGCTCGCTCAAATGGTCCTGCTTGAAGGAGCCGCCGCCGGGGCGGTTGATGCGCGCGTCTGCAGGCACGCCGTTGAGGTACTTGTTGGTCAGCAGGCCCTGGGCCAGCGCGCTGAAGGCGATGCAGCCCATGCCGGTTTCATCCAGCGCGTCCAGCAGGTCTTCCTCGATCCAGCGGTTCATCAGGCTGTACGACGGTTGGTGAATCAGCATGGGCACGCCCATGCTCTTCAAGATGGCTGCAGCTTTGCGGGTTTTGGTGCCGGAGTAGCTGCTGATGCCGGCGTAGAGGGCCTTGCCCTGTTGCACAGCGGTGGCCAGCGCGCCCATGGTTTCTTCCAGCGGGGTGTCGGGGTCAAAACGGTGGCTGTAGAAGATATCCACATACTCCAGGCCCATGCGCTTCAAGCTCTGGTCCAGGCTGGCTAGCACGTACTTGCGCGAGCCACCGCCCTGGCCATAAGGGCCGGGCCACATGTCGTAACCGGCCTTGCTGGAGATGATCAGCTCATCGCGGTAGGGTAGAAAGTCGCGGCGCAGGTGTTCGCCGAAATTGGTTTCTGCGCTGCCATACGGCGGGCCGTAGTTGTTGGCCAGATCGAAGTGGGTGATGCCCAAATCGAAGGCGGTACGCAGCATGTCGCGCTGAGTCTGGAATGGTGTGGCATCACCGAAGTTGTGCCACAGGCCCAGCGACACCGCTGGAAGTTTGAGGCCGCTTTTGCCGCAAGTGCGGTAGGGAACACGTCCGTCGTATCGGTCAGAGGCTGCGTGGTACATGGTGTGTTGGATGGGTGAAATTGACAACTGGGGATCGCTATTGTTGTTCATTTTTTATGCGCTTAAATTCAGAAGCGGAATGCCCCGATTTCTGTCGATGTCACGGGGGTTGGCGTCGGACTCCCTGCATACTCCACGCCATGAACTTGAACGAATCCGATATGAAGACCCAGGAGCCCCGTCTCTGGATCAGCGACGGCTGGACGGCCCGCGTGGTGAAAAACGAAGACGACGATGGATGGGCGGTCGCGATGACGGCCGACGGCGCCTCGGAGCCCGCACTGGTCGGCCCCTGGACCATGGGGCGCGACAAAAAGAACCCCAAGCCGCTGGACCAGAGTGCTTTTTTGACCTTGGTGAAAACGGCGCATGAATTCGTGCGCCGCAGCGAACAACAATTACACGCCACCCTGCATCAAAGTCTGGAAGTGGCAGCCGGAGAAGGGCGGGTGAGGGTCTATCTGGACATCGAACCCGATGACGAAAACCCCAGCGCCACACTGACGGCCCGTGACGAAGGTGACGATCTGTTGGCACAGGTCAAGGTGTCCCCTGCCTTCAAGCTGAGCCGCGCCAGCGCAGTGGCTTGGGTGGAGAGTGGCTACGCCAAGCCTTGAAGCAGGTCTGCCTGCGCCGGAGATCTGCAGGGAACTGGCTATCAGCACCGCCACGTTTTACAACTGACGTGCCAAGTCCGGTGGTATGGCCGCCATCCATGATGGCGCGCATCAAGAAAAGCGCAGACGAGAACCAACGTCTAAAGAAGATGCACCTCGAAGAGAAACTCAAGGCCGCGATCGCCAAATGAGTTGTGCAACAGCGCGGGCTGGCCATACGGGTGGTCTGTGCGGGGTTCTCGATCAGCGAGTCCCGCTAACGATACGAGCCCAAGCATGACGTTGAGAATGCGCTCATCGCCGAGGACCCAAGTATTGCTGGTCCGTTATGGTCTTTCAATCAGGACAGCACGAATTTGAGTTGGGCGTTTTCGCTGTGACCTTTTTCGCGCTTCATTCCACCTGAGTTCCAGATGTTTTTCTTTCGCACCCGATCAAGCGTGTTTGATGACTTCTCATCCATGCGGTGTGCGATTTGAGTGATGCTCTACCGGAAACTGTTCGCCGGCAAACATTTGAGAGCGACAGCTAAAAACCGCGAATCAACAATGGCAATTCAAGTTGCAGTTTTCACGCATCTTGATCAATAAATATCGCAGCAACTTTAATCAGAGGCACGTTACAAGTCGCCCAATTTGCTGCCGAGGGAGATAGTTTGTCTGCCGGAACTCATAGTCGTTTGTTTGCTGTTGGGCTCGATTCAGAGACGCTGTTTAGACACGCCTTCAAATTAGAGGCACAGGCAGATTTCATCAAATCAAGCAAGCCTCGCAAGCAGTCAGCAAAAGAACCATTGCACTGCTGTTTTGAGGTCGACCGCCAATGTGGCAACGCGGAGCGGCTGGACATTCATCGCTACGGAAAGCTGGCGATGCGCGCCCAAGCGTTTGCAGTGATCACGCTGCGCGTGGACGAGGGCAACTTTCACACCTACAACGCCGGGCAGATGTGCTGTGTATTTGATGGCTGCTCGCGCAACCTTCATGGGCGCCAAAGACAGTTTTTATTTGCAAGTGCGAATACATCGCAGTGGAGAGATGCAGCATGACAAGTTTTTTCTCACGAATCGCAGCGACTCAATGGCGCAAGCTCATTGTTGTTTGTTCATTGTTTTTAACGGCATGTGGTTCAGCGCCACCTACGCCACCGACGCCACCTTCAGCGCCGCCAGCGCTACCCAGCTCATCGGGGCCGTTTCCTGGTGATGCCAAGACCTATGGCTTTGGCGTATCGCAACGCAAAGAAGACTTTGCGAACGTGGAGGTTGCCCAGCTGAACTTCGGGATGTATACAAACCAACGGAGTTGGGCGCTCATTCTTCCAGAAAGTCGAGGAAGCACGCGATATGCCTCGCTACCCGCCTACTACCCCTTTGACGTCCGCTGGAAGCTCAAAGACGGACGCGAATTCATCGTCGAGAACGTGGACACCGCTGCCATCATGCGCGAGTACTTCAAGACCCACCAAATCTTGCTGCAACACCAACGGGAGAACCGGCCGCGCCACCCTGTGGGCGACTTTGATCCGAGTGTAGTGGTCGGCGTCAAGGACGACAAAGTAGTCGTTAAGTGGTTGCTTGTTTTGAATGGCACCGCTATTGATAAACGGCTCCCGGTCATTGTGAATGGCAAGCCGGCGATGGACGGGACTCCATGGAAACTGGAAGACGAAGAGCACTACGTCACCTCCATTCCAGGCAAGCCCACCAGTGGCATTGATTTCAAAAAGCAGTGGGAATTCCTGAAGTAAAGGCGTATAGACATGGCAACCCAATCACCCTATCTCGCCCCATCTCTCAAAGACAAGGGCTACATCGGCGTCACTGGCAGCACCCCCTACAGGCCGCCTACACCGCAAGAGACCGCCACACTTCAACACATCTACCAGGACACCAGTGTGACTACCGTCCCCAAGACGGTAGCCCCGGGTGCCATTGCGCTGAACGTCAACTTTGACGGCACGCATAACAATGGAACGTTCCCGGCCAAAGGTGAATTCGCGACCAACATTTACCAGTTGAACGGTTTGCAAGAGCGTGCTCCTGGCGCGAACCCAAGCAACACCATCTACATGCCCGGTGTGGGCGCACAAACTGTCCCAACAGGCACCATACTGCCCAACGGCAATCCGGCACTGGAATCAAGCCCGAGCACTTTGGCGGCTCTCCCTTTCAATGCCGGAAATGTGGCTCAGGGAATTCTGGAAAGTGCATTCGATCAGCTGAGCAACCGTGTCAGAGCCATCCTCGCGGAGAACCCCAACGCAGAGATCGCCATCAACCTCTCAGGTTTCAGTCGGGGTGGAGCAGAAGCCACCGCGTTTGCCAACATGCTCAACGAGCGAGGCATAGGCCCCTTCAAGCCCGGCACGGTCCGCATTGCCAATCTGCTTTTGCTCGACCCGGTAGACAAGACGGATGGCGTACTCAACACCAAACCGCCTCCCAATGTAGACAACACCCTGGTCATGGTGGCCACCGGCGAGACTCGCTCCATCATGCCGGCCATGCCGGTGGGCGATGATGCGCGAATCATTACCGTGCCTGTAGCGCACTCCGGCTTAGGTGGCAGCTACAACCCACAGGGCACTGCAGCCGTCGTGTTGGCCAAAGCCCGCGAGTTCATGGAAGCGGGTGGCTCCCCGGTCGCAGAGATTCCTGAGAACTTGCAGCCGGACTGGGAGCAGATGTTTATCCATAACTCAGCGGTCGGCACGAATGGACTCCCCAAGCTCGGTGGCAGTGAAACCTGGGATACAGATGCGCTGAATCGCAGGTATGAAGGATCGGGCAAGAATGCTCCCAGCGTGCAAGAAACCCTGGAGCGCCAGCCGGTGTATTCAAGCATTCCTGTGGATGACAACGGTACAGCCGCATACACAGCAACTTATCCGGATGGGAAGGTAGTCACCAAGCTCACTGAAAACGGCAAGCTTGCCGAAGTTCAGATTGCAATGCCACAAGGTGCAGGCACATTGACTACCCACTATGACGCCCAAGGGCATGTCAAAAGCACTGTCTCGCGAACCAGCGATGATGAAGGTAATACCCTGCTCGTTACCACGCTACCTGATGGCACGTACACCACGCGATTACTGGAAAACACACCCACAAGCGAACAACTACCCAACGGTATCAGTTCCATCTACGACCAACTCGTAGACGCCTTCAGCCACAGCACGACCAACCCCAACACCAGCCAG
>RFQA01000122.1 GCA_009925925.1 Betaproteobacteria bacterium
GGACGCCAAAGAAATCATCATCCTGGATACGGACGACAACAACCCGCCCGACAACGACAACTGGCACACCGATGTGACCTTTATCGACAAGCCACCCCTGGGCGCCCTGTTGTCTGCGCGTCACTTGCCGCCCTCCGGGGGTGACACCTTGTGGGCCAGTGGCATTGCAGCGTATGAGTCACTCTCCGAGCCCTTGCGCCGCTTCCTGGACCCCCTGCATGCGGAGCACAGCTTTGTGCAGTCTTTCCCTGCCTGGCGCTATGCACGCACACCGCAAGAGCGCGAAGTCTGGGAAGCAGCGGCGGCCAAGTACCCCGACATTCCCCACCCCGTGGTGCGCACCCATCCAGTGAGCAGCAAACGCGGCTTGTTTGTGAACGAAGGCTTCACCAGCCGCATCGTTGAGCTGGACAAAAAAGAGAGCGACGCCATCCTGGCCTTCTTGCGGGTGCACATTGCCAAGCCCGAGCACACGGTGCGCTGGCGATGGAAGCAATACGACCTGGCTTTCTGGGACAACCGCCTCACCCAGCACTACGCCACGGTGGACTATCTGCCGCACCGTCGCATCATGCACCGGGCCACCATCCTGGGCGACGTACCCTTCTAAGCTGCGGGCACACAAGGACGCGCTACAGTCCTGCCAACCCGCAGGACATGCATGAACTGGTTTACCGCCCTCTCCTTTCTTTTTCGCCCCCAACCTCCCAGCGCCGAGCAGCGCGCCCGGGAGCTGCTGCGCGCGGTGGACGCCGGGGGCTTGCCCCTGAATGTGGCGGTGGTGAACCATATTGCGCGCGAGCTGGGCGTGGATGTGTCGCGCAAGGCGCGCATGCCCGAGACGATTGAGCGCATCCGCAAAGTGATGGCGGCGCGCTGAAGCCATGCTCAAACTCGGATTCAACTTTCTGGTCGTGGTGCTGCTGGTGCTGGTGGTGGTGTTCACCTGGCGCACCAAGCGGCGTGAAAAGTGGGAGCGTGCCGGCCTGTGCTACAGCTGCGGCGCCATTCCTCACACCATCGACAAACATGGCCGCATCTGCAACGACTGCGTATTGACCCGCAAGATCCAACGCGGCCTGGCCGCCTTCATGGCGCTGGTGGCGGCAACCATTGCCGCCTGGATTTACTGGCCATTCTGACCGGTGCTGGCGTGCACGACCTGTGCACCGCCGGCGCTGCGCCCCTGTTTGGGCGATTTCACCTCCGCCTTGTGCGAGTTCCCGGCCATCCAGCCGATGCACGCCGCAATCACCAGCCAGCGCCAGTAGTGCACAGGTCGGGGGCGGGAAGTGGCAGAACGGTTCATGTCAACGGGGCGCAGGAGCGCAAAAAGCGGGAGTGGGCGGATTGTTGATGCCTTCGCCACCGGCGTCCAACCCGACTGTCCACGCGTAAACAGTTCGCGCATCACGTTTTTATGCGCTATGAATTTCATAGCCTCTCGCGCACATTCCACGTGCGCTACCGGTCGATTTGGCATCCAAAGTACGGGCGTCAGGAACTTCAAGGGGCTGCGGCGTATCATCCATTCATGCGTGTTGTCCTCCTCATCCTGCTGATCGCCCTGGCGCCCCTGCGCGGCATGGCCAATGAGCTGATGGCGACCCGCATGGCCACCACGCTGGCGATGAGTGTGAGCGCGCCGGCAACCGCCGGCGACACCCATGCAGGCGGTCACCACTGCGAGGAGATGGCGCAAGTGCCGCACCACGCTGAGCAGCCTGCCCCTACCGTCGCCATGCACGACGGTTGCGAGAACTGCTCGCTCTGCCAGATGTGCGCTTCAGCAGCCTTGCCTGCCGAACTGCGCGTAGCCTTGCCGGTGTTCGGCCCGCAGATGCAGGTACCGACCCGCACCGACCACTTCGCCAGCGCCTTGCCGGCTTTGGCCGAAAAACCACCCATTTCCTGATTCCAAGGCCCGTAGTGGGTCTGTAGTCCGCCCTTCACTGCCTTGCGCAGCTTTTGGGGCGGGGTGTTTGCACCTTGAATCAGGAAACCATCCATGTACTTTTCGCCTCCGCTTTTGCGGTCCACTGGCGCCTTTGGCGTAGGACTCGCCTTGGCACTTTTGTCAGGCACCCCTGCGCAAGCCCAGCCCAGCGCACCCGCGATGAATGAGCCAGCGCGCACCCTGCAGGCCAGTGATGCCGCCAGCCCCGTGCCCGCGTTGCCCTACCGCTCTGTGTTTGCCGACCTGCCCAAGGGCGTTGAAGAAGGCAGCACCGACTGGAAAGCCGCCAACAAGGCGGTGGCCCAGTTCCCGCGCGGTCATATCGACCTGCTGCTGTGGGAAAAAGCCCAAGCTGCGAAGCCGAAGGAGCAGCCATGAAGCGCGTCTACTTGCCCTTGTGGGCGGTGCCCTTGGCACTCTCTGTTTCTCTCGCACTGCTGCTCTCCCCTGCCCATGCCGCCCTGCCCGATGGCGGTGTGCAAAGCCTGCAAGCGGAAGTGCAGACCCGGCTGAGCGGCCTGCTTGGCCCGTCGGCCGCGCCCTTGCGCATCGCCAGCCCGAGTTTTGCAGGCGACTATGAGCTGACCCAGCTGCTCCAAGCCCCGGTGGATGGACCTGCTGCCATGCGCATCGCCCTGCTCCACAACCCTGAGCTGCAAATGGCGCTGGGTGCGGAAGGCAGCAGCATCACCGACATGCAAAGCCCCGGATTTCCGGCCCGGCTGCGCGCCCGCGACGAAGCCACCCGCCTTGCCCTGCGCGCCTACAAGGCCTGGGTGAACGCGGTGGCCACAGAGCGCAGCGCCCAGCTGCTGCGTGAGGCCAAAACCACCGCTGAGACGGCTGACGAGCTCACCCGCCGCATGGTGCGCGCAGGCAATGTGAGCCGTTTGACCCAAGCCCAAAGCCAGGCCACTTTGTCAGACGCCGCAGTGGCGCTGGCGCGGGGCGAGCAAGCAGCATTTGCCGCGCGCGAGCAGCTCATCCGGGTGCTGGGGCTGTGGGGTGCGCAAACCGGCTTTACCCTGGCAACCACCCTGCCCTCATTGCCCGCCAGCCCCTCAGACACCACCGATTTGGAAGCTCGCGCCCTTGCCGCCCGCAGCAGCCTGCAAGCCGAGCGCCTGAGTTGGCAGCGCAAACAAACCAGTGCGGTGCCATCCAGCGTGGACGAGCGTTGGGATGCCTTGGGCGACGCGGCCAAAGTGCGCGCGCAAGCGGTGCTGGTGCGCAGCGAAGCGCGCGAAGCCGCCTTCAACCTGCGCACCCAGTGGGACATTGCCCACCACCTGCAAACCGAGGTGCTGCCGCTGCGCCAGTTCATCCACGACGAGCTGACCCTGCGCTACAACGGCATGCTGACCAGCGTGTTTGAGGTCATGGCCGACAGCCGCACTCGCACGCTCAGCGGTCTGGCTGCCGTAGAAGCGCTGCGCGACTACTGGCTGGCGTTTGCCGATGTGCAGGCGGTGCTGGCCGGTGTGTCGCCCGAAGGCAATACCCCCGCCCGCACCGGCGCCGCAGCCGGCCCCGACGCCAAGGCGGCGCATTGAGCGCCCCGCCTTCATTCAAGGATCTGTATGAACCGACGTAACTTTTTCAACGGTGCAGCCGCCACCGCCATGGGCGCGGTGGCCGCGGCCTCGGTGAGCCGGGTGGCCATGGCCGCCCTGCCTGAGCCGGTGCTGCAAACCTCGCCCGCCACCATGCCGCCCCTGGTGCCCGGCACCGGCCGGCCCTACAACCCGGTGGTCACCCTCAACGGCTGGACCCTGCCTTGGCGCATGAATCAGGGTGTGAAGGAATTCCACTTGGTGGCCGAACCCGTAGTGCGCGAGATGGCACCCGGCTTCAAAGCCCATATGTGGGGCTACAACGGCCAGAGCCCCGGCCCCACCATCGAGGTGGTGGAGGGCGACCGAGTGCGCGTGTTTGTGACCAACAAGCTGCCCGAGCACACCAGCGTGCACTGGCACGGCCAGCGCCTGCCCAACGGCATGGACGGTGTTTCGGGCTTGAACCAGGCGCCCATTCCGGTGGGCAAGACCTTTGTGTACGAGTTTGTGGCGCGCCGCCCCGGCACCTTTATGTACCACCCGCACGCCGACGAGATGACGCAAATGGCCATGGGCATGATGGGCTTCTGGGTCACGCACCCCAAGACAGAAAAAGGTGCCAAGAACCCGCTCATCAGCGAGGTGGACCGCGACTTCTGCTTCCTGCTCAATGCCTACGACATCGACCCCGGCAGCATGACGCCCAAGACCATGACCATGCTGGACTTCAACCTCTGGAGCTGGAACAGTCGCATATTCCCCGGCATCGACACACTCAACGTGCGCAAGATGGACAAGGTGCGCATCCGCGTGGGCAACCTGACCATGACCAACCACCCCATCCACCTGCACGGCCACGAATTCATGGTGACAGGCAGCGACGGCGGGCCCTGGCCACTGGCGGCGCGGGTGCCCGAAATCACCACCGACATTGCGGTGGGCCAGATGCGGCAGTTTGAGTTTGTAGCCGACGAAGAAGGCGACTGGGCCTTCCACTGCCACAAGAGCCACCACACCATGAATGCCATGGGCCACAACGTACCCACCATGATCGGCGTGGACCACCGAGGGCTGGTGGGCAAGCTGCAAAAGGCCATGCCTGACTACATGGTGATGGGCGAACGCGGCATGGCCGACATGGGCGAGATGGAAATGCCCCTGCCCGACAACACCGCCCCCATGATGACGGGCACTGGCCCAGGAGGGAATGGAGGGGCCCCTCCCCCTCCATATGGCGGGGTGGAGATGGGCGGCATGTTCAGCATCCTCAAGGTGCGCAAAGACCAGAAGCCGGGGGATTACAAAGACCCGGGCTGGTACCAGCAGCCCCCCGGCACCCGCGCCTTTGAGTGGACCGGCGCTTTGCCCGAACCCGCACGCTTTCAGGCGGAGGGCAAGGGGAGCATGCCGCTGGCCCAGCCGCCCCACCACGACACCCAGGTCCAGGTGCGCAAGCCCATGGGCCACATGAACCATTGAGCCTTTTTCACTTCAAACAACGAGTAAACATCATGAAAAATACTATTAAATTCATAGCTGCTTGCGCACTATTGGCGAGCGCTACCGGCACTTTTGCCTCAGGAAGCCATGCAGGGGGCCACGGTACCGAGGCCATTGGCAAGCCCGGCGTCGCAGCCAAGGTGACCCGTACCGTGCAGATCGACATGACTGACAACATGCGCTTCACGCCTGACACCATCACCGTGCGCCGGGGTGAGACGGTGCGCTTTGTCGTCAAAAACTCCGGGCAGCTCAAACACGAGTTCAACCTCGGCACAGAGAAGGACCTGAAAGCGCATTACGAAATGATGAAGAAGTTCCCCGAGATGGAACACGACGAGCCCAACGTCGCCAGCGTGGCGCCCGGCAAAACAGGCGAAGTGATCTGGCAGTTCACCAAAGCGGGCACGGTGAACTTTGCATGCCTGCACCCCGGCCACTATGAGGCTGGGATGAAGGGCGCTGTGAAAGTGGGGGCTGCCAAATGATGACTACACGCCGAACAGTGCTCGCGTCACTTGGCGCCGCATTAGCCGCGCCCGTATGGGCAGCCAAGCCACCGGCAATAGCGATGGAGGTCTGGAAGGACCCCAACTGCAGCTGCTGCAAAGACTGGGTGAAACACCTGGAGCAAGCGGGCTTTGCCGTGCGGGTGTACGACACCGGCAACGAAGCCAAGCGCGTCGCGCTCGGCATGCCGCAGGCCTTGGGCTCTTGCCACACGGGCTTGGTCGGTGGCTATGCCATTGAGGGCCATGTGCCGGCCAAAGACATCCAACGCCTGCTGCGCGAGAAGCCCAAGGCGCTGGGCCTGTCTGTGCCGGGCATGCCGATCGGCTCACCGGGCATGGACGGCGCGATTTACAAGGGCCGCAAAGACCCGTTCGATGTGCTGCTGGTAGCCGCGAATGGCAGCAGCACCGTGTTTCAGAGTTACCGCTGAAAGGACTGCACCATGACGTTCTCTCCACTTGCACATCGGGTCGGCATCACCCTTGCCACGCTGGTCTGCGCAGCGTCCGTGTTTGCCCAAGATACCGCCGGGCTGGCCCAGGGCGAGATCCGCAAGGTCGACAAGGCGGCCTCTAAGATCACCATCAAGCATGGCGACATTCCCTCCATTCAGATGCCGCCCATGACCATGGTGTTCGGCGTCAAGGACGCGGCCTGGCTGGAGAACGCCAAGGCCGGTGACAAAATCCGCTTCGATGTCGTCCAGGAGGGCGGCAAGTACATCGTCACCCGCCTCGAAGCCGACCGATAAGTCCCATGAAGCTTCTGCTGCTCCGCCTCTCCCCCCGTGGCATCAGCGCCGCCTTGCTGGCGGCTCTGCTCTTCGGGGCCGGTACGCCCCTGGCCAAGTGGCTGATGGGCGACGTGCAGCCCTGGATGCTGGCAGGTTTGCTCTACCTGGGCTCCGGGCTGGGCTTGGGCCTGTTCCGCAGGCTCATTGGTGCGGCACCGGTGCAGCTCGCTCCCGGCGAGTGGCGCTGGCTGCTGGGTGCGATTGCCAGCGGGGGCGTGCTGGGCCCGGTGTTGCTGATGGTGGGCTTGAGCAGCATGCCGGCGTCCGGCGCGTCGCTTTTGCTCAATGCCGAAGGTGTGTTCACCGCCGTGCTGGCGTGGCTGGCTTTCCGTGAAAACGTGGACCGGCGCATTGCACTCGGTATGGCCGCCATTGCCGCCGGCGCGCTGGTACTGAGTTGGCCCTCGCAGCCCGGGTTTGCGGGTGCGTGGCCGGCGCTGTGCATTCTGGGGGCCTGCCTGGCCTGGGCGCTGGACAACAACCTCACACGCAAAGTGTCGCTGCACGATGCGAGCTGGATTGCCTGCGTCAAAGGCTTGGTGGCCGGCAGTGTGAATTTGCTGCTCGCGCTCTTGTTGGGCAACGCATTGCCGCCGCTGCCCGCCTTGGGCGGCGCCATGCTGGTGGGACTGCTGGCCTACGGCGTGAGCCTGGTGCTGTTTGTGGTGGGCCTGCGGGAGCTGGGCACAGCGCGCACCGGTGCGTATTTTTCACTGGCGCCTTTCTTTGGTGCGGCGCTGGGCCTGGCCACTGGCGAGCCGCTGACCTTGCAGCTCGCAGTGGCGGCTGCGCTCATGGGCTTGGGGCTGTGGCTACACCTGACCGAGCACCATGCCCACCCCCATGTGCACGAAGCCATGGACCACAACCATCCGCACAGCCACGATCTGCACCACCAGCACGATCACCCCGACCAGCCCGGGCTGGTGCTCGCCCCCGGCGAAGTGCACACCCATGCACACCACCACGCGCCCATGCGCCACAGCCACCCGCATTACCCGGACGCGCACCACCAGCACGCGCATCCGTAGGGGGAGACGTTGCCTTAGTGGCTGCGGTCCGTGAAAAGGAGCGCCGCAGCAACCAGCACGGCCACTACTACACCGGCCATGGGCAACACCACGCCCGCCAGAAATGGCGTGACCCACACCAAGCTGCGCAAGCCCACGCTGTAGAGCAGGCCGGCACTGCGCAGGTGGCGGCGCCCGGTGTCCATCCACTGTGTGCGAAGGGCGGAACCCACCGGCATGGCGCACACAAAACCGGTGTGGTGGTAGTAGCGGATGGACAAGGTGGTGCTCACCAAGGTCAGCACCAACAGCAGCATGACCGTGATCTCCCCCGCCAATGCGGGCGTCAACACGGGGCTGCCGCCGCTTTCCGACAAGGTACGCAAAGCCGGTGCGGCCAGCCCCAGTGCGCCCATGAGTCCGAGTGCCGCAGTGGACGCTGTCATGGTGGCGGTCATGACGGAGTTGCGCAGGGTTTGCACGGCCAGCACTTCAGAGCCGGGCTGGGCGGACATGGCGTCCAGCCAGTCCTGCCGCAACCGGCCGTGGGTGCGCCAAGCCACGGTACGTGCCAGGAGTGCGAGGTAGAGCGTGTAGGCCACCATGATGGCGGCCGTGACGCCCCACGCGCACCAGGCAGGCTGCAAGGTGGTCATGGCTTAGAGCGCGTTGAGCGGAATGCGTAAGTAAGACACGCCGTTGCTGTCGGCGGGTGGCAGATCGCCCGCGCGGATGTTGATTTGCACCGAGGGCAGGATCAAGGTCGGCATGGCCAGCCCGGCATCGCGGGTGGTGCGCATGGCCACGAAGTCCTGCTCGCTCACACCGTCGCGAATATGGATGTTGCCCGCACGTTGCTTACCCACGGTGCTTTCCCACGCGGCTTCGCGGCCGGCGGGCGGGTAGTCGTGGCACATGTAGAGGCGCGTGTCTTCGGGCATGGAGAGCAGGCTGCGCACACTGCGGTACAGGGTGTTGGCATTGCCGCCGGGGAAGTCGCAACGGGCGGTGCCCACATCGGGCATGAACAAGGTGTCGCCCACAAACACGGCGTCGGGTTCGCTGCCGCCATCCACCCTAAAGGCCATGCAGGCGGGCGTATGACCGGGCACGGCCAATGCCTGCGCCTGGAGCTCTCCGATTGCAAAGGTTTCGTCAGGTGCAAACAGGTAATCGAACTGGCTGCCATCGGGGTGGAATTCGGGCTCCAGGTTGAAGATGCCTTTGAACACGTTTTGCACCTGGGTGATGGCAGCGCCTATCGCAATGCGGCCGCCCAGGTGCTTGCGCAGGTAGTGCGCGGCAGACAGGTGGTCGGCATGGGCATGGGTTTCCAGAATCCACTGCACGCTCAAACCCTGCTCTTTGACAAACGCCATCAGGGCGTCTGCCGAGGCGGTGCTGGTGCGGCCGGCTTTGGCGTCGTAGTCGAGCACCGAGTCGACGATGGCACATTGGCCGCCGGTGTGGTCATAGACCACATAGCTCACGGTCCAGGTGGCGGGGTCAAAGAAGGCTTTGATGTTCGGGGTAGCGCCCGTCAAGGTCGCGGAGCTAGCAGCGGAAGCGGTCATCGAGAACTCCTTGTAAAGGTCGTTATTTCACTTGCGATAACAATAGTTTATTGACTTATAGTTTGTTTGTCAATAAACTATCAACATCGAATGTGAAAGGAGCCTCCTCATGATGGCTGACACCGCAAACCCCGCCCCTACGGCACTGGATCTGGAGCAACTGCGCCGTTCTGCAGACGCCGCCTGCCGGCTGATGAAAGTGATGTCCAACCCCGACCGCTTGCTGCTGCTGTGCCAGCTCAGCCAAGGCGAAAAGCGGGTGGGCGAACTCGAAGAACTGGTGGGCATTGCCCAGCCCACCCTGTCGCAACAGCTGAGCGTGCTGCGGGAAGAAGGCCTGGTCACCACCCGACGCGAAGGCAAATCCATTTACTACGGCATTGACAGCCCGCAGGCGATGGCCGTCATGGGCGTTCTCTACAACCAGTACTGCGGCGCCCCTCAAGGCGAGTAAGCACTCACAATTTTGAAGGAAATCACATTATGCAAATCGATTGGAACCATTTCACCCCCTGGGCTTCGCTGATCGGGGGCATCCTGCTCGGGCTTGCCGCCAGCCTCTTCATTCTGGTGAACGGGCGCATTCTGGGCATCAGCGGCATTGTGGGCGGCCTGCTCATGCCACGCGGCGGAGATGCCGTCTGGCGCCTGGCGTTTGTGCTGGGTCTTGTCGTCGCACCCGCTGTCTATGCGCTGGTCGGCGGCCCGGTGCCTGCGACCGTGGACGCCAGCTGGCTGACCCTGATCGTGGCCGGCTTGCTGGTAGGCGTAGGCACCCGTTACGGCGCTGGCTGCACCAGCGGCCACGGTGTGTGCGGTTTGTCCCGCCTCTCGCCACGTTCCTTGGTCGCCACCCTGTCCTTCATGGGTGCGGGCTTCGCGGTTGTGTTTGTCATTCGCCACTTGCTGGCTTGAGTTGAATCCATTGACGTTGAACTTTTGAATCTGGAACTGCTGATATGAAAAACGCTTTTCACCACCACCGCCTGGCCGAATTCGGCGTGGGCTTGCTGTTCGGCTTGGGCCTGATCCTGGCCGGCATGACCGACCCGTCCAAGGTTCTGGGCTTTCTGGACCTGGCCGGCTTGTGGGACCCATCGCTGGCATTCGTCATGGGCGGCGCCATTCTGGTGAGCCTGGGCGCATTCACCCTGGCCAAGAAACGCACGACCAGCTTTCTGGGTGGTGCCATGCAATTGCCCACCAGCCGCGACATCGACAAACGCCTGGTGACGGGCAGTCTGCTCTTCGGCGCGGGCTGGGGCCTGGCCGGCTTCTGCCCCGGACCTGCACTCGTATCTGTGGGCACCGGCAACCCCAAGGCCGTGGTGTTTGTGCTGGCCATGCTGGCCGGCATGGCTCTGTTTGAAGTGCTGGAACGTCGCCCCGCTAAACTCGCGCTGAAAGGATAAATCTGCCATGAGCCTGCCCGTACGTTCCGTCACCCCCGAGTTTTATGTCGCCGCACAGTTGGCGCCGGCTGACATGGCCGCAGCCGCCGCCATGGGCTTCAAAACGGTGATCAACAACCGCCCCGATATGGAAGGCGGTGCCGAGCAACCCGCCAGCACCAGCATGCAAGCCGCAGCAGTGGCTGCCGGTTTGAACTACGTGTACCTGCCCGTGGTGGCCGGCTCCATCACCCCCGAGCAAGCCGTAGCGATGAAGCTGGCATTGGACGCCGCCCAACAGCCGGTGCTGGCGTTTTGCCGCTCTGGCGCACGTTCGACCCAGCTGTTCATGCTGGCGCAGCAAAGCGCAGCCT
>RFQA01000123.1 GCA_009925925.1 Betaproteobacteria bacterium
ATCGGCGACATCTTTTTGCAAGCCACCCGCGCCATTTTTGACGGCGTCAAGCAGTCCGGTGTGAAGCGCTTTTTGATGGTGGGCGGCGCGGGTAGCCTGTTTGTGGCGCCCGGCGTGCAGCTGGTGGATACGCCTGAGTTCCCCGCTGAGATCAAAGTGGCGGCCTCTGCTGCCCGCGATGCGTTGAACCTGATCAAGCAAGAATCTGCGCTGGATTGGTCTTTTGTGTCGCCCCCCATCTTGCTGAACCCCGGCGTGCGCACCGGCCAATACCGCGTGGGTGCCGATGAGCCTTTGTGGGCTGAGGGCGGAGCGCCCGGCAGCATTTCGGTGGATGACCTGGCGGTGGCCATCGTGGACGAGCTGGAAACGCCTAAGCACATCCAAAAGCGCTTTACTGTCGCCAACTAAGGCAACACAGGAGCGACGCAAGGGCGGCACACTTGCTGCGCAAGGCCGCCCTTGAGCCCTTGAGGTTCAGTGCGAATGACCGTGGTGGTGACCATCATGTGCGTGAGCCGCATCCGGGCCGCTGGCGAGTTCCCGGCGGGCCTGGCGCATCACCTGCCAGCCGCCTTGCAGAGCAAGCATAGCCATGCCGGCGGCCACCAGCAAATCCGGCCAGCCGCTTCCGGTACCGAGTACCCCTGCTGCAGCCAGCATGACCAGCACGTTGCCGATGGCGTCATTGCGCGAGCACAACCACACACTGCGCATATTGGCGTCACCTTCGCGGAAGGCATAGAGCATCCAGGCGACCGCCACATTGGCCACCAGTGCCAGCAGGCCGACTACCCCCATGGTGGTGGCATCGGGCACGGTGCCGGTGTACAGGCTCCAGATTGCGCGGCCCAAAATCAGGGCGCCAAAGCCCATCATGCACAGCGCTTTGACCACGGCCGCGCGGGCCCGCCAAGCCAGGGCGGCAGACAGCACGGCGAGTGATACGCCGTAGTTCAGTGCGTCACCCGCAAAGTCAATCGAGTCCGCCAAAAGGGACAGCGAGCCCGATTGCCAGCCACTGAATAGTTCCACGCCGAACATGGCGGCGTTGATCCACAAGGCTATCCATAAGACCCGGCGGTAGCGGGCGAGATTGTGAATGCTGCCGGCAGCAGGGGTGTGGTGTTCGCAAGCGTGAGACATGGTATTTCCTTTCAATGCGTAGATTGGAAACCCTGTAGCCACTTCAGGGTCAAGCGCTACACTGCAACAAGGTTATTTCAAGGCGCACCATGAAAATCGGCGATCTGGCCAAGGCCACCTCCACCCCGGTGGAAACCATCCGCTACTACGAGCGCGAGGGCCTGCTGCCCGCTGCTGCCCGTACCGATGCGAACTACCGCCATTACTCGGACGCCCACACCCGGCGCCTGCAGTTTGTGCGCCATTGCCGCAGTCTGGACATGAGTCTGGACGAAATCCGCGCGCTGCTGGCTTTTCAGGATGCGCCGGGCGACAACTGCGCCAACGTCAACGCCTTGCTGGACGCTCACATCGGCCATGTGGCCCAGCGCATTCGCGAGTTGCGGGCTTTGGAAAAACAGCTCAAGGACTTGCGTGCGCAGTGCCAAGGCGCGCTGGATGCCGAGCACTGCGGCATTCTGGAAGGCCTCTCGGCGCAAGCACCCCACCCGGCAGCGCACGGGCATCTGCATGGCACCCACCGCAAAGGGCAGGGGCGCAGCGCCTAGTTGCTGCGTCGCTCCAGCTTGGCCTCTTCGTAGAAGCGGCGTTTGGCGGCATACATGCGCTGGTCGGCCAACTGGGCCGTTTCTTCCACTTCAGCCGCAGACTGGCAACTTGCCACGCCAATGGACAGGCTGATCTTCTGGCCGGGGTAAAACTGGTTGTTCATCTCGAGCATGGAGTCAATCCGCTCTTTCAGGGCTTGGGCTGCACGCTCGTCATGGCCGGCCATCAGGATCACAAACTCATCGCCCCCGGTACGCGCCACACACAGCGCCTGGCCTGCGGTGGCCTTGGACAGTACTTCGCCCGTGCGGCGCAGCATGGCGTCGCCCGCAGCGTGGCCGTGGTTGTCGTTCACATGCTTGAGGCCATTGAGGTCCATGGCCATTACGCTCAACGGCCAGGGGCCTTTGCGCGAGATGCGGTTGAGTTCCTCGACAAAGAAAGCCCGATTACGTAACTGGGTGAGTGCATCGTGCTTACCCAAGTACTCCAGGTAGGCCTCGGCTTTTTTTCTGGCAGTTATGTCCACCAGCGATACCAGCACCAGGCTCCAGTCGTGCTCGTAGCCCGGAAGCACCGAGAACTGCATGTGGATGTTGATCAGCTCGCCGTTGAGCGAGTAGTTGATCACCTCGCGGGTTTGCACAGTTTTGCCGTTCCACAGGTCTAGCAACTGCTCTGCAAACGAGTGCTGCATTTCGTCCCGGAACACCCGCTCCAGTTGGCTAAGTAATTCTTGTCGGGAGCTGGCAGAAAACATCTGTAGGGTGTGCTGGTTGACATCCAGCACCCGGATGCGCTCCATGCAGCGGTGCACAAACTCCTGGTGCACGCTCAAAAAGGTCTTGAAGTCGCTGATACCGGAGACACGCACCTCGTCCATCAGCGTTTTGACGCCACTGAAGTCTTCCACCCAGAGCGACACCGGCGAAAACTCAAACAGGTTGCGCGCATGGCGTTCACTGGATTCCAGCAAGCCTTGGGCCAGGGTGTGCTCGGTGATGTCTTCAATCGCCACCATGGCTCGGCTCCAAGTGTCCTCGTGCCCTTCCAGGATGCGGATGCTGATGCGTACATCCATGCGCCGGCCATCCAGCGCGTAGTTCACGGTCACCCCGGAATACTGCAGGTGCCCATGCCAAAACGCCTGCAACTCGGGCAGCATGCGGGTGTAAGTGTCACCGCGCAGCACCTCGCCCAAGCGGTTGATCAGTTCATCCTGGCTTTGGGCCGCAAATACTGACAAGGTCTGGCGATTGACGCGCAGTACCCGGTAGCAGTCTGCACAGGCTTGCACACGACGCGGGTCCGCAAACAGATGGGTTTCCAGCTCAGTGACTCCCTCAGAGCGCCACTGGTCGAACAGGTTTTTGAGCAGGCTGTAGTCTTCCAGCCAGAGAGATATGGGGGCTGAGTCGAAGAGCAACTCAAAATCGGTGTGGCTGGCCATGGTTTTTATGGATGAGTTCAACGACAACCCCACTATAGCGCTGCAAGCTGCCTGCCCGTGATTTGCGCTGCCTCAGTGTTTTCGCGGGGGCAACACGGCAGAATCCATGCCCATGGAAGACAACATGGTCATCGTGGGTGGGGGCATAGGCGGCTTGGCAGCGGCGTTGGCGTGCGGCCGAGACGGGGCTTTCGGCCCGCAAGGCCAAGGGCTTCGGCTCGTCGAGCAGGCTCCCGCATTCGGTGAAGTAGGCGCCGGTGTGCAGCTCGGCCCCAATGTGACCCGCATCCTCCATGGCTGGGGTTTGCAGCAGGCGGTGGCGGACGTCGCTGCTTTTCCGGATAGGCTGGAAGTGCGCAGTGCCCTCAGCGGCCAATTGCTGGGTACCTTGCCCTTGGGCGAAAGGGCCTTGGCCGTCTATGGCGCACCCTACGCCACTATTGCAAGGCAGGATTTGCACGCTCTTTTGCGCGAGGCCGTGGAGTCCCTTGGAGCTATCGACATCGACCTCAACACCCGGATTGCCAGTGTGGCCCCGGTGGGCGAGCGCGTGCAGGTGCTTACCCATGACGGCCGCGAGCTGGATGCGAGCGGCGTGCTTGGTGCCGATGGCGTGTGGAGTGCACTGCGTCGCCAGCTGGTGGATGACGGGGCGCCGCGCGTCACCGGCCATCTGGCATTCCGTGCCATGGTGCCTCAGATTGACTTACCCGCTGGTGTCCGCTCACAGGTAGTCACTGCATGGATGGGGCCGCACTTCCATGCCGTGCAGTATCCGGTGCGCCGTGGTGAATGGCTGAACGTGGTGGTTATCGTGCACGGCTCGGTAGTGGGCGACCCTGCGGTGTGGGACAACAGTGCCAACGCCGGTGAACTGCGTGTTCGCCTGGCCAACGCCGGCGGCCCCTTGCTGGACCTGGTGCACGCCATAGATGACTGGCGTCTCTGGGCCCTGAGTGACCGTCCGCCGATGCGCAGCGCGCAAGAAATGGCGCTGGGCCGGCTCGCCCTGCTGGGCGATGCAGCGCACCCCATGCGGCCCTACCTGGCCCAGGGCGCAGGCATGGCCATTGAAGATGCGCAGCAACTCAGCTTGTCACTGCGAGCCCACGCGGGCGATGTGCCCACTGGCTTTAAACACTACGCTGCAGCACGCTGGCAGCGCAATGTACGGGTGCAAGCGCGCGCCATCCGCAATGGTGAGATCTTCCATCTACAGGGCCCCATGCGCTTTGCGCGTGATGTGTCGATGAAGTTGCTGGGCGAAAAGCTGTTGGATGTGCCGTGGCTGTATGGCTACTGTATCGGATGAGGGTTGTGTATGTTACGTTGCGGCCAAAATTGCGGCATTTGACACATAAACTGAAAAAATCGTGCTTTTGAGTGGGGTCGAATGGACTATATACACCTATAGTCCGAGCACTTTTGCGCAGTCTTCCATCGATGGTGGGGGCCGTGTTACCTCATCCGTTCACCCACTCCGGACATGTCTACCGACTCTTTCAAGCGGTGCCTCATCAAGGGGCCACTGGCCGCAACCCTTCTATTGACCGCTTCTTTGGGCGCGCACGCGCAGGTAGTGACTGATACCCAGCGTGACGCTGAAGAGCAGCGTCGTATCCAGGAACGTGAGACGCAATTGCGGGAGCAGCAGGAGCGCGGCCGCGATGTCCGCACCGACGCACAAAGCCCCAGTGCGCAGCGCTTGCCCGCGCAAGAGTCACCGTGTTTTCCGGTGCGCCAGATTGAGCTCAGCGGCAAGGGCGCGGGGGCCTTCTCATGGGTGTTGGATCACCTGTCTGGCTCCGACAAGGACGACAGCCCCTTGCGCAAATGCATAGGCGCCCAAGGGGTGGGCGTCTTGCAGCAACGTGCGCAAGAGGCCTTGGTGGCCCGTGGTTTTGTCACTAGCCGCATCCTTGTGCAGCCTCAGGACTTGAGTACAGGCAATCTGGTGTTCACCGTGCTGCCCGGTACCCTGCACGACGTCCAGTCCGATGCCGGCATTCCCCCGCGGACTCTGCGCAGCGCATTGCCCATGCGGGAGGGCGACATCCTCAACCTGCGTGACATTGAGCAGGCGCTTGAAAACCTTCAGCGCGCCCCTACCACCCAAGCCGACATCCAGATCGCCCCCGCCAGCACGCCCGATCAAAGCGACCTGGTCATCCGCCAGCAAAGCAGCTTTCCGCTGCGGGCCAGCTTCAGCCTCGACGACAGCGGCTCCAAATCCACCGGCAAGTACCAGGCCAGTGCCACCCTGTCCTGGGACAACCCGCTGGGCCTGAATGACCTGTTCTACATCAGCCAGGGCAACGACGCCCAAGGGGGCGACCCCGGCCCCCGTGGCAACCAAAGCAACACGCTGCACTACTCTCTTCCCTGGGGGTACTGGGCCTTCGGCCTCACGGCCAGCGACAGCAGCTACTACCAAACCGTTACCGGCAGCACCAGCGGCTACCTCTACAGTGGCGGCAGTGGCAGCACCGAACTCAAGGCCAGCCGCGTGGTGTACCGTGATGCCACGAGCAAAGACACGGCCTACCTCAAGGCCACAGAGCGCCACGCACGCAACTACATCAACGGCACGGAAGTCCTGGTCCAACGCCGGGCCAGCACCCTGTGGGAGCTGGGCCTGGAGCACAAAGTATTCCTGGGCCAAGGCACCCTACAGGCCAATGTGGCCTACAAGCGCGGCACGCGCGACTTTGATGCCATCGATGCGCCCGAAGAATCCAGCAACACCGGCACCGCCAGGCCCACCTTCTACACCGCAGACCTAAGCTGGAGCACCCCGTGGACTCCCTGGGCGTTGCCCCTGGGCTACCAGGCCAACCTGCGGGTGCAGGCGACCAATGTAGCCCTGGCCGTGCCAGATCGCTTCAACCTGGGCGGGCGCTACACCGTGCGCGGCTTTGATGGTGACAACTCGCTCAGTGGCGATGCCGGCTGGCTGCTGCGGCAAGACTTGCAGTGGACTCTCGGCAGCAGCGCCGGCCAGCTCTATGTGGCCGTGGATATGGGCGAAGTGGACGGCCCGAGCGCCAATGGCCTGTCTGATCGCTTCATGGCGGGCACGGCTTTGGGCTGGCGCATTCAGTACAAAAAACTGCAATTCGACGCCTTCGTGGGCCACCCCTTGCGCACGCCATCCACGGTGCGGACATCCGCATCCACCGCGGGTTTTTCGCTCAATGCGAGTTTTTGATTTTTTACAGCCACGGCGAGAGCCATATTTCAAAGGAAAAACATGAAAAAAACACTTAAGCACACAACGCTGGCTGCTGCAGCTCTGATTGCTTTTGCATCCAGTTCCGCTTACGCACAAGCCAAGCAGCCAGTTAGTTTTACCGGCCTTGGGATGGGGGCATCGTTTGCTTCATCCAAGAACAAACTGGAAATTGATCCCGCTATCACAGGATCGTTTGAAGGTACGGACTCCGCAGCGGATTTGATTGGTTCCTATGGCTTCAATATGGGGAGCCAGTGGGTGGGAACCGTGGGTATGGCTGTCGGTATCAAATCCACGAGCTTTGGTACTTACGTTGAGACAACCTCCAATAACAACGCCACAACGAAGCAACACTTTGCGTTGTCGTTCGCCCCCGGCCTGCGCATTGGCAATGACGGCCTGGTGTACGGCAAGTTAGCTTTCCATCAGCTCAGCGTGAACTACACCAGTACCTCCGGTTTTGATGACACCAAGACGCATACCGGCACAGGCATCGGTATGGGCTATGCCTATGCGGTCAGTCCTCAAATGGAAATTCGTGGGGAGCTGGAATCTGTGAACTATGGCACCCAGAAGGTGGGTACTAGCGATACCACTCCCAAGATGAGCAGTCTGGGCGTTAGCTTGCTCTACAAGTTCTAAGCCCGCTTATCCAGCTGCCCCGATCTGTCATCTCCATCTTCTTCACGACACATTCACCATGAACAAGAGTTTGTTTCGCCTCGTCTTCAACGCAGCCCGAGGCCAAGTGATGGCGGTATCGGAGGTGGCTGGCAGCCGCGGCGGTGCCGGCGGTAGTGACGCTAGTGCAGAAACATCCCGCCCCGGTGTTTCTGCATCCAATGCGCCTCTGTCGCCCATGGAATATGCGCGAGCAGCTACTAAAACAATAGCAGCCTCCATCGCGCTGCTGTTCGCTCCCGCCTGGATCGGCAGCGCAGCATGGGCCCAAACCGCACCGGCCACCACCATCGTCGTCAATGGCGCAGCACCGGCGGCCCAGCGGCCTAATGTGACCAACACCGCCAGCGGCGTCACGCAGGTCAACATCACAGGCGCTGTGGGTGGCGTGAGTCGCAACCGTTACACCCAGTTCGATGTGGGCAGCAGCGGCCTCATCCTCAACAACAGCCCCGTCAACAGCAACACCCAGCTGGGTGGCTGGGTGGCGGGCAACCCCAATCTGGCCTCGGGCAGTGCGGGCATCATCCTCAACGAAGTCAGCTCCACCAACCCCAGCCTGTTGCGCGGCTACATTGAAGTTGCCGGCCAGAAGGCCGAAGTCGTCATTGCCAACCCGGCAGGCATCAGCGTAAACGGCGGCGGCTTCATCAACGCCAGCGGTGCCACGCTGACGACCGGCACCCCCCAGTTCAGCGGCAACACCCTCACCGGCTACCAGGTGAACGGCGGCACCCTCACTGTCAGCGGCAGCGGGCTGGACACGGCCACCACAGGCATCACCAAGCTCCAGGCACAAAAAATCATCCTGCAAGGGGCAGTCCACGCCCAGGACCTGCGCTTGACTGCAGACAACAGCAGCGGCAGTGCAGGGGCTGTGGCCATTGATGTCGCAGCCATAGGCGGCATGTATGCCAACAAAATCACCATCCTGGCCACAGGGCAGGGTGCAGGCGTCAACAACGCAGGCAGCCTGCAAGCCAACAGCGGATCGTTCACGCTGAGTGCTGATGGCCAACTCACCAACACCGGCACCCTCAACAGCACCACCACCACCCGCATCAACGCTGCCACGGTCAACAACAGCACGGGCGGCGCCATTTATGGGGGCAGCGTGGCCATTGCAGCCACCACCCTGAATAACGCTGCAGCGAGTCCCACGGACACCGCCCCCGCCATCGCCGCACGCGACGCCACAGGCCGGGTGGACTTGGGGCTACAAACCCTCAACAACCAGGAAGGTGCGCTCATTTACAGCGCGGGCGCATTGGCCATCGGTGGCAGCTTGGACGCAGGAGGTAAAGCACAAGGCCGCGCTACCACCGTCACCAACAACAGCGCCACCATCGAAGCCGCAGGCCAAGCGGCCATTACCACGCAAACGCTGGCCAACACCTACAGCAGCCTGAGCTACCGGACCGAGGTGGACCCCAACACCCCTGCCACCAATGGCAGTGCGGACTGCGGAGTGGACTGCTGGCACACATGGGTGGACACTTACTACCGCGCCGTCGCCATTGAAGGCCCTCATGGTCCGGCCATCATCCGCTCGGGTGCCGACATGATGCTGGACGCCAGCACCAGCGCACTCAACAGCAGCAGCAAAATCCTCGCTGCGGGCACCGTCAACGTCACTGGCAGTGCCGCGCTGCAAAACCAAGGCATAGACCTGACAGACCAGGTCGCCACCCGCCGCAATCACACTGTGTTGGTGACCTACATGGAAAACGGCCTGGGTTGCCCCTGGAATTGCCACTCTGAACGCCGCTGGCGCACCACCACCAGCACCAACCTGATCGCCCGCAACCAGACCATAGGCCCGGCCGTCAAAGAAGAGCGCAGCAGCACCCCCAGTGGCACGTCGGTGCCCAACTCGGCCCTGTTTGCTGCCAGCAACAACAACCGCTACCTGATCGAGACCAACCCCGCGTTTACCAACCGCCAGATCTGGCTGAGTTCGGACTACATGCTCTCAGCCCTCTCGGTAGACCCCGACATCACCCAAAAGCGCATGGGAGACGGCTTTTACGAGCAGCGCCTCATCAACGAACAAGTGGCCCGCCTGACCGGCTACGCCCGCCTGGCCAATTACAGCTCTGACGAACAGCAATACCAGGCCCTGATGACCGCCGGCGTCACCCTGGCGCAACCCCTCAAGCTGCGCGTGGGCATAGCGCTCACGGCAGAACAAGTGGCCAGCCTCACTAGCGACATCGTCTGGCTGGTGCAGCAAGAAGTCACGCTCCAGGACGGAAGCAAACAAAAAGTCCTGGTGCCCCAGGTCTACGCCGTGGCCCGCGCAGGCGACCTGAGCACCGATGGCACCCTGCTCTCGGGCAAGGTCGTCAACCTCAACACCACCGGCGACATCAGCAACAGCCACGCCAGCATTCAAGGCCGCGAACTGGTGAACCTGAACGCCACCAACGTGCGCAACCTCGCAGGCCGCATCGAAGGCAAAGCGGTGGCCCTGAACGCCACGCAAGACATAGAAAACATGGGCGGCGCAATCATTGCCCAGCAAAGCCTCTCCGCCAACGCCGGGCGCGACATCAAAATACAAACCACCACACTGCAAAGCCGCAGTGCAGCGGCAGCACCGGCTGCAGCACCCGTAGCCAGCACTGGCGCCCTGCTGGGAGCTACAAGCAGCAATGCCAGCGGCGGCAAGCTGCAAACCCGCTCCACCGACATCAGCCGCATAGCCGGCCTGTATGTCACAGGCGACGCCGGCACCTTGCTGGCCAGCGCCGGGCGTGATGCCGAACTCCTGGGCGCACTGGTGCAAAGCAAGGGCAGCACCACGGTTACCGCCAACCGCAACCTGACGCTGGGCACCGTCACCACCAGCGCCAGCATGGACGCTACGTTTGATGCCGACAACTACAACCGCACCAGCCAAACCCAGGAAGTCGGCAGCAAACTGCAAAGTGCCGGCACCACCACCCTCACCGCAGGGCAAGACATCAATGCCCGCGCTGCCGACGTCCAAGCCCAAACCGGCCTGAACGTAACTGCAGGCAACAACGTGGTCATCGAAGCGGGAGTCGCCACCCGCTCAGTCGCCTCCGCCAGCAAAACCAGCAACGACGGATTCCTGAGCAGCAGCACCCGCACCGAGCGCAGCAGCACCAGCAGCACGCAAGCAATCGCCAGCGAATTCGGGGGCAATACCGTCAACATCCGCAGCGGCAAAGACCTCAATGTCAAAGCCTCCAACGTCGTAGCCGATAAAGACCTCACCCTGACTGCCGCAGGCAACGTGCGCCTAGAAGCCGGCAGCAATACCCAAACCCAGACCAGCTTCAGCGCTTTAAGTGAATCCGGCCTCATGAGCAGTGGCGGCCTGGATGTAAGCATTGGCACCCGAGACCAAAGCACCGA
>RFQA01000124.1 GCA_009925925.1 Betaproteobacteria bacterium
TTGCGGCATGGAGACATGGCGCTTGGCATAGGGGTAGACCAGAGCCACGGCCAGCGCTGCAAAGGACCACGCGATCGTGACCGCATTGGTGGTGAGCACCAGCCCAAACGCCGCCAGCGCCAGCACCGCTCCCACAGCCAAGGCCTCGCGGCTGGAAATCCGGCCACTGGTGACGGGGCGCTGTGCCGTGCGCTTGACGTGCTTGTCGAACTCGCGGTCTGCCACGTCATTCACACAACAGCCCGCACTGCGCATGAGGATGGTGCCCAAGGTGAACACGGTGATGAGGTGCCAACCGGGAAAGCCACCAGCCGCCAGCCAGAGTGCCGACAGCGTGGGCCAGAGCAACAGCAGCCAACCGGCGGGCCGGTTCCAGCGGATCAGGTCAAGGTAGAGGCGGAGTTTGTCTTGCACAAGATTACTATCAATTTCATAGCTGCTTACGCATATTCCACGGGCGCCAGCAGCACTTTTTATTCAAAATCAGGAGAGCCTGCTCACACCCGGCAATTCACAGCTGTAAATGGCATTGCGCAACGCGGCAATCGCCTCATAGCGGGTAAAACTGCGGCGCCAAGCCAGCACCACACGGCGGGTGGGCGGCGGCAGGCTGCTGCCATCGGAACGCGTGTCCAGCACCGGCAGGTACTTTACGAAGCTTTCTTCGGCACCCCGCTTTTTGGGCTCCAGTGCCTCTTTGGGAACGCTCAACCGTGGAACCAAGGTAATGCCCATGCCGGCCGCCACCATGTGCTTGATGGTCTCGAGCGACGAGCCTTCGAAGCTCTTGCGGCATGGTCTCGCTCTTGAGTTGCTCGGCGGTCACCGAGGCCTGCTGCGCCAATGCATGGCTGGAGGGCACCGCGGCAAAAAAGGGCTCGTCATACAGTGGCGCCAGGGCCAGACCGGTGTCCGGAAAAGGCTCGGCCAGAATGGCGCAATCGATCTCGCCGGTGCGCAGCATCTCCAGCAGCTTGACGGTGAAGTTCTCCTGCAGCACCAGCGGCATCTGCGGGCTTCTGGTGATCACCTGGCGCACCAGGGCCGGAAGCAAATAGGGGGCAATGGTATAGATCACGCCCAGCTTCAAAGGCCCGGCCAGCGGGTCTTTGCCACGCTTGGCGATGTCCTTGATATTGGCCGCCTGCTCCAGCACGCTCTGGGCTTGACGCACGATTTCTTCGCCCAGGGGCGTCACGGTCACTTCGTTTGCGCTGCGCTCGAAGAGCTTTACATCCAGCTCTTCTTCGAGTTTTTTGACCGCCACCGACAGCGTAGGTTGCGAGACAAAACAAGCGTCCGCCGCCTTGCCGAAATGGCGCTCGCGGGCGACGGCGACGATGTACTTGAGTTCTGTGAGCGTCATAACAGCATTCCCTCCGGGTCAACCATGATGCCACGGTCGATAGTCTGAATCAATGAGCGTGTCCTTTGGGTTCGATAATGACCAGGGCGATACCGCACACCAGCAAACCCGCCCCTCCCCAGAAAGCGGCATCCGGCGCTTCGCTGAAGAACACCGCACCCAGCGCCGGGCTGAAGAGCAAGAGAGAGAAGCTGCCCGCCTCTACCGCCGAGGCGTCGCCTGCCCGGTAGGCAAAAAAGTAGCCCAGATAAATGCCCGCTGCAGCGAAGCCCACCAAAGGCAACAGAGGCCACAAATTGCTGGCCACCGCAGGCAACTCAAACCCGGTGAACAACCCAAAAGTCAGCCAGCAGGCGACCTGGCTCCAGGTGAGCACCGCAATCGGATGCTCGGTGCCGGAGTACTTTTTAAGCACGATACCCAGCATGGACTCCATCAAGGCACCGAACAAGGCCACCAGGGCCGCGGGACGGAAGGCCTCTGCCCCGGGTTGCAAAATCACCAGCACCCCGCCAAAACCTACCGCAACCCCGGTCCACCGCAACCAGTGCGGCTTCTCTCCCAGAAAAAACACTCCCAAGGGCAACATGAACAGCGAGCCCGTCATCAAAAACGCGCTGGCTGCCGCGAGCGGCAGATGCGACACCGCATACGCCGCGCACCAGGCCGAGGTCACGATGAAACAGGCCCGCAGCATGTGAAGCCAGGGCTGACGGGTGCGCACCACCCGCCCACGGGTAGCGATCCATACCGGCACCAACATGGCCAGCACCACGGTGGCTTGCAAAAACAACACCTGTTTGGGCAGGATGCCCTGCCCCATCAATTGCTTGTTGCAGGCGTCCAGTACCGACCAGCAGAACATGGCCAGAACGACCAGCATTACTCCGCGGGTGTTGCCGGACAGCGCGTGCCAGCGCATAAGAAAACGAGAAACCATAAATGAGGGAAACCTGTGCGGACGCCGCTGGAAAAGCGCTCCACTATAGCGAGGCGGAATTACGCGCTCAGGCTGTGATGGCGTTGGGCCTTTTGAAACTGTCGCGCAGCATTTCCAGACGCTCTTTCCATGCGCGCCGAACATCCGGCGGCATGTTCTTGAGCACGCGGAAGGAGTGTGGGTCCGGATTGCCTTCCGCATCCAGGACATTGATTTCCAGCTCACCCCCCAGCGAGGTGATGGTGGCGCCCTTCAGAGTGGTGTGGGCCGTTTGCTTGCCCGAATGCAGGGTGATGCGCCCGGTGGCATCCAGATCAATAAACCATTCAATGCCGCCCTTGCCGTCCAACCCGGTCTCTGTGTTGGTACCCGTAAAGCCTGCCACCCTGCGCCACTGGGCGATCTGTTCCTCAGGAGGAATGGCCACGGCCTTGCCTTTGGCTTTGGCGGCGGCGCGCATTTCGGCCACCTCCTCGGCCTCACGCTTGGCCGCTTCTTCGGCTTCCAAACGCGCCTTGCGCTGGTGTTCCTGGCGCTCGACCCAAACCTGGATCTGCTTGGCAAAGCCGATGAACTGATCCGCCACTTTGGTGGGCACATGGTCCAGACGCAATACCGCGTCTTCTTCGGTGGCCTGAAAGGCCATGCTGTGCCAACCGGTGGGCAAGGTCGGGTCCTGCCCGGGTTTGGGGTTGTTGATGGTGCGCACCATGCGCGATAGCTCAATGCGCAAACCCAAAGCGTCGAAGGTCACGTCCAGCGCTCCGGACTTTTCCATGGCGGCCTGCTTGTCATTAGCCTTTTGGCTGTAATGGGCCTTGCGGGCTTTGACACGCACCTTGCCGGCGCCCTTGAGCATGTCGACGCTGAATCCGTGGGCCTCAAATCGCTGACCACCAGGGATTTTGGCAACCGTAGTGCGCAGCCAAAATGCCTGCAACTCCGCATACAGGTAGGCGGATACCGACAGCACAAAAATTGCGCCCAGGCTCCACCAGATCCAATCCATTTGTCCACTCATCCGGCGATGTTAATCGGACTGCGCCGGCTCAACGGCAGGACACGGTTTCCGCGGATGTCACACAGGGCACAAAGCGCTCCCGGATGCGCTTGTAGCTGCCGTCGTTCATCATGGCCTGCAGCGCACGGTCCAGCGCCACCACGAAATCCGGCGTATTGCTCAGGCGGCTCAAGGCGAGCAGTCCGGGGTCATCCGAAGTCACCACGCGCGTTCGGACCACGCTGTTGCTTAGGCCCAAGCTCTGCAATTCCACCCAGGCACTGACCTCGTCAGAAATCAGTCCGTCCAGACGCCCCATTTGCAGCAGGCCCCAGGCACTGCGGCGGGAGGTCAATGGCTGCGTGCGGGCCAGAAAGTCCGGGTTCTTGATGAGTTCGTCGTATTCGGCGCCGTACGCCACACCCAGCTGGATGCCCAGCTTGAAGTCCGTACCCACCATGTCCGCCAGGCGGGTGAAGGCAAAGCGCTGACCCGCCGCCTTGCTCACGAACAGCACATTCGGCGAGCGATTGACCGGTCTGGAGAAATACGCAAACTTCTCGCGCTCCGGGGTTTTGCGGGCACCGGGCAGGATGTCCAACTTGCCGGCCTCCAGCTCCACCAGGCCGCGTGCCCAGGGCATTTCCTGCCACTGCGCTGAACAATCCATGCGGCGCAAGGCCTCACGCACCAGCTCCACATAGAGTCCGGTCGGCTGCCCGTCGGCACCCCGGAACGAATAGGCGCCATCGTCATACCAACGCACGGACTTGCTGCACGCTGCCGCCACGGCGCCCGAATGCAACGCCCAGCACATCAGCAGCACCCATGCAGGGCGCCATGTAGTCCAGTAGCTCATGCCTCCCGCTTTCCCATCATGGCCAGACCCGCATGGTTCCATGGTTGGACGCACCGTGTCAATACGCTGTTCTGTGCATATTTGCTACAAATTTCATAGCTACTCGCGCACGAATATCAAGCGCCAAGGCCAGATTTCCTTCAGGCCTTGAGAAATTCTGCTTTCCCCCCCAACCAGCGGGCCACATGCTTGGCCGCCAAGTGCGGGTAGGTATCGAGCAGCATGGGCGCTTCGGCTTTGGCCCAATCCAGCAGCTCGGTGTCGGTGGCCAGGTCCGCAAAGCGCAGCATGGCCTCGCCGCTCTGACGTGCGCCCAAAAATTCACCGGGACCACGGATCTCCAAGTCACGCCGGGCAATCTCAAACCCGTCATTGGTCTCGGCCATGGCCTTCAGCCGCTCCCGCGCCGCTTCGCCCAGTCGTGGGGCGTCGCCGGTGGAATACAGCAGCACACAGGCCGATGCCGCAGCTCCGCGGCCCACCCGCCCGCGCAACTGGTGCAGCTGGCTGAGGCCGAAACGCTCGGCATGCTCAATCACCATCAGCGAGGCATTGGGCACATCCACACCCACTTCAATGACCGTCGTGCTTACCAGCACTGACATCAGCCCCGCGGTGAAGGCGCCCATGACGGCCTTTTTGTCATCCACATGCATGCGCGAGTGCAGCAGCCCGATCAGCACCGGCTGACCATCTGCGCGCGTAGCGCCTTGCAGAGCTTCCGCCAAGTCTGCGTGGGTCTGTGTGGCATTACTCAGGTCCAGCGCCTCGCTCTCTTCAATCAGCGGGCAGACCCAATAGACCTGCCGGCCTTGGCTGATCTGGGCGCGGATGCGCTCAATCACCTCATCACGCCGCGCGTCGTTCACTACCTTGGTCACGATGGGAGTGCGCCCGGGGGGCAGCTCATCCAAAGTGGATACGTCAAGGTCCGCGTAGTAGCTCATCGCCAATGTGCGCGGGATGGGCGTCGCCGTCATCATCAGCAAATGCGGCTCCATATCCTCATGGTGCAACTTGTTGCGCAGCGCCAGGCGTTGCGCCACGCCGAAGCGATGTTGCTCATCGATGATGGCCAGGGCCAGGTTCTTGAACTTCACCTTGTCCTGGATGATGGCGTGGGTGCCCACCACCAGCTGGGCTTCACCACTCTCGATCAAGGCCAGCATGGCCCGCCGCTCCTTGGCCTTTTGGGTACCGGTGAGCCAGGCGGTGGTGATGCCCAAGGGCTCCAGCCAGCCCAGCAGCTTGCGGAAGTGCTGCTCGGCCAAGATTTCGGTGGGCGCCATCAGGGCGCATTGCCAGCCCGCATCCATGCAAATCGCGGCAGCCAACGCTGCCACCACGGTCTTGCCGGCACCCACATCGCCCTGCAGCAAACGGTGCATGGGGATGCGGCGCGCCATGTCCTTGGCAATCTCTTCACCCACGCGTTGCTGCGCATTCGTCAGGCCAAAAGGAAGCGCTGCCAGCAGGCGGGCGTGCAAAGTGCCGCCATCCACCGCCTGGAGCTGCGGGGCCTTGAGGCTGGCGCGTTCTCGCCGGCTTTGCAACTGACTAATTTGTTGGGCCAACAGCTCCTCGGCCTTGAGCCGTTGCCAAGCGGGGTGGCTGTGGTCCATCAAGGTGTCGAGCGACACATCCGGCGTGGGATGATGCAAAAACTGTAGCGCGTCGCGCAGTGTCCACAAGGGCTGGTGCCCGTTTTTATGCTGACGGTGTTGCAACCACTCCAGATCGCCGGGCGCAAAGGTGTCGCTCAAATCGGCGCGCGCCAGGCCGGAGAGTACCGCCTTGCGCAGGTAGGCCTGGGGCAGGCCTGCCACCGTGGGGTAGACCGGTGTGAGCGCGGTCGGCAGATCCCCCCCGGCGGCTTTGAATGTGGGGTGCAGCATGGTGCGCCCCAGAAAACCGCCTTTGACTTCGCCGCGCACCCGCACCTTGTTGCCGACCGCGAGTGCCTTTTGCTGCGAGCCGTAGAAACTGAAGAAACGTAGGGTGCAAGTGTCGGTGCCGTCGTCCACGGTCACGATGAGTTGCCGGCGCGGCCGGTAGCTCACTTCCTGGTGGGTGACCGTGGCTTCAATCTGGACCGGGGTGCTATCGCGCACGTCGATGAGCTTGACGATACGGGTTTCATCCTCGTAGCGCAGCGGCAAGTGCAAAGCCAGGTCGATGTCCCGGCGCAGGCCCAGTTTTTCGAGGGCTTTTTGCGACTCGGTTTTGGGCTTGGCGTCAGACATGGGCGCATTGTGCCGCACTACACTGGGGTGTTTGCCTGAACGCCCAGCCCCCCCTAAGGAGACCGCATGAAAAAATGGATTGCACCGCTGGCCGTCGTGGCCGCTCTGCTAGGCGGCGCCACACACCATCACTTAAGGCTCGCCCGGCAACGGCACCACCATTCACCTCGCGGGCAACCTGTTCGAAAAGGCCGCCAAGGTCGACATCCGCCACATCCCCTACAAAGGCTCCAATCCTGCATTGATGGATGCACTGGCCGGTAATGTGGATTTGTTGGTGTCCTCTGTGCCTTCTGCGATTGCCCAGATCAAAGCGGGCAAATTGCGTGCCTTGGCAGTGACCTCTGCCGCCCGCAGCACCTCGCTGCCTGATGTGCCCACTGTGGCCGAGTCCGGCTACAAGGACTTTGATGTGAGCACCCGGTACGGCCTCTTCATGCCGGCCGGCACACCTGCCAATGTGGTCACGCTGGTGAATAGCAAGGTCAACGAGCTGCTGTCCAAGCCTGAATTCAAAGAAGCCATCCACGCCCAAGGGGCGGAGCCTCAGGCCATGAAGCCCGAGCAATTCGGCAACCTGTTGAAAGCCGACTACGCCAAGTGGAAGGGCATCGTGCAGGCATCGGGCGCCAAGGTGGAATAGCCCGGAAGAAGCCGCAGAACACAGTTGCTTCAGGTTTGCCATTTCCTGCCGATATCAAGGCATGGAAATGGCTTACTCCGAAATCGAAGCGCGCCCGTCAGAAACCTCGCCGCTCACGCTGCGCATGCGGTCTGCGATTGCCCTGAGTGTGCGCAATTGCCTGTGCCACTGGTTTCCCCACAATTTCCACTCCCTGTGCCACGCGTTTGCAGTGGTGGGCTCGAATGTGGCGAGCATCGCGCTTGACCGCAACTACCGCCCGGTTGCGGGCTTGGCGGCTATAGATGCGGGCAATGACCAGATCATTGTGATGGCCGATGAGCAGGCATTCAGCCACCCGCTGGGCGGTGCCTACCACTGCTGGATCGAGTCGGATGACGCGGCTCCGGTGGAGCTGGTCGACTTCACTTTTGAACATAACCACGTCTATGCCGAAGCCAACGGATACCCCTGGACCGGAGAGGCATCGCCGGCGTATCTGTGGGGCCCTTCCGACGTCGTATCGATCCGCACGCCCCTGGCCAGCCTCCGCGCGGGCTTTGGCAAAGACAAAATCTGGGTGAGCGAACCGCAGGCAGGCGCGCGTTGGATGCAAGCGCACATTGCCAACAACACCAACGCCTATGTGCAGCTCACCTCTGACGCTTTGGCCCGCTATCAACAGCTGATGGTTTGAATCGCTTGGCATTCTGCAAAAGCACCACTATGGGAAAATAACGGCCTTTCAACCTTGGAACGGGCCTGTCCGGCCCTCAAGCACCATGTCTTTGCCTTCCCCTGACGCGCAACGCGTCTTCACCCTCAGCGATTTCGATTTTGAGCTTCCCGAAGCCCTGATTGCCCAACACCCCGCCGCAGAACGCAGTGCGTCCCGATTGCTGGACGGCACAGGCGATGTGTCCGTAGACCGCATCTTCAAAGACCTGCCCGGCCTGCTGCGCGCGGGCGATTTGCTGGTGTTCAACGACACCAAGGTCATCAACGCCCGCCTCTTCGGTGAAAAAACCACTGGCGGCAAGGTGGAACTGCTGATTGAACGCGTGCTGGGCGGCAACCAGGTGGCAGCCCACATGCGGGTCAGCAAAAAGCCCGAGGTGGGCGCCACCATCAAGATGACCTGTGCACCCGGCCAGGAAGACGGCCTTTGCGCCACCTTGCTGGGCCGCTGGCCGAATGTGGATGGGCCGATTTACCGATTTGTGCTCAGCAACGACCGCGGCGACGACCCCTACACCCTGATGGAGCGACACGGCCACGTGCCTCTGCCCCCCTACATCACCCACAGCGACTCACCGGAGGATGTGCAGCGTTACCAGACCGTGTTTGCCAAGAACCCCGGCGCGGTCGCAGCACCGACCGCCGCCTTGCATTTTGATGAGGGCGTTTTTGCGCAGCTCGACGCCATGGGCGTACAGCGCGCGCACGTGACGCTGCACGTGGGCGCAGGCACTTTTCAGCCAGTCAAGACCGAAAACATCGCCGAGCACCAGATGCACAGCGAGTGGTACAACGTGCCCGCAGAAACCCAGGAAGCGATTGCCGCCTGCAAGGCACGTGGCGGGCGCATTGTGGCGGTGGGCACCACCAGCGTCCGCACACTGGAGAGCTGGGCCAAGACAGGTGTAGCCAGTGGCGACACCAACATCTTCATCACGCCCGGTTTTGACTTCAAGCTGGTCGATGTGCTGGTCACCAACTTCCACCTGCCCAAGAGCAGCCTGATGATGCTGGTGAGCGCCTTCACGGGTTACGACCACGTGATGGGCCTGTACCGCGACGCCATCGCCCGCGGCTACCGCTTCTTCAGCTATGGCGACTCCATGCTGCTGACACGCCGCACTTGAACTCCACTGATCACTGACACGGGTACACCCATGCTGAAATTTGACCTCCTGAACAACGACCCCGCCAGCGCCGATGGCAGCTACCTGGGCAGCCACGCCCGCCGCGGGCGCCTCACGCTGAACCACGGCGTGGTCGAAACCCCCATCTTCATGCCCGTGGGCACCTATGGCACCGTCAAAGGCGTGATGCCGCGCAGCCTGCACGACATGAATGCCCAGATCATTCTGGGCAACACCTTCCACCTGTGGATGCGCCCTGGCCTGGACGTGGTGCAAAAATTCGGCGGCCTGCACCAGTTCGAGAAATGGGACAAGCCCATCCTCACCGACTCCGGCGGCTTTCAGGTCTGGAGCCTGGGCGAAATGCGCAAGATTTCCGAAGAAGGCGTGAAATTCGCTTCTCCTGTGAACGGCGACAAGCTGTTCCTGACGCCCGAGATCAGCATGCAGATCCAGACCACGCTGAACTCCGACATCGTGATGCAGTTCGACGAGTGCACGCCCTATTTGTCGGTGGAGCCCAAAACCAAAGGCCAGATCACCACCGAACGCGAAGCCCGCAGCTCCATGGAACTCAGCCTTCGCTGGGCCAAGCGTTGCCAGGACGAGTTCGCCCGCCTGAACAACCCCAACGCGCTCTTCGGCATCGTGCAGGGTGGCATGTTTGAACACCTGCGTGACGAATCGCTGGCGGGCCTGGAAGCGCTGGACTTCCCCGGCATTGCCGTGGGTGGCCTGTCGGTGGGCGAACCCAAGGAAGACATGATGCGCGTCTTGAAGCACATCGGTCCCAAGTTGCCCAAGCACAAGCCCCACTACCTGATGGGCGTGGGCACACCGGAAGACCTGATTGCCGGCGTGCAAAACGGCATCGACATGTTTGACTGCGTGATGCCCACTCGCAACGCGCGCAACGGCACCCTGTTCAGCCGCTATGGCGACCTGAAAATCCGCAACGCCCGCCACAAGAGCGACGAGCAGCCGCTGGACGTGACCTGCACCTGCTACGCCTGCACGGGCTCCAGTGGTGTGAGTTGGGCCAACGGCGGACGCGAAGGGTTCAGCCGTGCCTACCTGCATCACTTGGACCGATGCGGCGAAATGTTGGGCCCCATGCTGGCCAGCGTGCACAACCTGCACTACTACCTGAACCTGATGCAGGAAGTACGCGATGCGCTGGACGCAGGCCGCTTTGGCGCATTCGTGCAGCAGTTCCACACCGACCGGGCGCGCGGCGTGTAGGTAGCGCCTGTACGCTTGCGGAACAGGAAACGGGGCCATCAGGCCCCGTTTGTAATTGCTATCTATTTAATAGCTACTTGCGCTCACTTTACGGGAGCCGGGGCCCGATTAGCGCCTGATTCTGCTCACAGCTTGAAGGTCGCCACCACCTGTACCAGGTCATTGGCCTGACTCTTCAGGCTGCT
>RFQA01000125.1 GCA_009925925.1 Betaproteobacteria bacterium
GTGCACCTGCTGGAAGCCGCCTTCGGCAGCCAGACCGCGCTGCAGGCGCTCGTAAGCAGCATCGGCTACAAGTCGGATGTGCCCGTGCCCGCGTTGAACGAGACCATCATCATGCTGGTGGTGCTGGCGCTGATTGACGTGGTGATGATCTCCAACCTGCTGATCATGGTGATCGTGGGTGGCTACGAAACCTTTGTGAGCCGCATGGACCTGGACGGCCACCCCGACCAACCCGAGTGGCTCAGCCATGTGAACGCCTCGGTGCTCAAGGTGAAGCTGGCCACCGCCATCATCGGCATCAGCTCCATCCACCTGCTCAAGACCTTTATCAACGCTGCAAACTACGACGAGAAGGTGCTGATTGCCCAGACGGCCATCCACATCACCTTCCTGTTGTCAGCCATTGCCATTGCCTACACCGACAAGCTGCTCAATAGCAGCCACCAGAATACCGGGCATTGATGAAATAGGCTGCTAGCGCCCGTGGATAATGCGCGAGCAGCTACTAAAAATATAGCAATTATCCACTGCTGAAGGGACGGCTTTCCATGATTCACGTGAGTGGTTTGGTCTTTGACTATCTGGGGCACCGCGCCCTGCACGGGGTCTCGGTGGATATCCCGCAGGGCACGGTCACCGCCCTGGTGGGCCCTAACGGTGCCGGCAAGTCCACGCTGATGCGCTGCATTGCCGGGCTGGACACACCGCTGGCCGGCACCATCACGGTGGGTGGTGTGGATGTGCAGGAACATCCGCGCGAGGTGCACACCAAGCTGGGCTACCTCTCGGATTTTTTCGGCCTCTACCAGGACCTCACGGTGGAGCAGTGCCTGCACTATGCCGCCGCGTCGCAGGGCATTGCTGAAAGCCGCGTGCCCAAGCGCGTCAAGGAAGTGGCCCGCTTCCTGAATCTGGAAAACAAGTTGCAAAGCCTGGCCAGCAACCTCTCGCGCGGGCAGCGCCAGCGGGTGGCGATCGGCCAGGCCATCGTGCACATGCCGCAGGTGCTGCTGCTTGATGAGCCCGCCAGTGGTCTGGACCCGGAAGCACGCGCCGACCTCTCGGCCTTGTTCCTTGTTCCGCAACTTGCAGTCCCATGGCATGACACTGGTGGTGTCCAGCCACATCCTGAGCGAGCTGGACGAGTACTGCACCCACATCCTCTCCATCCGCGACGGACGGGTCAGCCGTTTTGCCAGCTTGGCCACAACGGCTACCGGCAGCGAAGGCGTGGTCAAGGCGCTGGTGCAAGTGCAGTTGGCTGCGCCCGCGCCGCAACTGGCCCAAGTGCTGGGCGGTTATGAAGTGGCGCATCTGGATGCCAGTGGCGCCACACCAACGACGGTGTACCTGCCCGCCGGCGACCTGGCAGCGCGAGCGTCCCTGCTGGCCAAGCTGACTGCAGCGGGTGTGCCCGTATGTGCCTTTCAGGACGTACGCACCAGCCTGCAGGCCAGCTATGGCCAAGCCGATCTCCACCACTCCTCGGGAGCTGCACGATGAACCCGGAATTCAAGCGCAACCTCTGGTTGGAAATTTCGCCCGCCCGCCTCGCTCTCATGCCCGGCGTGCTAACGCTGATCGCTCTGCTGGCCGTCGCCATGAGCGAGCACAACCCGCGCGACAACCTGTTCATTGCCTGCACGGTGCTGTTCACCGGCCTCACGGTAGGCTGGGGCAGCCTGTTGGTGATGTCCAGCATCAACAACGAAGTGACCGAGCGCACCTGGGACCAGCAGCGCCTGAGCGCACTCACCCCCTGGCAGATGGCTTGGGGCAAGCTATTCGGCAGCACGGCCTACGCCTGGTACGGCGCGCTCTTGTGTGCTGTGGTGGCGGTGCTCGCAGCCTCGGCCCTGCCGGGTTTTTGGAGCCGCTGCGTCTGGATGCTGGCCGGTGCTATCGGCGCGGTTGCTCTGCATGCCTGGTTGATGGCCAGCCGCTTGCATACCCTGGACCTGCGCACGGAAAAATCCAGCAGCACGGCAGGCCGTCTGTTCGGTTTGTTCATGGCCTTGCAGACCCTGCCCATGGTGTTCATGGTGCTGCGCAGCCCGACCGACGAGGTCTTGGCCTCCGGTGGCTGGTGGAGTCTGGGGCTGCCGCTGCCCGTGCAGTCGCTGGTGCTGGCCGCCTTGATGCTGGCGCTGGGATTGCTGGCCTTGTGGCGTAGCATGGGCAAGCAGCTGATGGTGCGGTCTACCCCGTGGGCTTGGGCGCTGGGCGTGCTGGCGTTGGGTTGGATGCTGGCCGGCTTCATGCCCGAAGACGCCCGCGACGCCAACCTGATGGTGCCACTGGCCGGTGTGGCGCTGTTGGCCACGTATGCGGCCTTGTTTACCGAGAGCAACAACCGCCTGGTCTGGCAGGCTGTGCTGTTTCACCATGCCCACAGCCCCCGCCGCCGCATGCTGCAGGCCCTGCCTTTATGGCCGGTGAGCTGGGCCATGGCGGCGCTGTTTGTGTTGCTCTATGGCGTGCTGGGCATCAACCCGGACCAGCACCTGGCGTCCCAATTTCCCGCAGCAAGTAGCGTGATGTGGCTGGCCTTGTTGCACTGCTTGCGGGATTGCGGCATTTACCACTTCTTTGCGCTGCGCAACACCACGCGCAAGCCGGCCGGCATGACGCTGCTGACGCTCTTTGTGCTGGGTGTGGTGCTGCCCGGCTTGGTGGCAGGGAGCGCGCCGGAGTTGGCGACCTGGTTTGAACCCTTGTTCGGCCTGCAGCAACTGGTCAAGGGTGGCGCATCGCTGGGACTGGCGCCTTGGCTGGCCATGGCGGTCCAGCTGGCGGTGGTGGCTGCGCTGGTGGCCTGGCGATGGGCTGCGGGCGCGAAGCCCGCCCAAGCCAGCTAAAGCGGTTTTTGCTGCGTGCTCAGACCACCGGCTGGTGGTCGGCGTCCGGCCGGTGGGCCGGGTCTACATGGGTCATCAGGTTGAGGACCCGGTGGCGCTTGAGCACCGCGTTGCGCGCGGCCACGGCAATGTTGTGCCCCTCTTCGACGGTGAGTTTGGCGTCCACTTCAATGTGGGCGTCGGCTACCACCATGTCGCCCATCTTGCGGGTGCGCACATCGTGCACACCGGCCACACCGGGGGTGGCCATCAGGGTGCTGCGTATGGCTTGTACTTCTTCTTCATCCACCGCGCGGTCCATCAGATCGTGCAGCGCGTCCCAGCCGAAGCTCCAGCCCATCTTGCCCACCATGAAGCCCACAATCAACGCCGCTATCGGGTCCAGCAGCGGGTAGCCGGCCATGCTGCCCAGAATGCCCAGGCTCACCACGAGTGAAGATGCCGCGTCCGAGCGCGCATGCCACGCGTTGGCGACCAGCAGGCTGGACTTCACGGCTTTGGCCGTGCGCAGCATGTAGCGGAACAAGAGCTCCTTGGTGGCAATAGCGGCCAGCGCCACCCACAGGGAGGTGAAGTGCGCCGGGGCAATGGTGTCGGGGGCTTCCAGCTTCTGCAGGGCCGACCAGACCATGCCGCCACCCACCGCCAGCAGGATGGCGCCCAGGGCCAGCGAAGCCGCCGTCTCGAAGCGTTGGTGGCCGTAGGGGTGGTCAACGTCCGCGTCTTTCTTGGCATGGTGCCCCGCAAACAGCACCACAAAGTCCGACACCAGGTCGGACAGCGAATGGATGCCGTCCGCAATCAACGCCTGCGATTTGGTGAGCGTGCCCACGATGACCTGGGCACTCGCCAACACCACGTTCACCACCACGCTCACCCAGGTGCTGCGGGAGGCCGCGGCAGCGCGCTCTGCGGCGCTGTGGGTTGCGTGTTCGGAGTCGTCGTCTTGTTCAGTGAATTGCATGGTGTGCAGTGTGCCCTTGGAAGCTGAAGGCGCCCTTAACTGAGGTGTTTGCCGGCAATGCCGGCCAGCTCAAACATGGTGACCTGGGGCTTGCCGAACACCGCGAGCAGCTTGGCATCGGCGTTGATGCTGCGTTTGTCTTTGGCGTCTTGCAGGCCGTTGGCCTTGATGTAGTCCCACAGCTTTTTCATGACCTGCGGGCGCGCGATCGGCTCGGCACCGATCACCGCGGCCAGCTCTGCGCTCGGCAGTTTGCCGCTGGCGGCGGTAGTCTTGCGGGGTGCTTTGGGCTTGGCCTCTTTGACGGCAGCAGCTTTCTTTGCAGAGGCTTTTTTGGCTGCAGCGCCCGCAGAACCTGCGCGGACAGCTCCTGTTTTAGTAGCGGCTGTGGTTTTTGCAGCTACTTTGTAGGCCGTTTTGCGGGGTGGGAACTTGGAGGGGGCGAACTCGAAGTTCACCTTGCCTTCGCTCGCATCCCAAGCCAGCATGGCCTTGAAGTTGCGGCGGGTGCGCATGGAGACAAATTTCTCCAGCATGTCGGTCTTGCCGGTGGCCAGCAGCTTTTGCATCTGCTCGCGCTCGATAGGCTGCTGCAAGATGATCTGGCCGCTCTTGAAGTCGCAGGTCGGGGTAGGCTGGCCATCAGTGGGCACCGATTTTTCGCACACATAGTTCTTGCCGTGCTCAAAGACATTGCCGCCGCACTTGGGGCAGGCGCCCAGCGCGGTTTGTGCGCTGAAGTCGATGATCTCGCCGTCTTCTTCACCGGCTTTGTCGTCGCCGAAGTCGAACTCGAGTTTGTAGTTCTTGGCTTCCTCATCAAATTTGATGACCATCTCGGCTACAAAGGGCCAGCCGGCTTTGGAGCGGAAACCGTCCAGGGGGCCAATGTGTTTGTCGCGCAGGAACTGCTCCACCTCGGCCAGCTCAAAAGTGCGGCCTGCGGGGGATTTACCGAACGAAAAGCCGCAGCCTTCGCTGTGACCGTCTGCGCCGGTGCAGGTGTAGCGGCGGTAGTTTTCCTTCACGACGCCACCGCAATTGGGGCAAGGGGCTGCCAGGGTGGCGTAGTCACCGGGAATGGTGTCGCGGTCGTATTCCTTGGCCTTTTTGACCATGTGCTCGGTCATGGCGGCAATCTCGGCCATGAATTTTTCGCGGCTGAGCTTGCCCTGCTCCATCTGGGCGAGCTTGTATTCCCATTCGCCGGTGAGTTCGGCCTTGGTCAGTTCCTGCACATCCAGGCCGCGCAGAAGCGTCATGAGCTGGAAGGATTTGGCGGTTGGGATCAGCTCGCGGCCTTCGCGCAGCATGTACTTTTCGGCGATCAGACCTTCGATGATGCTGGAACGGGTGGCTGGTGTGCCCAGGCCCTTCTCTTGCATGGCTTCGCGCAGCTCGTCGTCTTCCACGGTTTTGCCGGCACCTTCCATGGCGCCGAGCAGCGTGGCTTCCGAATAGCGTGCAGGTGGTTTGGTCTTGAGGCCCTTGGGGTCTACCGGGTCGCCCTTGACCTTTTCGCCGGGCGCCACGGGTACCAGGCTCTGACCCTTGTCGCCTTCCTTGGCGTCTTCCACTTCGGCGGCGGCCTCTTTGCCGTAGATGGCCAACCAGCCCGGCTTGACCAGCACCTTGCCCTCGGTTTTGAAGTTGTGGCTGGCGGCGGAATGTTGCGACGGGCCGCCCCTAGCAACATTAGCCCCCTCGGGGGGCAGCGAGGACACGCTAGTGCCGAGCGTGGGGGTCACAGTTGTTATGCGGGTGGTAACTTGGTATTCCGCGCTGGGGAAGAACACTGCCATGAAGCGGCGCACGACCAGGTCGTACAGCTTTTGCTCCGCCTCGCTCAGGCCGCTGGGCGCTTGCAGGGTGGGGATGATGGCAAAGTGATCCGAGACCTTGGCGTTGTCGAACACGCGTTTGGTGGGCTTGATGTAGTTGTTATTCAATGCCACCAATGCGTGGGGCGCCAAATGGCGCATGTCGCTGTCGGCCAGCATCTCGAAGGTCTTCTTCACCACGGGCACATAGTCTTCCGGCAGGGCTCGCGAATCGGTACGCGGGTAGGTCAGGGCCTTGTGGCGCTCGTAGAGGCTCTGGGCAATCTGCAAGGTGGTCTTGGCGGAGAAGCCGAACTTCCCGTTGGCCTCACGCTGCAGGCTGGTCAGGTCAAACAGCAGGGGGGAAGCTTGCGTGGTGGGCTTGCTCTCTTCGGTCACCGTGGCTTGTTGGCCGCGCACGGCGTTAGCAATGGCCTTGGCTTCGGCCAGGGACCAGACGCGGTCGGCCTTCTTTTCAGCGTCCGGACCGGTGGCACCGGGTCCCTCCCCCGTGCCGACATCCTTCTTGTGGGCAGGGTTGAACCACTTGGCGGGGTACTCACCGGCTTGGGCGGAAAAGGTGGCGTGGATCTCCCAATAGTCGCGGCTCACGAACTTGCGGATCAGCTCTTCGCGCTCGACTACCACTGACAGCGTGGGCGTCTGCACCCGGCCTACGGTGGTCAGGAAGAAGCCGCCATCGCGGCTATTGAATGCCGTCATGGCCCGGGTGCCGTTGATGCCGACCAGCCAGTCGGCCTCCGAGCGGCAGCGGGCGGCATCGGCCAGGGGCTGCATCTGGGCATTGGTGCGCAGGTGGTCAAAGCCATCGCGGATGGCCTGGGGCGTCATGGACTGCAGCCACAAGCGGCTCACCGGTTTGCCCAGCGGCTTGGCGCCACCGGCGTACTGCTCGATCAGGCGGAAGATCAGTTCTCCTTCGCGGCCCGCGTCACAGGCGTTCACCAGTTTGTCCACGTCTTTGCGCTTGGCCAGCTTGACCACGGCGTTCAGGCGCGTCTTGGTCTTGTCGACGGGTTTGAGGTCGAAGTGCGGCGGGATCACCGGCAGGTGCGCAAAGCTCCACTTGCCACGCTTGACGTCATATTGTTCAGGGGCCTGAATCTCGACTAGGTGACCTACAGCGCTCGAGACGACATAGGTGTCGCTCTCGAAGTACTCATCATGTTTCTCAAACTTGCCGGCCACCGGTGTGAGTGCACGCACGATGTCTTGGGCGACCGACGGCTTTTCCGCAATAACCAATGTTTTGTTCAAAACGGTGTTTTTCATCTGACTACAATCCAATTCTCGCGTGCGCGCAGGCGCGCACTTGCACACGCAGGCACGCACACATGCGCGCCCATACGATTCACCATACCAAATTTTCCAGTCGTGGCAAAAACCCCAGTGAAATCCTCCGCCGGCGCATCTTCAAGTCAGCGCCGCATCCAGACCCGGCGCTCCGGGGTACATGGCAAAGGGGTGTTCGCACTGCAGGACATTGCTGAGGGTGAAATCATCATCGAGTATGTGGGCGAAGTGATCAGCTGGCAGGTGGCTCAAGACCGCCACCCCCACGATCCCAAAGACCCGAACCACACCTTTTACTTCTCGCTGGAAAACGGCAATGTGATTGATGCCCTGTACGGCGGCAATTCCTCCCGCTGGATCAACCATTCCTGCGACGGCAATTGCATCGCCGATGAGGAAGAGGGACGCGTGTTCATCAAGGCCTTGCGCAATATCAGCGCGGGTGAAGAGCTGAACTACGACTACGGCCTCATTCTTGAAGAGCGCTACACCGCCAAACTCAAGGCCGAGTACCCCTGCTGGTGCGGCAGTGCCAATTGCCGCGGCACCCTTCTGGCCCCAAAGAGATGACTCCCCCCCGTGACGGCTCTCGCCGTCTCCCCCTCAAGGGGGCAACGCCAATGGCCCGGCACAGCCGGTTCCACGGCGTTTCTGGGTTCGTGCATTGCCCACCGGAAGGGTGCTCGCCATGACGGTGCGTTGGCCTGCTGAAGCAATATGGGAGGAGGTATTTGCCGTGCTCCCGGGCTTTAGTGTGGAGATCCTGCCGGAGGTGGATTCCACCAACACCGAGCTCATGCGCCGTGCCCGGGCCGGACTCACCGACCCCGTGCTGCTGGTGGGCGAGCGCCAGACCGCAGGCCGCGGCCGCTTGGGCCGCGACTGGAAGAGCGACACCCAGGGCGACGGCGGCACGCTGACTTTTTCACTGGGACTCCCCTTGCAGCCGCAAGACTGGTCGGGCTTGTCCTTGGCGGTCGGTTTGTCGGTGGTGCAAAGCCTGCACCCGGACCTGCAACTGAAGTGGCCCAATGATGTGTGGTGGCAAGGCCGCAAGCTGGCCGGCATCCTGATAGAGACCGCCAGTGCCGGGGACCAACGCTATGCGGTGATCGGTATCGGCATCAACATTACGCCCCGCGAGGGCGACGGTTTGCGTACGCCACCTGCCGCCTTGCAGGAGTTGATGCCCGGGCTCGATGCACCTGCGGTATTGCAGAAGGTGGCAGCGCCCTTGGTGCACGCCGTGCAAGTGTTTGCCTCTCAAGGCTTTGCGCCATTGCGTCAGGCGTTCCGCGGTCGTGATTTGTTGTACGGGCAGCCTGTCATCTGCACGGATGGTACGCAGGGCATCGCCAAAGGCGTGGATGCCGGTGGCGTGCTGCTGGTGCATACTGATGACGGCCTTGTCAAAATCAATAGCGCGGAGGTGAGTGTGCGCCCCGTGCCCCCTTCCTCTCTGTCCTGATCCGTATGTTGCGACTGATTGTTCTGGTGCTGATACTGGCCAATGGCGTGTACTTTGCATGGAGCCACGACTACCTGAAGATGTACGGCTTCGGCCCGGTAGCTCCGAACGAGCCGCACCGCATGGAACAGCAGATCAAGCCCGAGATGATTCAGCTGCTGAGCGCCGGCGACTTGAAGAAGGCTGAAGCCCAGGTTCAAGCCGATCTGGCCCCCAAGGAATGCCTGCAAGCCGGCCCGTTTGACGACGAACAGGCCGCCAGCTTGCGTAAAGCGCTGGACGCGGCCCTGCCCAGTGGTAGCTGGCAGATCGAGTCTGTGAGAGAGTCGGCGCGCTGGATTGTGTACATGGGTAAATACGCCTCCGCCGACTTGCAGGCCAAGAAGCGCGCCGAGCTGGCCGGCATGGGTATCAAGGCGGAGGCGGTTGGCACCTCTGAGCTTCAACCGGGGCTGGTGCTGGCGGCATTTGATTCAGAAGCTGCGGCGAAGGCTGAATTGGCGAAGCTAGCACCCAAAGGCATTCGCACTGCCAAAGTGGTGCAGGAGCGCGAAGTAGGCACGGCCAATCAGCTCAAGCTGCCTGCCGTGTCCGAGGCGGTGAAAGCCAAGTTGCAAGACATCAAACCCTCGATGGCGGGTCATAGCTTCAAGGCTTGCAGCTAGGCCTTAAGCGCTTTCCACTTCAATCAGGCGCGAGAAGCGCAGAGTGAAGGTGGTACCCGGCGGAGTGTGGCCGGGGCGGCTGTCGTCTACCGCGATTTCTGCGTGGTGCTGGCGGGCGATTTCCTGGACGATGGGAAGCCCCAGACCGGAGCCGTCTGCTTCGTTGCCTAACGCGCGGTAAAACGGCTGAAACACCAGCTCCCGCTCGGCCAGCGGGATGCCCGGACCGTTGTCTTCCACCTGCAGCACCAGCGCTCCGCTGAAGGGGTCGAGCAATACACGCGCGGTGATGACGCCTGCGCGCTCTTCGGTGGAAGGCGTGTAGTTGATGGCGTTGTCGACCAGGTTGCGCACCATTTCTTTGAGCAAAGTGATATTGCCCTGGATGGAGACCCCCGGTGTGCCGGCCTCTACCCCCTCAAAGCCCAGGTCGATGGACTTTTCCAGTGCGCGGGGTACGCAGTCTCGCACCACGTCCATGGTGAGCTTGGCCAGGTCGCAGGGCTGGTGGGCCAGCACGGTGCCACTGCTCTCGGCTCGGGCGAGTGCCAGCAGCTGGTTCACCGTGTGGGTGGCGCGGATGCTGGAACGGCCGATCTGCCGCAGAGACTGCTTGAGATCGTCTGCGCTCGCACCTTGGCGCTGCGCCAGGTCGGCTTGCATGCGAAGGCCGGCCAGTGGGGTCTTGAGTTGGTGTGCCGCATCGGCCAGGAAGCGCTTCTGCGTGGCAATCGAATCTTTGAGGCGCATCAGCAGGTCGTTCACCGACGACACCAGCGGCACGACTTCCAGTGGGACGGCCTCTACGTCCAGCGGGCTCAGGTCGTCGGGGCTGCGGGCGCGAATGCGTTCTTCCAGCCTGTTGAGTGGTTTGATGGCTTGCACCAGCGCCAGCCAGACGAGCAGCACGGCCAGCGGAAGGATCACGAACTGCGGCAGCATTACGCCTTTGACAATTTCGGTGGCCAGCACCGAGCGCTTGTCCATGGTTTCGGCCACTTGCACCAAGGCGGGCCGGCCG
>RFQA01000126.1 GCA_009925925.1 Betaproteobacteria bacterium
GCGATTCTATAGACGCCATCAAGGCCGGCAGCAGTGGTTTGGACTCCCGAACCTGGCCGAATCCAGCCTCCCGCGCGGCTTCACCGATGCGCGCATGGGTCACCACCGCCTGCGCTTGCGCCCAACTGACGCCGGGGCAGGCATGCTGCAAGTTGCGGATGGCCTCTGAACTGCTGAACACCCACACCGTGCCATCGGTGGCAGCGGCTTGGGCCTGTGCGAGGGTGGATGCGTCCCATGGAGGGCGCTGGCGCTCATAGGACACCACAAACTCGACCTCACCACCGGCATCCATCACCTGCCGTGCAAACCAGTCGCGCCCGGAGCCTTCATCGCTGGCGCCTTCGTCAATGGTGCTGCCGCGAACAATCAACACCCGGTAACCGGGCGTGACCCGGCTTCGCACTACGGCCCACAAGGCTTCGGAATCAAACTGCCCTGCATGGAAGTCAGGCGCGTCCACAAAGCCAGGCTCCGCACCGACCCGCTGCAAGGCCGAGTAACTGCCGGGGCCGGTGACAAATGCTCTCGTTTTGATAGCTGCCTGCGCAGTAAATACGGGCGCTAGCATCACTTTTCTCTCAAAGAAGTAGTGCACCGCATTGCGGCTGACAAACATCACCGCGTCAAAATCCGAAAGCCGGTTCCAGGCTGATTCCACAGGGCCGGCCTGTGCAGCAGGGCGGATATCAATGAGCGGCAGGCTCCAGCTGGTGTAGCCGGCAGCCTCCAAAGCCTTGAGCCACGGAGCGGCCTCAGCTTGGGGACGGGTGATGATGACGCGCATAAGTAGCCTTATCGTGTCTGGGCCTGAACCGCAGCCTGCAAGTCGCGGGCAACCTGCTCGCCGAGTGCAGTGGCCTCTGCGGCATCTTTGGCAAGGCCGGACGCTTTGGCGTAGACCACAGGCTGAATGCCCTCTGCATCGCCCCAAGCGGCACGGATGTGCAGTTCATCACCAGAGAGCGTGGCATAGGCTGCTAGCGGCATGGAGCAGCTGCCCCCCATCATGCGGCTCACCGCGCGTTCGGCACTCACAGCCAGCCAGGTGGGCTGGTGCACCAAGTGCTGCAATGCGGCTTCCACATCCTGCCGGCCAGAGCGGACTTCAATGCCGAGTGCGCCCTGACCCGCTGCGGGGAGCATTTGCTCAGGCTCAAACACTGCGCGAATGCGCGACTCCAACCCCAGACGTTTGAGGCCGGCAGCAGCCAGCACGATGCCATCGTACAAACCTTCGTCCAACTTGCGCAAACGGGTGTCCAGGTTGCCCCGCAAAGGTGCGATCTTCAGGTCAGGGCGCATGGCCCGTAGCAAGGCCACACGGCGCAAACTGGACGTGCCCACCACTGCGCCTTGCGGCAGATCCATGACGCTGGCATAGGTGCCGGACACCCAGGCATCCCGCGGGTCTTCGCGCTCCATCACGCAGGCCAGCGCAAACCCTTCGGGCAACTCCATCGGGACGTCTTTGAGGGAATGGACCGCGAGGTCCGCGCGACCTTCTTCGAGAGCAACTTCCAGCTCCTTGACGAAAAGGCCCTTGCCGCCGACTTTGCTGAGAGAACGGTCCAGAATCTGGTCGCCCTTGGTCGTCATGCCCAAGAGGGACACCGAAGCCCCGCTTTGCTGGAGAAGCGCTTTGACATGTTCTGCTTGCCAGAGTGCCAAACGGCTCTCCCGGGTGGCGATCGTAAAAGTGGGCAAAATCGTAACTCGGCTGTAATCGAAAATATGCCTTCGATGCTAGCATGGGCGCGTTCCTTGCTTCATCCGAAGCCTCTCTCACATCACTCCCAGACCTATGAATAAAGCACCTGCCGCAGAAACGGCCAAGCGCGCAAAAGACAACGAGCGTCCCTTGGTAGAAGACATCCGCCTCCTCGGGCGCATTCTGGGAGATGTGATCCGGGAGCAAGAGGGCGTTGAAGCTTATGAGCTCATCGAAAAAATCCGTACCCTGTCAGTGGCTTTCCGGCGCGATGCCGACCAGGAAGCCGACAAGGCCCTCAAAAAATTGCTCAAGAGTCTGTCAGGCGACCAGACCGTGAGCGTGATCCGCGCGTTCACCTATTTCTCGCACCTTGCCAACCTGGCCGAAGACCGCCACCATATCCGCCGCCGTGCGATCCATGAACGCGCCGGTGATACCCAAGAAGGCAGCATTGAAGTCGCCATGTCCCGCCTGCGCTGGGCTGGCATTGCGCCCAAGGCAATTTCCAACACACTCGCCCAAAGCTTTGTGTCCCCGGTGCTCACGGCTCACCCCACCGAAGTGCAACGCAAGAGCATTCTGGATGCAGAGCGTGACATCGCCCAACTGCTGACCCAGCGCGATGAGATCAAGCAACGCGCCAGCATCGTCGACAGCAAAAAAGACGCACTCACCCCCAAAGAACTGGCGGCCAATGAAGCCCAGATGCGGGCCCGCGTCATGCAGCTCTGGCAGACCCGCCTGTTGCGCTTCTCCAAGCTGACCGTGGCCGACGAGATTGAAAACGCCCTGAGCTATTACGAATCCACCTTCCTGCGCGAAATCCCCAAGCTCTACGCCGACCTCGAAGACATGCTGGGCAACCAGCCGGTGCACAGCTTTTTGCGCATGGGCCAATGGATAGGCGGTGACCGCGATGGCAACCCCAACGTCAGCGCACAGACTCTGGAATACGCCCTGCGCCGCCAGGCAGAGGTGGCCCTGCGCCACTACTTGACCGAGGTGCATTACCTGGGCGGTGAGCTGTCCATCTCCGCCATGCTGGCCGACTGCACCCCCGAGATGCAAGCCCTGGCCGAAAGCTCGCCCGACCAGAACGCCCACCGCAAAGACGAGCCCTACCGCCGTGCCCTGACCGGCATGTACGCGCGCTTGGCTGCCACCCTCAAGGAACTGACCGGTACCGAGGCTGCGCGTCACGCCGTGGCACCGCAAAACCCGTATGTGCTGGCTGAAGACTTTGTAGCTGACCTGCGTGTGATCGAGGCCTCCCTCAAAGCCAACCACGGCGCTGCACTCACGGCCCAACGCCTGCACCCGCTGATCCGTGCGGTAGAGGTCTTCGGTTTCCACCTGGCCACGGTTGACTTGCGCCAGAGCTCTGACAAACACGAAGAAGTGGTCGCCGAGTTGCTGTCCACCGCCCGGGTGCATGCCGACTACAGCAGCTTGAGCGAAGAAGACAAGCGCACCCTGCTGCTAGGCCTGCTCAATGACGCACGCCCTTTGCGCGTGCATGGCGTGGCCTACTCGGCCCATGCGCAGGGTGAGTTGGCGATTTTTGCCATGGCCAAGGTCATGCGCGAGCGCTTCGGCCATGAAGCCATCCGTCACTACATCATCAGCCACACTGAAACCGTAAGCGACTTGCTGGAAGTCCTGCTGCTGCAAAAGGAAGTCGGCCTGATGCGCGGCATTCTCAATGACCCCCACGCTGACGCTGCCCCCCACGGGGGCTCTCACGCCTTGGGGCGGCCCGGCGGCGTTCGGGCTGCCGAAGCGACTGCCGACCTGATCGTGGTGCCTCTGTTCGAGACCATTGAAGACCTGCGCAACGCTGCGCCCATCATGCGCGAGTTCTACGCGCTGCCCGGCGTGGCCGAATTGGTCAAACGCAGCGGCGGCGAGCAGGACATCATGCTGGGCTACTCAGACAGCAACAAGGACGGCGGCATCTTCACCAGCAACTGGGAGCTGTACCGCGCCGAAATCGCCTTGGTCGAATTGTTTGACGTGCTGGCCGCCCAGCACAAGATCCAGCTGCGTATGTTCCACGGCCGTGGCGGCACCGTGGGTCGCGGTGGCGGCCCGAGCTACCAGGCCATCCTGGCTCAGCCCCCCGGCACCGTGCGCGGCCAGATCCGCCTGACCGAACAAGGCGAAGTGATCGGCTCCAAATACGCCAACCCTGAGATCGGTCGTCGCAACCTGGAAACCCTGGTCGCTGCCACCTTGGAAGCCACTTTGTTGCAACCCACCAAATCGGCTACAAAAGCCTTCCTGGAGGCCGCTGCCGAGCTGTCGCAAAACAGCATGTCGGCGTACCGGGCGCTGGTGTACGAAACCCCCGGCTTTACTGAATACTTTTTCAGTTCCACCCCGCTGCGTGAAATTGCCGAACTCAACATTGGCTCCCGCCCCGCATCGCGCAAGGCATCGCAGCGCATTGAAGACTTGCGTGCGATTCCCTGGGGCTTCAGCTGGGGCCAGTGCCGCTTGACGCTACCCGGCTGGTTTGGCTTCGGCTCCGCCGTGCAACACTTCATCGGCAACGGTACCGTTGCGGAGCAAAAAGAACGCGTGGCTTTGCTGCAAAAGATGTACAAGCAGTGGCCCTTCTTCCGCACCCTGCTCTCCAACATGGACATGGTGATGGCCAAGAGCGATCTGGCTTTGGCTTCGCGCTATTCCGAGCTGGTGGGCGATGCGCGATTGCGCAAGAAGATTTTCACAGCCATCGAAGCCGAGTGGCATGGCACCGCCCAAGCGCTTGCCACGATCACCGGTGAAAAGAACCGCCTGGCCAACAACGCCGCATTGCAGCGCTCCATCCGTCATCGCTTCCCCTACATCGACCCCTTGCACCACCTGCAAGTGGAGCTGGTGCGGCGCTACCGTGAAGGTAAGGCGGACGAACGGGTGCAGCGCGGTATCCACATCTCCATCAACGGCATTGCTGCCGGCCTGCGCAACACAGGCTGACAGTGCGATCTCCCGCAATAAAAAAGGGCCTCAGGGCCCTTTTCTATTGCAGCACGAATCGGTCCAACCTCAACGCCAGCGCGCTTCAATGCGTGCGTATTCACCGTTCTTGCGTATCTTGTCCAAACCGGCATCAAAGCGGGCAATCAATGGCTCCACGCCGGGAAACTTCTTGGAAAACGAGAGATACAAGCTCGGCTCCAGCAGGACACCTCGAAGCCTGAACCCTTGGCCCAAGGTCGGGTTGTTGGCCGCAATTTCAGTAGCGACCCGGTCAAACACCAACGCATAGTCCACCCGGCCGGCGACCAGTTTGCGCAGGGACGTAAGGTCGGAGGCTGCCACGTCGCGCAGCATGGTCGGATCGTCATCAAAGGCGGTGCCGTAGTCGTAGCCATTCGTCACCCCCACTCGCTTACCCCGCAAAGCCTGCACATTCACGGGATCTGCAGGTCCGTCGTTGCGGCCATAGATGCCGATACGTGCACGAAACAGGTGGTACTTGTGCCAGAGGTATTTGTCTTCGGTACGGGCGTCACGCAGCGTATCGAAACAACCGGCGAGCTTTCCCGCCTCCACCTCGCGCATACAGCGCGCGTATGGCAAGGGGACCAACTCCACCTCTACCCCTGCCGCCGACCAAGCCGCACGGACCAAGTCCACCGCAAAGCCGGCAGGCTCGCCCGCTTGCACATACGCGTAGGGGCGCCAATCGTCTTCAGCGCCGATGCGGACTTTGGGGACAACAGGCTTGTCAATCGACTTCTGTGCCCAAGTGGAGCTTGCCAACACCAGTCCTGCCAGCCCCGCGATACAAAGAGCGCGACGCAAATTCATTGAGAGATCAGTGCCCTCACCGAGGGCAGTTGCCGGCGGGATACCGACAGCAACTCATCCAGACCCTGCAGCCTCACCGCCCATCCTTCGCCCTCTTCAGCATCGAAATGCTTCTCCAGTGATCGCACCATCTTGCGGGCTACCAGTGCATTGCGGTGGATGCGGATGAACTGGCCACCGTGTTTTTCTTCCAAGTCGTTCAAGGCGCCATCCAGGATGTAGCTGCGTGTGGCCGTGCGCACCGTGATGTATTTGAGCTCTGCCTTGAAGTACAGCACTTGCGTCAAAGGCACCCGCTCTGTCCGGTTGCGCTCCTGGATGATCAGTACCTCTTCACTGGCCAAATCGGTCTGTAGCGCCCGTATCACATGCGCGAAGCGCTCCGCTTTTTGTAGCGCCGCCTGCAGGCGCTCCAAGCGTACGGGTTTGGTCAGGTAGTCCACCGCTTCCAGATCGAAAGCCGCGACGGCATGCTCGGCATGTGCCGTCACAAACACAATCGCAGGCGGGTGCTGCAGAGTGCGCAATGTCTGGGCCAGGGTCAGGCCACTGTTGCCCGGCATATGGATATCCAGAAACACCAGATCCACCGGTTGCTGGCGCAACAAGGCAGCAGCCTGCTCGGCATTGGGGGCTTCGGCAGCTACATGGACGGCAGGATGGGAGCAATCGCCGAGCAATGTGCGCATACGGGCCCGGGCCAGGGGCTCGTCATCCACCAGCATCACCCGCAACAGGGTGTCAGGCTGCATTGCAGTCATAAAGGCACCTCCATACGCACTTGGTACACACCATCTTTCAGGCCGCTCTTGAATTGGCCCTGCACATCATGCAACAAGGCCAGCCGCTCCTGCACGTTGCGCAACGCCAAGCCATGGCCCCGAGCGCCCTGCCCGGCCGGCACCGTGTTGGTGACTTTGATCACCACCACCGAGCCCTTGCAACGTGTCGATATTTTGACGGACGCTCCGGTGTCGCTGGGCTCCACCCCGTGGCAGACCGCATTTTCTACCAGCGGTTGCAGGATCAAGGGAGGCAAATGGGCGCGATCAGCCAGCGGATCCAGATCCCACTGCACCCGCAGGCGGTCACCGAAACGCACCTGCTCAATGGCAAGGTAGCGTTGCGCAAGCGACAGCTCCTCGCCCAAGGTGACCGAACTGCCGGGGTCTTTGAGCGCATGGCGAAACAAGTCACTCAAGTCTTCCAGCAATGCTTCTGCCTTGGCGGGTTCAGCGCGCACCAGTGCGATCGCGCTATTGAGGGTGTTGAACAAAAAATGCGGCCGGATGCGCGACTGCAGCTCCGCAAGACGGGCCGCGGTATCGGCTGGGGTGCGGCCTTTGGCGCGCATGACCAACGCTGCGACCAACAAGCTGGACAACAAGGCGCCGGAGAAGAAACTGGACACCCAGGGTGGACTCTCCAGCAGGCCTGACAGTGCCAGCAAGCCGCACCCATACAGACCGGCGACGCCCCCCAGCGAAATGGCCAGTGCATATTGGGCAGACTTGGGCATGCGTGCCAGCCAACGCTTGGCAATGCAGGCGGACAATAGCCACGCCAGTGTGCCGGGCAAAGCTGCACCGGTCACCAGAGCAAGACGCGCTATCCAATCCCACAGGCCGGCAGCGGCAAACATGCACACCACCGAGAGAGACAGCTCCACAAACAACACCGCTCGCAGCACGACTCCGATGTGGCAGGCGTCAAACACCAGCACCGGTGCAGGCTGCGCAGCCGGCACCGCAGGGGTGAGTTCCTGGAACGTCGATAATATTTGGTTGTCGTTCATGTCCACCGGATTTTGACTCCTTTCCTGAAAAGCGCTTTCCATGTCACAAAACCAATTCGATAAAAAGTCCCAAGCGTGGTCCGCGCTGTTCTCCCGTGTTTTTCGACAAGCGCCTCTGGCAGGCAGACATCACCGGCAGCCTGGCGCATGCCGAGATGCTGGCCGCCCAAGGCATCATCAGTGCCGACGACCACGCCTCCATCCAAAAAGGCATGGCGCAGATCTGGGGCGAAATCGAATCCGGCGCCTTCGAATGGAAGCTGGACCTCGAAGACGTGCACCTCAACATCGAAGCGCGTCTCACCCAATTGGTGGGCGACGCCGGCAAACGCCTGCACACCGGCCGCAGCCGCAACGACCAGGTGGCCACCGACGTGCGCCTGTGGCTGCGTGGCGAAATCGATTTGATCGGCGGCCTGCTGACAGACCTGCAAAAAGCCCTGCTGGTTCTGGCTGAGAAAAATGCCGACGTTATCTTGCCCGGCTTCACCCACTTGCAGGTGGCCCAGCCAGTGAGCTTTGGCCACCACATGCTGGCCTATGTGGAAATGTTCAGCCGCGATGCCGAGCGCTTCACCGAGGTGCGCCGCCGCACCAACCGACTGCCCCTTGGCTCCGCCGCTTTGGCGGGCACCAGTTACCCGCTGGACCGCGAGCGCGTAGCCACCACCCTAGGCATGGTGGACGACGCAGGCCAACCCGCCGTCAGCCAGAACAGCCTGGACGCGGTAAGTGACCGCGACTTTGCCATCGAGTTCACCAGCGCTGCCAGCCTCGCCATGATTCACGTGAGCCGCATGAGTGAAGAGTTGATCATTTGGATGAGCCAAAACTTCGGCTTCATCCATATCGCCGACCGCTTCACCACTGGCAGTTCCATCATGCCGCAGAAGAAAAACCCCGACGTGCCCGAACTGGCGCGGGGCAAGACCGGCCGTGTGGTTGGCCACCTGATGGGCCTGATCACCCTGATGAAAGGCCAGCCCCTGGCCTACAACAAGGACAACCAGGAGGACAAAGAACCCTTGTTCGACACCGTGGACACGCTCAAAGACACCCTGCGCATCTTTGCCGACATGGTGAACGGCATCACCACCAAGCCCGAAGCCATGGAGCGCGCAGCCCTGAAGGGCTACGCCACCGCCACCGACCTGGCCGACTACCTGGTGAAAAAGGGTCTGCCCTTCCGCGATGCGCATGAAACTGTGGCCCACGCTGTCAAGACCGCCACAGAGCGCGGCGTGGACTTGTCTGAGCTGCCTCTAGACGTGCTGCAGAGCTTCAACCCCAATGTGGAAGCGGATGTGTTTGAGTGCTTGAGCCTGCGCGGCTCGCTCAATGCGCGCAACACGCTGGGCGGCACCGCACCTTCGCAAGTACGGGCCCAGATTGCGCGACACCAGAAGCGCTTGGGCTAATCCTATAGCGAGACTGTGAAAAGCCTCCCGTGCAAACGGGGGGCTTTTTTTATGCAGCGAGAGCGCGCTCCAAATCATCCGCCAGATGATCGACAGCTTCTTCGGTCGTAGCCCAGGAACACATAAACCGCGCACCACCGCCGATAAAGGTGTAAAAGGTCCAGCCTAGGGCCTTGAGGCGGGCAATCGCAGGCTCGGGCAGGTTGACGAACACACCGTTCACTTCGGTGGGTAACAGCAACTCGGCACCGGCGATGCCGGCAATGCGCTCTGAGAGGCGGTGCGCCATGGCGTTGGCGTGGGCGGCGTGGCGCAGCCAGGTGCCATCAGTCAGCATAGCCAGCCAGGGGGCGGACAGGTAGCGCATCTTGGAAGCCAGCTGCCCGGCCTGCTTGCAGCGGTAGGAAAACTCTTCGCCCAGCTTGCGATCAAAAAAGACAATAGCCTCACCAATCGGCAGGCCCATCTTGGTGCCGCCAAAGCACAGAACATCCACCCCAGCGCGCCAGGTGATGTCAGCGGGCGCCACCTTGAGGGCGGCCACTGCGTTGGCAAAGCGGGCGCCGTCCATGTGCACCTTCAGGCCGTGCTCCTGCGCGATGCGGCTGATGCCGCTGATTTCGCCCTTCTGGTAAACCGAACCCATCTCTGTGGACTGGGTCAGCGTGACGACCTTGGGCCGCGGGTAGTGCACATCGGTACGACGGGTGATGACTTCGAGCACGCCGGCCGAGGTGAGCTTGCCGTGGCGGTGCGGGGCGGAGAGCAGCTTGGAGCCGTTCGAGAAAAACTCGGGCGCACCGCACTCATCGGTCTCCACGTGGGCGGTGTCGCTGCAGATGACCGCTTGGTAGGACTGGCACAGGGAGGCCAACGCGATCGAGTTCGCCGCCGTGCCGTTGAACACAAAGAACACTTCAGCGTCCGCCTCAAAGACTTCGCGAATGCGGTCGCAGGCCAAGCGCGTGGCGTCGTCATTGCCGTAAGACGCTGCAAAGCCGGTGTTGGCCGCCATGAACGCCTGCATGGCCTCGGGGCAGATGCCGGAGGTGTTGTCGCTGGCAAATTGCAAATAGTGGCCGGGTGCAACGGTGGACAGAGTGGTAGGCAAAGTGGTCATGGCGGTGTAATATCGTTTTAGCGGATATTTCCGGTATATCGAACAAAAATCCATTTTACCGACCAAAACCACCATGGCGCAAGTCCCCCACCCTACTCCTTTGGTCGACGGCCCCCCAGCTGTAGGCTCCAAACTGCAAGACGCCCGCAAGGCGCAACAGCTCTCGCTGGACGAGCTCTCCAAACGCGC
>RFQA01000127.1 GCA_009925925.1 Betaproteobacteria bacterium
CGCCCTTTGTCAGCGCCGGGCCTGCCGGGCAGGTGCAAGGCCTGTCCATCGATGTGCTGGACATCCTCAAGCCCCGATTGGGTGCCGACGTGCAGATGCTGCCCGCAGACAACCTTGCGAACATCTTGCAGGCGGCGCGCCGTGGCGAGGTAGACCTGATTTCCTCTTTGCGCCCCACCCCGGAGCGGGCCGAGTTTCTGGCCTTCACGGAGCCCTACGTCAAAGTGCCCGCCGTGTTGGTGGTGAGGCAGGGGCCGGCGCCACCAACCCTGAAAGACCTGGCGGGCCGTTCGGTCGCAGTAGGTAAAGGCTATGCTGTGGAAAGCTTTGTCCGCGCCGCATACCCGCAAGTGCGTTGGGTCGCGGTGCCCGATGATGTCGCCGCATTGCAAGGTCTGATGCGTGGTGATGTGGACGGCGTGGTGGCGGATGTGGCCAGCGTGAGCGATGCCACCCGTCACAGCGGCATACGCGGTGTGCAGATGGTGGAGTCGCTACCGTTTGAGTACGAGCTGAGTTTTGCCTATCGCAAAGAGTTGACAGGGCTGGGCGTTGCCTTGAATGCCGGCCTCAAGGACATCACCCCCGCTACCCGGCAGGCGCTGCTACGCCGCTGGATAGACACTGAGACCCTGACTTATGAAGACCCGCGCCTGACCTGGGTGCGCAAATTGGCCATGGTGCTGTCGGTGCTGGCATTGGTCATGGTGGGGGTATGGCGATTGCGGGCCAAACGCTCTTCTGACAGGGGTGCGGATGGTCTTTGACGTTCAGCAAACCGGTGCCATGCGGCCCCGTGCCCGCAGCGGTCGGTGGATGCTGCTATGGGCAGGCGTTTGTGCAGCCATCGGGCTGATGTCGCTCATGGTGTCCGACGCGCGGCCGGGGCAGGTCATCATCTGGATGGCCAACCCGGTAGGGGCAGTGGCTCTGTTGCGCCTGCAGCGTTCGCAGTGGCCTGCCATGTTGGCTGCTTTGTTTGTGGCCGTGTGGGTGACCCACATGGCGTATGCCTGGGGGGCAGGACCAGAGTTTCAAGCCTGGATCAGCCCCATGACAATGGCGTGGCGTGGCGCCTTGGACGTGCCGGTGCACTTGTTGGAGATGATGCTGTCTGCCGTCATGTTGGACCGCATCCGGGCATTGGAGCACGCCGGAGATCGGGCGGCAGTGCAAGGCGTTCTGCTGCTGCGTGCGGCCTTGCTGCCTGCAGCCGTCCTCGCGCCTCTGGGGGGATTGGCCTGGATAGGTGTGGCGGGTGGAGATTGGCATGTGATGGCGCTGAACTGGTTCGTCGGCCACACCATAGGCACCGTTGCAGCCCTGCCCCTTGCACTGTCGGTGGCCACCAAACGGCCCCGCGTGGCGCTGGAGCAGGTCACCGAGCCCATGGCCATGGCCATGTTGTTCGGGAGTGTGGCGGTTACGCTGTGGGCAGGTACCAGCCTGCCCAAGCCCTTTGTGATCATGGTGGCCCCAGTGGTGTGGATGGCCATGCGTTCGACCCTGGTAGCCACCTTCGCCGCCAACTTGCTGGTCGCCGCCAGCATGGCTGCACTGATCCGCTATGGCGTGCTGCTGCCTCCGCCGACCTCCAGTTGGTGGGGCGATGGCTTGTTCTATCTTTCGGTTTTGGCCACGCTCTTGCCGGGCTTGTTTCTGGCTGTGATGTCAGAAGGGCAGCGCCAGGCCTTGCAGGTGCTGGCCGACAGTGAGGCGCGGGCCCGGGACCTTTACTTTCAGACTCCGGCCATGTTGCATTCGATTGATGCGCAAGGCCGCATCGTTCAGGTCAGCAAGCTGTGGCTGGACACGCTGGGCTATGCCGAGGCCGATGTCTTGGGGCGGCACGTGGCCGACTTTATGGATCCGGCCTCCGCGCGCAAAGCACGCGAGGTAGTGATTCCTGCCGCTGCGCGCGATGGCCGTTGCGACAACATCGAGTACCAGCTATGCCGCCGCGATGGCACGCTGTGCGATGTGATCCTGTCTGCCATCTGGGAATACGACGAAGCACACCAACCCGCGCGCAGCCTTGCAGTGTTGCAGGACGTGACTGAGAAAAAGCGGCTCGAAGCCCGCAGCCACTTTGCCGAGCATGACGCCCTGACCGGCTTACCCAATAGGGTGCTCTTGCAAGACCGGCTCAAGATGCTTTGCGCGCACTACGGCCGGCATAAAGGGGTCTTTGCCATCGGGTTTCTGGATCTGGACCACTTCAAAGAAGTCAATGACAACTACGGCCACGAGTCGGGAGATTTGCTTTTGAAAGAAGTCGCCCGCAGGTTGCAGGGCACTTTGCGCGCGGCTGATACGGTGTGCCGCTTGGGCGGCGACGAATTTGTCATGATTTTCAGCGCAGTGGAAGGCCGGACCGAACTCCAGGCGCTGGCTGCCAAACTGATGGCAGCCATTGCCGCGCCTTGTATCTTGGGCGAGGGGCCTGACGCACCGGTGGTGCAGGTGTCAGGCAGCTTGGGGTTGGCGCTTTTTCCTGAGCATGGCTCGGAACCCCAGCTGCTGCTCACCCATGCAGACCAAGCCATGTATGCCGCCAAGCGCAGCGGGCGTAACCGCTGCGAGTTTTACCGTGGTACGGCCTGAAACTCTGGAGTTTCTCTCTGGACATTAAGGCAAGTCGAGCCCTGCCTCCGGGCTGGTGGCATCACGCGGCCCCACGGTGCCCAGTCTGGCTTTCAGGGATTGGGGTTGACCCGTGATAAGCGCCGCGTACAACGTGGTGTTGGCCAGGACTTTTTTGACGTAGTCCCGGGTCTCGGAGAAAGGCACGTTCTCGGCCCAGATGGCAGCTTCCAGCACGGGGCTGCCCGTCTGACCGCGCCAGATGCGGGGGCGGCCAGGGCCCGCGTTATACGCCGCCGCTGCCATGGGCATGGAGCCGTTGAAGCTGTCCAGTACCAGCTTCAAATACCCGGTGCCGATCGCGATGTTGGTGTCCCGGTCGGTGATTTGGTGGCTCTGGAAGTCGCTGAGTCCGATTTTTTTGGCAGTCCACTTGGCAGTCGCGGGCATGACTTGCATCAGACCCGCAGCGCCCACGCCGGATTTGGCGTCGGTGATGAAGCGGCTCTCCTGCCGGATCAAGCCGTACACATAGGCTGGATCCAGGCCGATAGTCTGGGTGCGCGCCAGCACTGCGCTCTTGTGTGGCATGGGGTAGCGTTGGTCTATATCGACCATGCCTTTGGTGCGTTCGCTGGTGTTGATGCAGCGGTCCCACACTTCGGCCTTGCAGGCCAGGTCGGCCGCGGCCAGGAGTGCGCGATCGTCCAGGCCGCCACGGTTGTGCAGGTTGGTGCTGTAGTTCCATTCGCGCACGCCGTCGCTACGCAGGCCGATGGCGATGGCATGGAGTGCACGGGCCAGGCCGGGGTTCTTTTTCGCCTGGTCCTTTTCTTCCGGCGTCAACGGTGCGGGTTTGGCCGGCGCCACAATCTTTTGCCCCAACTCCTCCAGGGCCAGCATTTCATAAAAGCCCTTGGTGCCTGCGATGGATTCGAGCAGCGTCTGGCTCTCCATCTTGGCGGTTTCGACGTTGTTGCGTTGCGCCAGCGCGCGGGCGCGCCAATAGACCCATGTGGGGTCGTTGCGCATGGGTTCGGGCATGGCAGCAATCGCATCCGCTACCTGGCTCCAGCGACCGGCCCGCAGTGCGGCACGTGCGGCCCAGGCGAGGTGGTCTTCGTGCATTTGCGCGAACTGGCCTTTGGCAAAGGCGGCCGGTGCTTCGTCCGAGAGCTTTTGGGCTTGGCGCTTGCCGATGACGCCCCAGACCCAGCTGCGCTCTTCCTGGTTGAGCTGGGCTTTCCAGCGCAGCTTGTCGATCTCAACAGCCGCACTGTCCGGGTCTATGTAGGCCAGCCGAATCAGGGCGAGCGATACAAATTCGCGCGTCTGCGGGCGCAGCGCGGTGACTTTGTCGTTCAGGTACTTGGCCGGCGTGCTGTAAATAGTGTTGACGGTTTTGACGTAGTCGTTGTCCAGCGCCGCAACGGCCTGTGTGGCCACACGCAAGCGGTCGTTTTCCATGCCCAACCGTGCCCGGACCCATGCGCTATGCGCGTTGAGTTTTTTGTCTTTAACCAGTTGGGCGGCCAGACCGCCGCATGCATCGTCGGCTTCTTTCTGCCCCCACCAAACAGGTTCCAAGGCACCGGCTACATCAGCATTGCGGGTGCTGTAGTCTGCCCACAGCGCATAGCAACGCACGGATTTGTCGTCGTTCATGCGGTAGAGCGGGTACTCGCGCCCGAATGTGTCCCAGTCGCGGTTGCGGCCGAGTTGGAGCAGCCACTCGGCGCGCAGGCGATCCTCTTGGTAAGTGCCGTTGTAGCGGTTCAGATAATCTTGAATTTCGGACTTGCTGGCCTCGTCTAGGCGGGTAGAGAGTTCCCAATACGCGGCCCATGGTTCCAGGATGTAGCCCTTCATCGAGGGTAAGGCAGCGCTCAGGCGTTTGCGGTCCCGGTTTTTGTAGGCTTGGGCCAGGTCCAGAATGGTCTCATCGAGACGGGTGATATCGCGCCCTTGCGCGTATGCTGAAGTGAAAGTGGGGGACATCAGGGCGCCGCACAGGGCCAGTGATGTCAGAATGGCTGAAAACTGCATGTGGGGATTATGGACAACTCGGACGACAGCAAAGCTGCACAAAAGAAAGCCCTTCGCAAGGCCCTGTTGGATCAACGTCTGGCGATGCCGGATCGACTACAACGTGCCGATCTTTTACAACGCGTGATGCGTATCTGGCTGGTAGGCCGGCCGGATGCAGTCATTGGTGCTTATTGGCCTATCAAGGGTGAGTTCGACCCTTTGCCCGCCTTGCACCGATGGAAAGAAGACGGCGAGCTGATCGATCAGCCGCAGCCGCGCCGCATCGGCTTGCCGGTAGTGAACCGTGCGCACAAGACCATGACCTTCCATGCCTGGTACCCCGGGTGCCCGATGGAAGAGGATGCCTACGGCATTCCCAAGCCCAAAGACACCGAGCTGATCGTGCCAACCCTGCTGTTTGTGCCCTGCGTGGGCTATGGTCCCGGCGGGTATCGCTTGGGCTACGGCGGCGGTTTTTATGACCGCATGCTGGCCAGCTTGAGCCCGAAACCATTTACGGTAGGTTTGGGCTTTGGCACCGGTTTTGTGGATGATTTTGAGCCGGAAGCCCACGACATGCCGCTGGATGCCATCCTCAACGACCATGGAGTGGTTTGGCCCGTCTAGCGGGAGCTGGCTTTCGGGCTGCAAGCGCCGCTTGCCAGGCGAGCTGTGCCCAATCCCGCATCAAGGCCGGTGACTCCATGGCGTCGGCCGGCGCGCTGTAGTAATTCATGCCGCGTGGCACGCCCTTGGCGGTGTAAACAAATCGTTTGCAGCCTTCGGCTTCAAAGGTGGCGCGGCTGTCGGCATTGGCTTTGAGCCATAAGGTGTCGCCATCGCCCAGATCCGCGATCACGGCCACGGTCAAGCCATCGCAACTGATGCCCCAACCCCCAAACATGCGCTTGGCGTGGCAAGGCCCCAGGCTGGCCAATAGTTCGCAGCAATAGTCGGCAAATCCGGAGTCGGTGGTGCTCATGGTGGTTCAGCGTTGCATCAGAGCGCGCACATCGTTCTCATACCCCTGCAAGGTTTGTTGCAGCTTGGTGCGCTGGGCCAGGCTGGTGGCGTTGTGAAGCTCCGTCGCAGACTCGCAGAAATGGCTGCGAATCCGTTCGGTGTATTGCACAAACGTGGTGTCAGGCGACTGCAGGCTGCGCAACAACAGCGCCCGTATTTCGGCCTGCAATTGAATCTCACTGGGCGCTCCGGCTTTGAGCGCGCGCAGGGTTTGGAGTGCGTCTTTCTGCCGACGCATCACCTCTTTGTATTGGATGGCCGCATCGAAAGGCGAGCTTTCCAGTTGGCTGCGGATCAGCGCTTTCTGGACATCGGTGAGCCGGCCGTAAAAGCCCTCGGCGCGTTCGATGGTGGTTTTCAGGCGCCGGCTTAGTCGTTCCTGCGGAGACCCGTCCAGCCATTCCTCCCGCCATTCCGCATTGCGCTTGTCCCATGAGCGGGCCAAATGGTCTAACTGGGCATTGCTCAATGTCGGGCCGAGTGCAATTGCGGTCGGCGTGGCGCGGTCGAGCACGGCCTGGAACCGGTCTTCAAGGTAGCGCGATAGCTGGCATACCTGATCGGCAGCCACGGGCTGGGGAGACGCGGCCTGTAGGTTCTTGAGCATGTCGGCTACTGCTGGCAACTCTTCTTTGCGGTGCCAGGCCTGCAGGGCATTCAAGTCATTGCGAAGGCGCACGCTTTGCGGTCTGTCGAAGTCCAGAAAGCCGTCCAGCCACCAGTAGGTGAGGTCTGGGGCGTTGTTGTAGGCCAGTCGCACCGCGCCGCAACCTGTCAGGGTCAGAACTGCTGCCAGCAGGCAGATAATGGCGCACCAGCGCCGGGCTACACCCCCCGCGCGAACTAACGTCCCAGAATTCAACAAAGGCATGGCATTGACTTCCAATCCCCATCTTTCAAGTGGCGCACCGGTACACGCTCCGGTGGACGTGGTCATTATGGCGGCGGGCAAAGGCACCCGCATGCGCAGCAAAATCCCGAAAGTCCTGCAGCGCTTGGCCGGGCGCCCCTTGTTGCAGCATGTGGTGGAAACCGCCGCGGACCTGCAGGCCCGTCATGTGGTGGTGATCACCGGCCACAGTGCTATGGAAGTGGAAGCAGCCTGCGCAGATTTCACGGGCGCTAGCGCTGGATTTGCCTTGAATTTTGTGCGCCAGGAGCCGCAGCTCGGCACCGGCCATGCCGTGCAGCAAGCCGCGCCGGTGCTGCCGGACGATGGGGTGGTGGTGGTGCTCTCAGGCGACGTGCCCTTGACAAAATCCGATACCTTGTTCCACCTCATTCAGGCCTGTGGCGGCAACAAACTCGCGCTGCTCACACTGGAACAAAGTAACCCGGCTGGCTACGGGCGCATCGTGCGCGATGCGGGTGGCGCGGTGCAAGCCATTGTGGAGCACAAAGATGCTTCAGAGGCACAACGTGCGATCACAGAAATTTACAGCGGCATCATGGCGGTGCCTGCGGCGCAGCTCAAAACCTGGTTGGCACGCTTGGACAACAAAAACGCCCAGGGCGAGTACTACCTGACCGACGTGGTGAAGTTTGCTGTGTCCGATGGCGTGGCGGTGGTGGGCCACAAGATTTCGGACCCCGTGCAAGTGGCCGGGGTGAATAGTCCGGTGCAGCTGGCTGAACTGGAGCGTGCCTATCAATCGCAGCAAGCCCACCGTTTGATGGACGAAGGCGTGCGGCTGGCCGACCCTGCGCGCATTGATGTGCGTGGCGACCTGTTGTGCGCACATGACGTCAGCATCGATGTGAATTGTGTTTTTTCGGGTCAGGTGAGTCTGGGCGAGGGAGTGTCGATCGGCGCGAACTGTGTGATCGCCAACTGTGTGATCGAGGCGGGCGCAGTAGTTCACCCCTTCACTCACATTGATGGCGAGAAGTTGGGCGTGACAGTGGGTGCAGGCGCGTTGATTGGCCCCTTCGCCCGCTTGCGCCCTGGCGCCAAGTTGGGCGCGGAGGTGCATATCGGCAATTTTGTGGAGGTGAAGAATTCCACCCTAGCCGCCGGCGCCAAAGCCAACCACTTGGCTTATTTGGGCGATGCCACAGTCGGTGAGCGGGTGAACTATGGCGCAGGCAGCATTACCGCCAACTACGACGGCGCCAACAAACACCGCACTGTCATTGAAGCCGATGTGCATGTGGGCAGCAATTGCGTGTTGGTCGCACCCGTCACCATTGGTGCAGGCGGCACCATCGGTGGCGGCTCCACCATCACCAAGAGCACCGAAGCCGGCGCCCTGAGTGTGGCGCGCGGTAAACAGGTGAGCATTGCCAACTGGAGCCGTCCGGCAAAGAAACCCAAAGCCTGAGAGGTGAACATGCACAGCAGCGAGCACCAGTTGCAACTACGTATTCAAGAGCTGGAGGTAGAACTTGCCGCCAGCCGTGCTGAGCTGCAGGAGTTCACCTACACCGTGTCTCACGACCTGAGGGCACCCTTGCGGCATATGGTGTCGTTTGCGCGTTTGCTGGAGGAGGAAGCCGGTGCCCAGCTCACTGGCGAAAGTGCGGACTTTCTGCGCACCATCACGGCCTCTGCCGATCACATGGGCGTGTTGCTGGACGCATTGACGGCTCTGTCCCGCCTTGGGGCTGTGCAGGCACGGCCGGGTGCTGTTGAACTGGCACCCTTGGTGGCGTCTTGCGTGCAGGAGGTGCAGGCAGGCTTTGTTGATCGTGCTGTCGCTGTGACTGTGGAAGTGCCCGCCTCGATCGAGGTGGTGGCTGATGAGTCCATAGTGCGGCAAGCGCTGGTCCAGGTCCTGGACAATGCTTACAAATTTACGGCCAAGGTGGCGGAGCCTGTGATTTTCGTGTCAGTCCATCAAACTCCGGATGGAAAGGTGCAGCTGCGGGTGCAAGACAACGGTGCCGGTTTCAGCCCGGCGATGCAAGACAAGTTGTTCAAGGTGTTTGGCCGCTTGCATTCCGCCAAGCAGTTTCCTGGCTTGGGTGTGGGCCTGCTGACGGCCCAGCGCCTGCTGGCCAAAGTCGGCGCGACTATCAGCCTGGTGCCCTGTGAGCAGGGCGGCGCTCTTGCTTGTTTGACTTTCGTACAGGCAAAAAAATAGCCCGGCGGTGCCGGGCTTCAAAATCTCGAACGTAGGCTTAACTTAGTGGCAGTTCTGCCCCGAATTTGCTGCGCTTGACGCTGAAAAACGCTTTCACGTTACGCACATTGGCATCGCTGGTGAAAAGACGTTGCGTGAGCGCCTGATAGTCCGGCATGTCTTTGGCGTGCACCACCAGACAGAAGTCGGGTCCGGGTGATACGCGATAGCACTGCTGCACGCTGAAATCGTCCGCCACCCGGGCTTCAAACTTTTCCAGCGCGCCGGTGTCCTGCCGGTCCAGCGTGATTTCCACAATAGCGGTCAGACCGTGGCCTGTGACTTCTGCCACGCGCTGCGGGTTCAGGATGGCGATTTGCCGTTCAATCAACCCTGCGTCATGCAGGCGCTTGACCCGGCGCAAGCAGGTGGGGGGCGAGGTGTGCACCCGCTCTGCCAGGGCCTGATTGCTCAAGCTGGCATCCGCTTGCAATTGCGCCAGCAGCTGAAGGTCGGTAAGGTCTAGCTCCATAAGTCCAAATAAAAGTAAAAAATGAAACTAAATTTCACGCTCGGTACGAAGTGAAATTTTCAATCAAATTGATAAAAAAAACAAGTAAAAATTTCTTTCAAAAGTTCTAACATCCACACCATTGTTTGAATTGGAGATTGTCTATGTGTGGCATCGTCGGCGCGGTTTCGACCCGCAACATCGTTCCCGTATTGGTCCAAGGATTGGAGCGGCTGGAGTACCGGGGGTATGACTCCTGTGGCGTGGCGGTGTATGCACAAGACGAAGCCAGTAGCGGCGGCATTCCGTTCAATGGCTTGCGACGTGCTCGCAGCACGTCTCGTGTGGCCGAGCTGGTTGAGCAGGTGGCGGCTGGTGCCGTACAAGGGCGCCTGGGCATTGCTCACACCCGGTGGGCCACGCACGGCGCTCCAGTGGTGCACAACGCGCATCCCCATTTCAGCCATGGCTCCGGTGCGGATGCAGAGAGCAAACCCGGCCGGATCGCCCTGGTCCACAACGGAATCATCGAAAACCACGATGAGTTGCGACTGGCCCTGAAAGCCAAGGGCTATGTCTTTCACAGCCAAACCGATACGGAAGTTATTGCCCACCTGATCGACAGTATTTACGACGGCGACTTGTTCGAGGCGGTCAAAGCTGCTGTGTTGCAGTTACATGGCGCCTACGCGATTGCCGTATTTTGCAAAGATGAGCCGCACCGGCTGGTCGGTGCGAGGGCAGGCTCGCCACTGATACTGGGTGTCGGCAAAGACGGGCAAGAACATTTTTTGGCCAGTGATGCGATGGCGCTCGCAGGTGTGACGGACCAGATCGTCTACC
>RFQA01000128.1 GCA_009925925.1 Betaproteobacteria bacterium
GAAAAGCACCGCCACAGACGGAAAGGCGGACGCGTGATGAACGCCGCCGGGCCTTCCCAGGGCGTGAGGGCCGTATGACACCTTCTGTCGCTACTCCGCTGGACGTCAAGCTCATGAACGGGACCGCTGTGCTCCTGTTTATGGCTTTTGTCGTCCTCGCAGTGGTGACGGGTGGCCGCTGGTTGGGGCGTTTGCCCATGTTTGCCATCCAAGGCATCACGGTGACCGGCGACATGAACCACAACAGTCCGCTTACGTTGCGGGCCAATGTGGCCCCCGGCTTGAATGGCACTTTTTTCTCCGTTGATCTGGCGCGGGTGCGCTCCGCTTTCGAGGCGGTCCCATGGGTGCGCCACGCGGTGGTGCGCCGCGAGTTTCCGAACCGCTTGCGGGTGGACTTGCAGGAGCACGTGGCGGTGGCCTATTGGGGCGCGGAGCCGGAATTGCGCCTGCTCAACAGCTATGGTGAAGTGTTTGAAGCCAACGTGGGTGAGGTGGAACAGGACGTGCTGCCCAAGCTTAGCGGGCCTGACGGCCAGAGCGGTGACGTCTTGGCCATGTACCGCACGCTGACCCCTTTGTTTGCCGGCATGGAGCTGCCGCTGGAACAACTGGATTTGTCAGGTCGTGGCAGCTGGCGTGCCCGTCTGGACGGAGGCGCCGTGATTGAGCTCGGGCGCGGAACGCCAGAGGAAGTCACCGAGCGCCTTCAACGGTTTTTGAGAACACTGACGCAGGTCACCACACGCTATGGACGGGCCCCGGGCTCCGTCGAATCGGCGGACTTGCGGCACGCCAACGGATACGCGGTCAAGCTGCGCGGCGTTACCACGCTGGCAGCGGACAGCACCAAGAAATAGCGGAAACGAAGCAGGGTACAACTATGGCTAAAGAATACAAAGATCTTGTCGTCGGGCTGGACATCGGCACTGCCAAGGTGATGGCGGTGGTTGCTGAAGTCATGCCCGGTGGCGAGCTCAAGCTGGCCGGTTTCGGCGTGGCGCCGAGCAACGGACTCAAGCGCGGCGTGGTGGTCAACATTGATGCCACCGTTGCCAGCATCCAGCAGGCGCTCAAAGAGGCCGAGCTGATGGCCGACTGCAAGATCACCCGGGTGTACACCGGCATCACCGGCAGCCACATCCGTGGCATCAACAGCAGCGGCATGGTGGCGGTGAAGGACCGCGAAGTGACGCAGGCCGACGTGGCCCGTGTGGTCGAAACGGCCAAGGCCATCAACATCTCGACCGACCAGCGCCTGCTGCTGGTGGAGCCTCAGGAATTCATCATCGACGGCCAGGATGTGCGCGAGCCCATCGGCATGAGCGGCATCCGCCTCGAAGCCAAAGTGCATATCGTGACCGGTGCGCAAAGCGCAGCTGAAAACATCATCAAGTGCGTGCGCCGTTGCGGCCTGGAAGTCGAGCAGCTGATGCTCAACCCGCTGGCCAGTAGCTTGAGCGTGCTGACAGAGGACGAGCGCGAGCTCGGCGTGGCGCTGGTAGACATTGGCGCCGGCACCACCGACGTGGCCATCTTCACCAACGGCGCCATTCGCCACACGGCCGTAATCCCTATTGCGGGTGACCTGATCACCAGCGACATTGCCATGGCCCTGCGCACGCCCACCAAGGACGCAGAGGACATCAAGGTGGAGTCCGGCCACGCCAAGCAGTTGCTGGTGGACCCCGAGACACAGGTCGAAGTACCCGGTCTGGGTGACCGTGGCCCCCGCATGCTGAGCCGTCAGGCCTTGGCCGGTGTGATTGAACCGCGGGTGGAGGAAATCTTCTCCCTGGTGAACCAGGTGATGCGCGAGTCCGGCTATGAAGAAGTGCTGTCCAGCGGCATCGTGCTGACCGGCGGCAGCTGCATCATGCCCGGCATGGTGGAGCTGGGTGAGGACATCTTCCTCAAGCCCGTGCGTCGCGGCATCCCCAAATACAACAGTGCTTTGGCCGACATGGTGGCGCAGCCCCGTGCCGCCACGGTGATGGGCCTCCTGGAGGAGGCCCGCATTGCCCGCATGCGCGGCTACAAGGTCGCGCAGAAATCCGGCACCATGAAATCAGCGTTCAGTTCCGTCAAGGACTGGTTTGTAGGGAACTTCTGATCATGTCTCACACGCAACTGAATTTTTCCATGTTGAACCAGCTCCCGCGCAGCTGCTGGGGGCTCATCCGGGTCGTCGTGCATCGAGGCCTGGACCCGCCTTCATAGCCGGTAGGCAATGTTTGCAAAAGATCGTTGGAAATACATCGTCGAAGAAATATTGGATCGAAGGAGATAACAAATATGAAAGCCCAAGTTAAGGCTGAAATTCGCGAAGCAAACATGGCCTACTTGAACATGGCCCAGAGCCTCATCCGCCAGGACCTGAAGTCGGCGGTAAAGATCCTGGGAATGTCTGAGGACGCAGCAGAAATTATCAAGACCTTGTCAGAAAGCCAGAAAGCCAGCATTGCAGACAGCGACATCCTGCTGTGCCGCTTCGGAGTCAGTGATGACGTGGTGTGGAACCTCCTCACCAGCCATCCCGCTCCCAAGCCGGAAGCAGAAAGCGCTACCCGCCTCCTCGCCGACATCTTGTTGGCAGGCCGGTTTGCGATGGCAGCCTGAGCCCTGACGGTCACCCGGTTCACCCACATTTAAAGATTGCAATTCAAGGAGTAACAACATGAGCATCGAAATGATCGAAGAAGAAGCCTTCAACCAAGGCACCCAAATCAAGGTCATCGGCGTGGGCGGCGGCGGCGGCAACGCTGTTGAGCACATGATCACTACCTCGGTAGGTGGCGTGGAATTCATCTGCGCCAATACCGACGCGCAGGCTCTGAGCCGCAGCTCTGCTCACAAGACCATCCAGCTCGGTGGAACCGGCCTGGGCGCCGGCAGCAAGCCCGACAAGGGCCGTGAGGCGGCTGTGCAGGCAGAGGCCGACATCCGTCAGGCCATCGAAGGCGCACACATGCTCTTCATCACTGCAGGCATGGGCGGCGGCACCGGTACCGGTGCAGCCCCTGTGATTGCCAAAGTGGCCAAAGAAATGGGCATCCTGACCGTTGGCGTGGTGACCAAGCCTTTTGACTTTGAAGGCGGCCGCCGCATGAGCAATGCGGACTCCGGTCTGGCCGAGCTGGAAGCCAATGTGGACTCCCTGATCGTGGTGCTCAATGAGAAGCTGCTGGAAGTGCTGGACGACGATGTCTCCCAGGACGAAGCCTTTGCCCATGCCAACGACGTGCTGAAAAACGCCGTGGGCGGCATTGCCGAGATCATCAACGTCAAGGGCGAAATCAACGCCGACTTTGAAGACGTTCGCACTGTGATGGGTGAGCCAGGCAAAGCCATGATGGGTACCGCGACGGCCAGTGGCCCGGACCGTGCCCGCATTGCTGCTGAGCAAGCCGTGGCGTGCCCGCTGCTGGAAGGCGTGGACCTGTCCGGCGCCAAGGGTGTGCTGGTGCTGATCTCCGCGTGCAAGGGTTCCTTGAAACTGAAGGAATCCAAGATGGCCATGGAGACCATCCGTGCCTGCGCATCTCCCGACGCGCATGTCATTTACGGCACCGCTAACGACGAAAAGTTGGGCGACGAAATTCGCGTGACAGTGATCGCTACCGGACTGAGCCGCCAGGGCGGTGTCCGCCGCCCAGCGCCTCCGCTGCAAGTGCTGCGTACCGGTACCGACAACGTACCTTTCCATGTGCCGACCCTGAATACGATTGCCAGCCCAGCTGGAACTACCGCTTCGATGGGCAACGCTGGTGCAGCCGTGGCACAGCCTGACTACGGCAGCATGGCAACCCCCAGCGTGTGGCGTACCAACCGCACGCAGGCAGCTGCCAAGGTGGATGCCCTGTCCAGCGGCGGCATGGATGACTACGAGATCCCTGCTTTCTTGCGCAAGCAGGCGGATTGATACTACCCCCACGCTCCGCCGCTGCGCGGGTTGCTGCCCCCCATGGGGGCGCGTTTCCCCTTGGGGCGGCCCGGCGGGGAAGCGGGCACACCCCCCGGCTACGCGCACTGCGTGTCGCTTCGCTTTCCCCCTTGCAGGGGGCAACACCTGTGGCCCGGCTTAGCCGGTTCCACGGTGTTTCTGGCGAAATACGCGCACTTTGGAGGCGTATTGCGCTACTTTTACAATAGACCTGTGCTGAAACAACGAACACTCAAATCCCTGACCCGCGCCGTTGGCGTGGGCCTGCATAGCGGCCAGCGTGTCGAGATCACTTTGCGCCCTGCTGCTCCGGATACGGGCATCGTGTTCCGACGGGTGGATTTGCCGAATGCGCCTGATATCGTGGTGTCTGCCGAATCGGTCACAGATACGCGCCTGGCCTCCACCCTGTCCTGCGGCAACGCCAAAGTGCATACCGTGGAGCATTTGATGTCCGCTTGCGCCGGTCTGGGCGTCGACAACCTGTTCGTCGACATCACGGCCGAGGAAGTGCCCATCCTTGATGGCTCTGCGGCATCGTTCGTGTTTCTGCTGCAAAGCGCAGGCATCGAGTTGCAGAACGCCCCGCGACGTTTCATCCGTCTGACCCGTCCGGTCGAAGTCCGTGAGGGTGAAGGTGCCAATGAAAAATGGGCCCGCTTGGAACCGTACCACGGCTACAAACTGAGTTTTGAGATCGACTTCAACCACCCCGCAGTGGATTCCACCGGCCAGAAGGTGGAGTTCGACTTGAGCACCGACAGCTATTCGCGTGACATTGCCCGGGCACGTACCTTCGGTTTTACCAAAGATGTCGAAATGATGCGATCCAACGGCTTGGCCCTGGGTGGCGGTTTGGACAACGCCATCGTGATGGACGACTACAAAGTCCTCAATGCCGATGGCTTGCGCTACGACGACGAGTTTGTGAAGCACAAAATTCTGGACGCCATCGGCGACCTGTACATCGTGGGCAAACCGCTGTTGGCCGCTTACAGCGCACGCCGCTCCGGCCACGCCTTGAACAACAAGCTGTTGCGCGAACTCCAGGCCCACCCCGAAGCCTGGGAGGTCGTGACGTTTGAAGATGTCAAGCAGGCCCCGCAGGGCTTTGCCCAGCCCGCGCGCGCCTGGTAACCCTGCCGTTTATCCGGTCAGCGCTTGCCTGCGCTCATCCGCTGCCGATAATGGGGCATCCTGTTTCCCACGGGAAATAACCCGAGGCAGCTGCCCATGAACTCCATTTCCTCTATCGCTTTATCCGGTTTGAATGCGGCCCAAACCAGCTTGAACGCGAGCGCCCATAACGTGGCCAACCTCGCGACCGAGGGCTTCAAGCGTCAAGAGACCGTGCAGACCGCGCAGAGCGGTGGTGGAGTGACAACCAGCGTGCGAGAGGCCAGTACCACAGGTAATGCCTTGGAGCAGGACGTGGTGACCCAGTTGCAAGCCAAAAACAGTTTTATCGCCAATCTGGCGGTATTCAAGACCCAGGACAAAATGGCCGGCGCCCTGCTGGACACCCGGGTCTAAACCCTCTCAAAGGCCGCTGGAATACTGGCGGGTAATCGCGTCCAGGCGCCCGCTGCGTCGCAGCTTGTCCAGTGACGCCTGCATGCGCTGCACGACCGCAGGGTCGGTTTGCAGATTCAGGGCGAAGTAATAGGCACCGTCTTCACTAAGCTTGCTGACCCTTGTCACCGCACCTGGAGGCAGACTCGCACTTCGCAGGCTCTAGGCCATACCCACCTCGGTGTCGACCATCGCGTCCACCGCCTCTGCCAGCAACAGGCGCAGCACCGCCGCGTTAGAGCTATCCTCAATCATGGCGCTAGCGGGCACCCCGGCCTGGATCAAGTCCTGGCGGGCGGCCTCGTCCCTCACGATGCCAAAACGAAGCTGGTTGATCTCCCGGTTGGCGACGCTTCCTTTGTCCGGCGCGGTTTTGACATAGACCCAGGTGCTGCGTGGGAGCAGTGGGCCGACCCATAGAAACTCTTTTTCACGCGACGCTTTGCGCGCCGTAGTGAAAAGCACCGTGTCTGGCTGATTGCTCACGATCTTGTAGGCCCGCGCCCACGGTACAAGGTTGAGCTTGCAAGTCAACTTGGCATCTACACAGATTGCTCTGAGCACGTCACTGGCAATGCCCTTGACTTCGCCGGCTTCTTCAAAGTTGTAGGGTGGCCATTGCTCGGTGTAGCCAGTAAGTGTCTGAGCTTGCAGGCACCCCATCCCTGCCATCGCCCAAAGCGCAGCTGCGGCGATACGTCGTGGGAGGTGATTCACCTGCATGGACTGTGTTCCGGAAGGGGCTGTTAGTCCGTAAATTCTATTGGCTACGCCCATCCCGGTAGCGGATTTTTCCGTTACCGCCCACACCGTTGGCTCCTGCCAACAAGGTCATGGACTTTCCGGCATGGGCGTGCGTAATGGCGAGGCCCAATGCATCCGCGGCATCAGGGCCGGGCAGTCCGGGCAAGTGCAGCAGGCGCTTCACCATTTCCTGGATCTGGTCCTTGTGCGCGCGTCCGTGTCCGGCCACGGCTTGCTTCATCTGCAGCGCGGTGTACTCCGCCACTGGCAGGTTCGCGCAGACCAGCGCCGTCACCAAAGCGCCGCGCGCCTGGCCCAGCAGCAGGGTGGACTGCGGGTTCACGTTGACGAACACAATTTCCACTGAGGCACAGGTGGGCTGGTAGCGCTCCACGACCTCGCCGATGCCATCAAACAAGACCTTCAGCCGCGCGGGTAGAGCCCGCGTATCCAGATGTTCGGTGCGTATGGTGCCACTGGCCACATAGCGCACATCGGCGCCCACCACGTCCACCAAGCCGAAGCCGGTGGTGCGCAAGCCGGGGTCAATGCCAAGGATTCGCATGCTATGAAATCAGGAGCTGCTCGCGCAATACATACGTGCGCTAGAGGTCGAAATACCATCTGGCGGAGTGGAAGAAAACCGGTGCCGCGAAGCACAGGGCATCCACCCGGTCCAGCAGTCCACCGGCACCTGTGACAGAGCGCACCGGCCCGCCCCAGCTGGGAATGCCGCGGTCGCGCTTGAGGGCCTTCATTACAAAATGCCCCATGGAACCCGCCACGCAGGCGATGAAGGAAAACGCAAATGCGGTACCAGGTACCCAAGGCGTGATGCCGGCCAACAGCGCACCAAACAGGCTTGCCACAAACACACCTATCCACCAGCTGGGCCAGTTGAAGCTCTGGCTGATGGAAGGTGCGGCCGGTGGCAGCTTGAGCTTGCGGGACACAAGGTGCTGCACTGCCATGCAGAACTGCACCACCAGCACCAGGAAGAAGACCATGAATGCGTTCTTGTGGTCGTAGCCAGGGAACTTGAGCATCAAGAGCGCAGGCACATGGCTCATGCCGTAGATGCACACCATGATGCCCCACTGCAGCTTGGCATTGCGCTCCAGAAAGCGCAGCGGGTCATTGGCCAGCGCGCTGGCGACCGGCAAGGCCAGGAATACGTAGACCGGAATGAACACGGCAAACATGTCGAAGTGCTCGGTAGCCACCAGCCAGTACTGCAGCGGCAGCACGACAAAAAATGCCAGTACCAGACTGCGATGGTCGCCCAGCCGGGTGGGGGAGAGCGTCATGAATTCGCGCAGCGCAAAGAACGATACGCCGCCAAACAGGGTGAGTGCGACCAGCGGGCCGCTGAGCCAGCCTATCCAGAACACAAACACCATGAACCAACTGGTCCGGATGATGCCGTCCAGATTTTTCAGCTCACCGCGGCGGCGGTCGCCGGCTTCATCATCCCCGTATTCGCGCAGCGACATGACGAAGGCCACGATGCTGGCCAGAAGCAGCAAACCGAAAACGATGATGAAGAGGGCGCCGACCTGCTGTGTGGGACCGAGATTCTTGAGATAGAAATACATAGCTGTCTTACACGTCCCGCAGGGCTACGACTGCGCTGCGCGCTCTGTCCAGAAAGGCACGGCGTTCTTCGCCTTCGCCGACTTGCATGGGCGCGCCAAAGGTGACCGAGCAGAGCACCGGCACCGGTACCACCTCGCCCTTGGGCAGCACGTGTTGCACATTGTTGATCCATGCGGGGACCAGCACCACGTTCGGGAAGCGGGTGGCCAAGTTGTAGAGACCGGCCTTGAAGGGCTGTGGTTCGCCGGTATGGCCACGGGTGCCTTCGGGGAACAGGATGATGGAGTCACCATTGGCCAGCGCCTCGATAAGCGGCTCCAGAGGGTCTTCCTCAGAGCTGCGGTCGCGTGAGACGTAGATCACATGGAACACCTCAGTGGTGATCCATTTCTTGAAAGGCGATTTGGTCCAATAGTCTTTCGCGGCGATGGCGCGGGTGATGTGGCGCAGCTCTTTGGGCAATGCAGCCCAGATCATGACCAGATCGGCATGGCTCTGGTGGTTGGCGAAATAAATGCGCTGTTCGGCCTTGGGCGGGCATCCGTGCCAGCGCGCTTGGGCACCGGTGAGGAAGCGGATCAGGCCCAACAGAAAGTAACTCATCAACTTGGCAAGCATGGCGGGGATGATACAGAGGGGATGTGTCTGCTTCGGGCCTTTGCCTGAGTCTAGGGGAGTCCATCTTTTGGTTTGCGCTGTAAGCGGTGTCCGGGGTGCTCTGCGCCGTTCGTGTCCCCCGCCCGCTGTGCGGGCTCCTCCTTGACCTCACTATGCAGAACACCCCGACCATCGCTTCCGGTGGTGCTGTTACGCGAAGTCAAAAATGCGGGACAGCAGCTTATTCCAGCAGTGGAGCAGGCATGAGTCCTAAAGCGAGGTCAAGGAGGAGGCCGAAGGCCGGGGGACACGAGCGGCGGGGCTCATGCCTGTTCCGCTGCGGGCAATGGCCAAAGCGGCCTCATTCAAAGATGAATTCAGGGGAGTTGCGCGTCCGGCATACGCGCCACAATCGTCCCCGCCCGACTCGACAAGTAACCCGAGTTGGGTGTCTTCTCAAAAAACTTGGGGCGCGGCAACATCACCGCCAAACGGGCCGCCTCGTAGGCGCTGAGTTTGCTGGCGGGCTTGCGGAAATAGTGCTGGGCAGCGGCCTCCGCACCGAACACGCCTTCACCCCATTCCACACTGTTGAGATAAATCTCCAGGATGCGCTGCTTGCTCAGCAAATGCTCCAGCAGCATGGTGAGTACAAACTCCTGCCCCTTGCGCAGCAGCGTGCGCTCGCCCGACAAAAACAGGTTTTTGGCCAGCTGCTGGGTGATGGTGGAGCCGCCCACAATCTTGGGTGGCTTGGTCGTTTTGCGCTGCTCGGCACGCTGTTCCGCCTTGGCGTTTTTGGCCCAGGCTTTTTCCAGGGCATCCCAGTCCACACCATCATGCTGGCTGAAACCATCGTCTTCAGAGGCAATGACGGCGCGCTTCAGGTTGTCAGAGATGCGGTCATAAGGCATCCATTCCTGCCGCCAGCGCAAGGCGCCGGTTTCGGTGGTGACCCGGTACGCCTCGGAGCGCTCAAAGGCGGTGGACTGCGGGTCTATCACCGCCATGGCGGCAATGCGGCCCACAAAATACAACTGCAGCGCTACAAAAGCCAGCGCGCACAGCACGACCAAACGCAGCACCTGCTTCATTGTGAGGTTGAGGACGAGACCTTGGCTTCCAGCGTCTCTTCGCGGGTGAATTTGAAGCGGGACACCACCAGAATCTGGTCGGCCTGGCGGCGCATGGCGGCATTGAAGTTCCCGAAGGGGCCTGCAGACCGCGCAATGGCCTGCGCCCGCTTGTCGAGTACCGGATTGCCGGAGCTCTGCACGACTTCGGTATCAAGTACGCGGCCATCGAAGTTGATGGTGACGATCATGGTCAGCTCGCCGTAGAGCTTTTTTCCGCCGCTTTGCGGAAAGTTCTCGGTGCCTTTGTCTTCGATGGCGTGGCGCAGCTGGTCGTAATACACCGCATAGACCTCTTCACGCACGGCAGGGCTCACATACCGCTTTTTGGGGCGTGAGTTTTCCATGTTGATGCGGCGCTCAATCTCGGCCAGCAGCTTGATCAGTTGTTTTCGCTTTTCTTCCCGCTCGGCGGCTTCGGCCTTGTCGGCCAGTTTGCTGGGGTCGGGTGGGGGCAGGGCGGC
>RFQA01000129.1 GCA_009925925.1 Betaproteobacteria bacterium
GGACAGGTCTGCAATGTAGTTGCGCACCTTGCCTTGGAATGCTTCGCTGCGGGCTGTGTCGGTCTGGTTGCCTGGCTCGCTTTCGGGTTTGCGGCTGAACATGGGCAAACCGGCGCCGGCTGCATCCTTGAGGGCTGGGGTCATATCGAATCCAAGTTGCTGCAGCACGGCCCCGCCTTTGCGGTTGCGATATGCCTCGCTCTTTTCTTCGCGCTCGGCCTCTGACATATTGCGCCAATATGCTGATTGCTCGTCACTTGGAATGCCCATCCAGTCCATGACCATCATTCCCATGATTGGGCCGTTGTCACGCTGAGAATTGGGGATGCCGAATTGACGCAGCTCGCCCCCACCGGTCTTGCGCAATATCTCCTTGGCTACCTTGGGCACGATCTGGTTGTAAAAGGCCTTCATGCCTTCACCGCCTACCTTGAGGTCTAAGCCCTGCATGGTTTTCCATTCAGTGCGCTTGCCCATGCCATCCATCCACATTTCAGATTTGCCGGTGCCGTCGATGATCTTTTGCGCAATCTCTTTGCCCACATAGTCATCTAGTTTTTCGGCTGGGACAGCCTCGCCAATCATCTGACTGCCTTCATTGCCAGTTTGGGCGCTCAGCTTGTAGGTGCCGTCCTGGTTTTTTTGGTAAGCCAGCTGCTGCACCTGTTTGCTCAAGTCGTAGCGCTCGGCGCTTTGATCGCCATTCACGAAGGCCACGCGGTCATAGCCACCCTGCGCGGCCATGGTGATAACACGCTTGATTGCCAGAGCTACCCATGCGTCAGTCTTGCTTACAAAGGGGGCCAATGGCAATCCGGCGTCTTGTCGGTCGTGAAAAACCTCATTCAAGTCTATGCCGGTGCCCTCTGTGGCGTCAATGAGGCGCCGCCAAATATCGCCGGTTGGCCGTGCATCGGTGCCAAATGGGTTTTTCAGCAATGCTTTGATGTCGGCGCGGGCTTGATCTTCTGACATGCCCCCCTTGATGGCTGCTTGCAGTACTTCATTGGGAAAAACGCCCTTGAAGCCTTTTTTCTTGCCCTCCTGCGCCCAATCACTTTGAATTTCCTCCACGAATAGCACGCTCTTGCCGTCTGCGTCAGTGCGGTCTTTCAGGCGAATATGAGCCAATACATTCGGTTCTACCCAATGCGATGATTTGTAGGTTGTGTCGCGGGCTTCTCGATACGCCTCTACCGATGCGTCCGACAATTCATCATTGCGCCGGCGTTCTTCGGGTGTCGCCCGCATAAACCAGTTGTCGCCGTACTTGGCGCGCATTTCGCGCTTGAATGCGTTGGCGGCCTCAAGGCTGGATTGATCTGCCTTGGCTGGCTCGGAAATTGGCAATGTCAGCAATACCTCGCGGTAGTTGGTGCCACCTGGGAGTGTGTATTGCTTGAAACGGGCTTCCGGCAAGTCCTCCGAATAGTCGTCGTGGTAGCTTTCAAGGATTGCCTCAATGATGGCCTCGCGGTCGCCTTCAATCTCCTCCAAGTCAACATCCAAGCTCTCGGCGCGCACTTCCAGCTGGTGAATTGGCATAGCCTCCAGCTCGTCGCGCATGGCCTGCTCGCCGGTCGCTACGGGGTCGTCAAGGTATTGGGTTTCCTCCACGCGCACCCCGTTGGCCTTGAGATAGCCCTGAACCTGCTCCTTGGTCACTTTGCCGGTTTGCAGTTTCAGCCAATCTCCCAGCCCACTCCATTCCAGCTCGTCGGCCTTGATGGCGCCCTTGTTCAATGCGCCCTTGAGTGCGGCCTGCCAAGCTGCAGGGGCGCCGGCTTTCATGTCCATGCCGGCCACCACGCGGCCCAATGCGGAGTACAAGCCCAGCGGGCTAACGTCCGTTTCGGCCTTGCTCATGCGGGCGCCACCGGATGCCTTTCCAGATCCACCGCGCTCCACCCAGCCACGGGCGGGCAGCAAGTAGTTGGCAATGATGTCGTTATCTGTCAGCTCCAGTTTCAGGCCGATGTCGCGCAAGAACTGGCGAATAGCGGCAATCGCGCGCTTCACAAAGCCCAGCGTCGGTGCGGTCTGAGCCATTTCGGCCAGCACTTCCTCGGCGGCAATCATGCGATCGCGCTCATTGCGCAGATTCAGCCCGTATTCCTCGGCCTTGGCCTTCATGTCGGCCGGGCGCATAGCGGCCACTTGCTTCAAGATGCCGTCCAGGCGCTTGCCGTAGTTGCCACGGAGGCCATAGTGCCCCAAAGATTCGTGGAACAAGACTTCTGCAATCTTGCCGTCTGTCTTGAGCTGGGAGGCCATGAGATAGACCTTGCCCTTGTAGAAAAAGCCGTTGGGCACTCCATAGGCTCCAGCGCTTCGCTGGCGCTGATCCTCGGCGCGCACGTTCTCGGGGATGATCGGGTCATCCATGTCAAAGGCCACCACAATCTCGGGGGAGTTTTCCCACTTGGCGGTCATGGCCATGACGGCGTTTTCTACATACTCATTGGCCTGCAGCTGTGCTTCGCGGCTGAATGTGCGGGAGGACTTTGCAGCCAAGGAAAACATGGGTGCAGGGAATCCGCGCGGCTGCAGCGACATCATGGTGCCAGGTGCTGTGCGATACGCGCTATCGCCCTGATTCTTGGGCATGGGCACATCCTTGGCGCCGGCTGCGCGCTGCAGCACGATACCAATGCCTTGCTCTGGCACGAAGCCAATTTTGCGCAGCGCCGGCATACTTGCAATTTGCACGTTGGTGGCAAACAGCCCCAAACCGTGCTTTTCTGTCAGGACTGCGATGCCTGCGAGTGTGTTGGCGTCTGCTCCGTTGACGATGACGTTTCCAAGGTCATCAATGGTGTAGCTGTAGCCTTTGCCTTTGGCGTCAGCGTCAAAAGCGGCGGCTCGTAGCTTCCGCACTGCGGCGGGCAGTGGTTCGCGCCGGTGTGGATCGTTTCGGTACTCGTCTGGTAGCAGTGATGTGACATCGTTGTACTCGGCTCGGGTCCACTGGTTAAAGAGGGGCCACTTGTCAAAGCTGCCGTCTTTCTTCAATACGGTGGATTGCTCGTCGTTGCCCTGTGCCTGAGCATATACGGCCATTTCTGCATCTGGCAATACCTGCAGCGCGGCGCGCATGGTGGCGCCGGTATCAAACACTCCATCAATCAGCACGGCATTTTCAGGGATCTCGCCTGTCAGCCGGTAATTGAAGTTGACAGAATCAGGATCTCCACCGGCCTTTTTCAAGGCATACAAAGATTCACGCGCGTCCCCCTGCAGCACATTAGCCACTTTGGCGCCGGTCAGGCGGGCCAATTCCTCGGCCAGCTTGAGCGTGTGCGTCGCCTTTCCACCGCTCGATGGAATTGGTACCAGGGTGGCGCCCTTGGGAATCAGTCGGGCCATTTCGGCGGCGGCTGTCTTGATCGCGCTGTCTTTGCCCTGCTTGATGCCCCTTGCGATTCCTTGGGCGCCATAGGTGCCGTAGTAATCAGCTGCAGAGCGCACGCGCGTGATGGGGTCGGCTTTGCTGCGGCTGAACACCGGTGCATCGCCGGCCGGCTTGGTCAGGCTCTTTGCTTCCTCGGCCATGCTTGGCAGGGCGTAGAGGGCGTTTTTCTTCATCAGCAAATCGAGGGCTTTGACGGCTTCCTTTTGGTCGTAAGTCGTCGCCTTCATGTTGGCGCCGGCGGTCACGAAGTCGCCAAGGGCTTCAATCAGCCCCTTGTCCAAGAAGTATTTGCCGCCCTTCAATTTGGACTTGGGCACCAGGACAGACACGCCTTGGCCGGCAGGCAGCACACGGACCACGCCATCGCGGGATTGGATACCAAAGCGGCCAATGTCGCGGTTATCACTCAACTGCAGGAACCGGAGAGCGTCAGCGGCGCTCGGTAGGCGGTAGTCGCCCCGGGTGTTGTTCTTGTAGTCGAATGTCTTGGGCAGCAAAATGCCCTGTTCGGTCGTGCCGTCCTGCTTGCTGAACGTGATGATGGTCCCGCGGACCCCCTGCAGCTCGCCATAAGCGGCCAGCAAGTTGCCGGTCACGATCTTGGCAGTTTCGCGCTGGTTGGCCGGCTGCTCTTTGAAAAGCTGCTCAATGCTGTAGCCACGGCCAATCGCAGAAACCTCGATGCGCTGGAACTGGCTGGCCGGTACCGTGATGCTGCGCAGTGCGCCATTCAGGGCCAGCGTTACCTGCACCTTGCTCATGCTGAACGGGTTGCCGCTCGCCTTGTGGGTGTTGCGAATGTTCGTCACCACGGCGTTGAACATATCCCCGTTGATGTCCACGCGGAACGTGTCTCCAATGGAGTGATTGACCATAAACGCCTGGCTGGTGGCGCGCGCGGCGTTGGCATTGTCTCGGGCTGTGCCTTCCAGCTTGGCAATGTAGGCATCGAACTGCTTGACCAGCGGCGCCAGCAATTCGCGCATGTGCATATCGGCGTTTTTCCCGCCCAAGTTCTGCGCAATGACCTCACGAATCTCGGCCGGCGTCATGGCCTTGCCTTGGGCCTTGATGCTGTATTCCCCGTAAATGGCATCCTCGCCAAACGGAGAATCCTTGTTCTCGCCTTCAAACAGGATTTCGGCGCGGGTTTCTTGCGCGTCAAAGTCGAAGGTGCGCGGCTCTAGGTCGTTCTGGTTGGTCTTGTTCAGATACTCCATCATCGCGGCGTACTGCGATTCCACTTCTTCGTAGAACGAGTTTTGCACTGCGATGGGCTGCAAGGCCAAGCGGCCGGTAGCCTTGCGGGCCAGATCGTCGGCAGCGTCATCCCCGCCAATCAGATCCTCCACACTCAGCGCGCGGGCCAGCTCGTAGTTGTCGTTCAAATAGTCGGCCACCACTTTGTCACCGTACTTGTTGAACATGTCCACCGTCTTGATGGAAGTCGCAGAATCGGTGTTACTCGATGTGTTCGCGTTCAGGGATTTCATCTTGCCGGACAGCACGGCCGTGGGGCGCTTCTCGGTGGGCAGATCCACGCTCAGAATCGAATACTTGGGCAGCACCACTTGGCCGGTGCGGTGAACGCGGCCCAGCATCTGCATGAAGATATTGATGTCCCCTGCAGCCTGCGCAACGATCATGTGGCGTTGGCGCTGGTCGGCAAACTTCTCCGAGGCGTGTAGGCTGATACCGGTGGAACCGGCTACGTTCAGGATCAGGGCGTCCAGCCGGCCAGAGTTGAAAAGCTGGGTTGTGCGCACCTTGTCGGTTTGCTCCAGCGTATCGATGGCGCCAAGTGTCGCCTTGCCCTTTTCGGAGTAGTCCACGGCCAAGTTGCGGCCGGTAATCTCGGCCACCGTGAAGCCGGCTTTGCGGATTTCGTTGCGAATCCAGTCAATAGGCGACACGGGGATTTGCAGCTCAAGGCTATCAATCACCTCTTGCGCGTTGTCGTAGGCGGCGCGGGTCAAGCTGTCCAGCTGGCTCAGTTGGATTTCGCGCTTTTTCTTGTCACCGTTGGGCAGCACTTCATTGACAAAGCGGGTGCGGGCCAGTGCGCGGGAGAGCACGGTACGGTAATCGAAAGAACCAAGATCCCCACCTTGCGACACCATGTTGTCGCGGGCGTATGCCTCCAAAAACGACCCCATGGTGTTCTCGACGGCAATGATGGGCTTTTCGTCGCGCTTCAAGGCGGCAATCGCATCATCGGCGGCGCGTTGGGCTTTCAAGCCCAGCAGCATCTGCTTCACGAAGTTATGCACCACGCTCGAAAACTGCGTGTGATCCACGCCCGCCTGTGCTTGGTTGCCGGCGTTGTCGATGGTCGCGCCTCCGCGCTCTTTCAGATCCTTGTCCATCTGCTTCACAAAGACTTCGTGAAACATGGCGTCGGCTTCCACGATGGCGCGCAGCGCTTGGGTGGTCTTGTCGGAGAGTTCTTCGTGTTCTTCGCGGTGCTTGGTATCTACGATGGTTTCAATGCTGACGCCATCATAGGAACGCTCGCGCCGGAACATTTGCCCAGCGGCCACCAGGTTGTTACTCACGACCGTTTGCAGCGGTAGGCCACCGTTGGCCATGGCCTGCATCAGCCCCTCATTGTCGGCCGCGGCCTGCCCAATGTCGGTCTTGAAGTACAGCGGCATGTTGTCCGGCCGCTTGGCGTAGGTCGCACTCAGATACACCACGCCCTTTGCGGCGCCCAGCAAGCTCGTAACAAACTCGCCGGTGTTGGACTGCCCGCCCGCGTTGTGCGATTCGTCCAGAATGAAAACGGCGCGGTCTGCCAGTGCGGTGAGCATCTGGCGCTGGGTGTTCTCGGTGTTGACCTGTGAATAGGTCATGAAAATGGCGTTGGTGCCCTTGGGCAGCTCGCCGGATTCCTTCACCCGCTCCATGGTCTGCTTGTGGCCAGCTGGCTTGTTGGCGAATAGCTTGGTATCGCCTGGCCCCTTGATGTGCTCGTCCTTATTCAGAATGAACGGGTTGATGTTGTCACTCCCGATGTCGTGCAAGTCGCCGTACATATCGGTGAACAAACTCGGCTTCACACTGACAAACACGGGGATGTGCCCGCTACGCTCGGCCCAGCGAATGATAGAAGCGGCTTGACGGCCTTTGCCAATGCCGGTCTGGTCGGCAATGATGACGCCCTTACCTTGGCCGATTTGGTAGATAGCGGAGGCCACCGAATCGACCTGCAAGCCCATGAGGGCATCGTGCAGCTCTGCAACAGACTTGTAGCCCAGCTCCTTGGCGGCGTACTCGTCAATGTTGCCCACAGCATCCTCAAGGCGCGATAGTGCGTCCTGAGTGGGCTGCTTCATGTTGACAGGGATCAGCACCCCGCCATCTTTGCGGCTGCTACGCGGCTCGTAGCTGACTTGGAATTGGTTTTCTTCGCTGGCTAGGGCAGCTGTTCCAGCACTTCCCGCAGACTTGGGAGGTTCTTTGACTGTGCGGTCCCCGGCTGGGTCCAGTCGATTCGATTTAACAGACTCTGCATTGAGTCGCTGTTCAGGATCTGCGCGCCCCAGCTGGTCGGCGGGTTGTTGCGCGCGATCAGAGACATTTCGGGGGCTTGCTCCTGGGACATTTCCAGCACTCGCAGCGCTTCCTTCTTGTCGGCGTCCACCAGTTGCTGCAGGTGTATTTCCAGCAGGCTCAGATAGTGGTCCCGCTCCGGTTTCGCGCGCACCGGTACCGCCAGCGCGAGCGCTTGCGGCTTGGTCAATGTTGGTCCGGCTGGAATCCAGACTGTTTGCGAAGTATTCATAGACTTGTTCCCAATTTTGCGCCCGTTGGATAGTTCCCGCAACAGGCGACACGCGATCAGACTTTGCGCGGCCGTTGATGGTGATGACGCGCACCGGCCAGCCGGCGCCCTGACGCTGGTACAGGTCGCCATCAATTTCAAAGTGTGACGATACGTTGTAGTTGCCGTATAGCCAGTTGAAGAAAATGCGGTCGTCGGTGTTCAGGCCACCGGCAATTTTATTGGCGCCAATAATCAGCGTTGCCTTGCCGTCATCCTTCATGGTTTCCAGCGCGCGGGCAGCGATCAAGTGGTCAATCTGGCCCAGCTTGTAGCCATCCACCGGCACCTTGATGGTGTTGCCCTTGTCGTCCTTGATGGAGCCAAAGGGGGGATTGGTGATAACGCGGTCCTGCGATTTGGGCGCGACATCAGCCTTGAGGGCGTCACCCTCCAGCACTTGCTTGAAGCCTTGGGCCTTGAGCGATGCAATGCGGTTCGGCTCCAGCTCGTTGACAGTCACCTTTGCCGGATCTGCGGCAATGGTCAACATGCCATTGCCGGCGCTTGGCTCGTACAAGCTGGTTTTGCTGGTCACATCAGCCAGCACGGAACCAAGATAAGCCAGCGGCGCCGGTGTGCTGTACGCCTGATTCATTACGCTGGTGCTGGTGCGAATGTTCAGGTTTGGCTGAGATTCGTACAGACGCAGCAGCATGTCATAGGTTGAGCGTGTGCCCTCCTTCTTCGCCACCAGGTCACGGGACACGCGCACGATAGCGGCCTCCAGTGCTTCCTGCGCCTCTTTCATGCGGGCGGGCGTTGAGGGTTGGCCGTCGAACTGCTCCACCATCTTTTTCAGGGCGGGGTTGTCCTTGGGCATCTTGTTGGCCTGAATGGCCGTCACAAGGGATTGCGTCAAGTCGGGCGCGGCCTGCTCGATGGGTGCTGCAACATTTGCAGAATCCCAGCCATCTAGCCACAGCTTTTTGGATTCTCCGCTCAAAAAGTCGGGGGGAATACGCTTTTCACCCTTGGCAAAAGCCTCTGCGCCACTGGCACGAATTGCCTCAACATTTTCGGCTCGCAGATTTTCCGCGCTACTAAATGAGGCTACTTCTTCCGCGGGGGCTTCTGCCTGCTCGGGTGTGCCAAGTTCTTCCAGGCTGTCAAAGGAAACAACTTCCTTCTTGGGCGTCACGGCCTTGTCTTTGTGGCGTCCGGCCACGGAGATATAGGCGCCCTGCAGGGTATCGAAGGGAATGGAATCGGCGGTTTCCGCGTCCAAGTTGGTGCTGATGAAGTCGCGCACATAGACCACGGCCTGTTGGAACGACACGGCGCCCAGCTCCATAGCTCCGTCAAACAGTTCGATGACGATAGGCAGTAGTTGCTGTTCTTCCTCCTGCGTCCAGTTCATGCGCGTGTTCTTGCCGGCCAGTGCAGCCAGCTTGCCCAATGCGTTGAACATTTTGGCCTTGGCGGCTTTCTCGCGCTCGGTCAGTGCGGCTTTTTCCTCGGTCGCCTTTGGCGCTTTGGTCGCCTTGGTTGCGCGCTTCTTGGCGGGCTTGTCGGCCGGCTTGTTTGCGGCCAGCGATTCGGCCAGCTGCTCGGAAATAGTGCCCGGGGGCATGGGCTTGTCGGTCTTGTCCACCAAGTCGATGCCGGTCCAGCCTCCCAGCGTCTTGACCATGTAGCCACCCTCGTAAGCGGGCGGCGCGTTGCCTTCGACACTAACCACAACACTGATGCTGCTTTTCCAAAACTCGCCCGGCTTGTCCAGCTTCTCGCGGCCACGAACCTCCACCACATCGCCAATTTTCAAGCCCTTGGGGTTGTCGTCCTCGGTGACACGGTGATAGCGCTCGGGGTTGGTCGCTTGCACATCATCTGGCCGGTATTGCTGAAACACGGCGGCTGCGCGTTTTACTGCATCCGCGTGTTTTTCGTCTGCTACAGATTCAGTAGCTGCCGGCGCTTTATCGGCGGGGGCTTTAGGCGCTTCTTGCTCCAATTCTTTGACAAGGGCAACAAGTTGCCGCTCACGGGAAACAAGGCGATCATCAACAACCTGCCCTTGGTCGGCAATGCGTTGGCGAACTTCCATCAGGTCGTTCATTGCCTTGACTAGCGGGGATGGCTCTGCGGGCTTTTCCTCGCCGGCGCCAAAAATATCCTGCTGGCCGGTAAGGTTCTGCATGGCGTCGCCACCCAGCTCAAACGTATCGGCTGCGGCCTCGCTGGCTTTGGCAATGCGCTTGCGTTCTTCTTCCTTGGCGGCTTGTTCTTCGTCGCTGCGGCGCTTGGCGGCGGCGTTCTTGCGGGCCTGTTCTTCCCGCTCCTGCTTGGCAATGACTTCTTCGCGCGTCGGCGCGGTCAGTCCTTCGGCGTTGCCTGGCTGTGGTTGCTCTGCAGTCCCCGTGCCTCCATTACCTTTGCCATCAGTGCCTTGCGGCGCTCCGGTGGTAGCTTCTTGAGGGCTAGGGCTGCGTCCAGCATCTTTTTGCGCTGCTGCTTGTTCTTTGGCAATGGCATCTTTAATTTCTCCTTCGGGGGCGCCCATGGCGCGTAAAAAGTCCTCGGTGCTGGCGTTGCTTGGTGCGTCCCACGGGATTTCGTCATCCAGTGTAAACAGCTGGTCGTCAGACAGCAACATCAGCTTGTCGAATGCCTCCTGCTCCATGCCGTAGAACTCGGCTTCGGTCATTTGCGGGGCGTTGTTGGCTTCCTCGGCGGCTTCCTGCTCCAAGCGCATACGGGCCTCGTAGCGGGCCTGCATGTCATCCTCGGCGCCGGCTGCGTATTGGGGGGTGATCTTCTCGCCACCCACTGCGCGCTGGATCAGCGCATACAAATCCTGC
>RFQA01000130.1 GCA_009925925.1 Betaproteobacteria bacterium
CCTACAAGCGCGCCCTCGCTCGCGGCGCCTGGGCCGTGCCGGTACAGGTCGAGGTGATGGAGTTGCACATTCCTGCCGTGCATGGCGTGGGCAATAGCCGCATTTACTTTGTAGACCGCCACCGCGAGTTCTCGATTTACGATGTGGACTTCACGCCCGTGCCCGCGGTCGACAAGAACCCGCCGGCCATCACCGGCCTGCACTTCTTCGGTGTGGTGCAGTACATCGGCAATGACCGCAGCGACGACTGGACCGAGTTCTACAGTGCCCTCTTCGGCTTTACCGCCCTGGAGCCCGAGACGCGCTTCGGCATCCTGCCCAAGGGGCGCATTCTCCAAAGCCCGTGCAAAACCTTTTACCTGCAGCTCATCGAACCCGAGCCCGGTGTGTTGGATGTAGAAGACGACGAATGCTTCCAGCGAGTGGGTTTGGGCACGCCGGATGTGCAAGCCACCGTGGCGGCCTTGCGCCAGCGCGGAGTGGAGTTTGTGCCCAGCAAAGACCCGGCGCAGGACAGCAAGGGCGCGCTCACCCGCCCCACCATGGGCAATGCCATGTTTGAGCTGGTTCACCACACTCGGGGCTGAACACCATGAGTCAATTTGAAGGCAAATTTGACGACTTCGGGATGGACACCATCACGCTGGCCGGGCCCCTGAAAGCCAAGCTGGAAGCCATGAAGGCAGCCGGCTTTACCCAGGTGATGCTGCTGGCCCGTGACCTGGTAAGCCACCCCGACGGCTGGCGTGCAGCGGTGCAGGAAGTCAAAGATAGCGGCCTGCGCGTGACCGGCTTTCAGGTGCTGCGTGACTTTGAAGGCCTCTCCGGCCACCTGCACGACTACAAGGTCGACATCGCCAAAAGCATGATGGAGATGTGCGCTGCCCTGGACTGCCGCGTCATGCTTGCTTGCTCCAGCACCTCCACCCACGCCACGGGCGACACGGACAAGCTGGTGCAGGACCTGCGCAAGCTGGCCATGCTGGCGATTCCGATGAACATCAAAGTCGCGTTCGAAGCCCTGTCCTGGGGCCGCAACGTGAATGAGTTCCCTCAGGCGTGGGACCTCATTACCCAGGCTGACATGCCCAACCTGGGCTTGGGCTTTGACTCCTTTCATCTGTTTGCCACCAAGACCCCGCTGGACGAGCTGGAGATCCTGGATCCCAGCAAGATCTTTCTGGTGCAGCTGGCGGACTTCATGTGGAACGAGATCAAAACCGTCGAGGAGCGCATCACCACGGCGCGCACCTTCCGCGTGTTTCCCGGCGAAGGCGTGCACAGCGAGGCTCTGGCGGAACTCGTGCTCAAGCTGCACCAGCTGGGGTACCGAGGTGACTACAGCTTTGAGGTATTCAACGACGACTACCAGCAAATGCCGCTGGAAACCGTGGCCGCACGCGCGCGCCGCGCAGCCTTGTGGCTGGGCGAAGATGTGCTGCGTCGCTCGGTTCCGCTGCCCAACCAGATGCGCCTGCGCCAGGCTCGCGCCTGACAACACGTGAGACTCGCCCGCCATGAGCAGTGTGTTTGACGACTTTTTGTATGCCCCCGAAGTGCTGGAGTCCTTCGGGGCCCAGCGGTTCGTGGCAGCCATGCTGCGGGTGGAAGCTGCCTTGGCGCAGGCCCAGGCCGACCACGGGTTGATTCCTGCCGAGGCTGCAGTCTCCATCGTCGGCACCTGCAAGGTAGAGCTGTTTGACGCCCCGAAGATCGTGCGCGACAGCGCCGCCACGGGCAGCTTGGCCCAGCCTTTGGTAAAGAGCCTGCGCGAGACCGTGGGCCTGTTCAACCCGGCGGCAGTCCCTTTTGTGCATTTCGGTTGCACCAAACAAGACTTGGTGGACACCACCATGGCGCTCATGACCCGCCAAGTCCTGGCGGTGACGCGCGGCTATGTGCAGGACTGCATAGACCATCTCGAACGCAAAGGTGACATGCCGCTTGCAGCAGCCCCGTTGCGGCGGGCCTTGCAGCGCCTGGCACACAACAGTGCAGACGCACTGGCCGTACAACTGGGCGGCACCATGGCCAGCCTGGGTACGCCGGGCGCTGCCATCCAGACCCAGGTGGCCAAGACCCTGGAACTCGGCGTTCCCGCCTTCCCCTGGGATACCCAACGCGATGCCTGGCTGGCCCTGGGTTGTGATGTGGCGCTGTTGGTCGGCAGTCTGGGCACTCTGGCCCGCACCATGGTGCGGAACGCTGAGCAAGAGGAACCCGCCGCAGGCTGCCTGGTGGCGCTGGCCATGGCACGACGCGCACCCCAACGTGCAGCGGGGCTGTTGACCTCCATGCCCCACGCCCATGAGCGTGGTCTGGGGTTCTGGCAGGCGGACCAGAGCGACTGGACCCAGCTGCTGATGTCAGCCCATGCAGCCTCTTGGGGCATGGCACAGACGCTACAAAAATAGTAGCTACTCGCGCATATTCCGCGGGCGCCAAGGCCCTGCTTCACCCATAACCATCCATCTGTCCGGGGGCATCCGTGGCTCAGGCGGATGTCATCCATGTACGAATGAGTGTGTTCCGGTGACGCCCCCTGTTTTCTACAGTGCCTCCATAGCTATTCCGCAAGAAAAAATAGAGGTAAACGCGAATGGCCTATGCCCGCTGGATTTTCAAAGGTTCGTTGGTGGATGAATATGGGATAGCCCTGCCGCCGGTGGTGCAGGCAGCGTATGGATCGGGTTATGGACAGGACTTGTACGGAATCACTTTGTTTGCCAATGGGCATGTGATGCAAATGCTGGAGGGGGATAACGTCGCGCTGCAAACGGCGGCGCGCAACCTGCGCGACATGAGCAAGCTCTTCGGCATGGAGCCCCTGCTGCATGAACCGATTGAGGTTCCTGCAACCAAGACGGTCTCCGTCGGCTTGAGCAGGTATGTTGATTTGATCTCTGAACATTTGCCTCCGAATGTGCAAGTGTTCAACCTCTGTGAAAAGGAAATCTGCCAGAGGACGGAGCCCGGCGCAGCGCGCGATTTGTTGCTCGGTTTTATTTAGCCACGGGGCGCGCCAGCGTACTGACGGGCTTGCACGAGGGAAAGACGATGGTGTCTTTGGAAGCAATTGCTCCACCACCATGTCCCGCGCCCCCACCGTCGTCGCTTGTGCGAATGAATGTGTTTGCAAGAAAACGCATTCCTCGGACACTGCGTCGGTGACAAAAAATAAGATCAATTACAAACGCATCGTCGGGCAACGTATCAAGGGGTTAAGGCAGGAAGCTGAGTTGTCTCAGGAGATTCTGTCGGAGCGATGCGGGATTTACCGTACCTATCTGAGCCGTATCGAATCCGGCTCCGCCAACCCCACCCTGCTGGTTCTAGTGGCACTCGCCGACTCGCTGGGCGTTCAGCCCGCCGAACTACTGTCCAACGACTAATTCTCTGTGCCGCGAGCGCGGGTCACTTCTGCGCGCTCACCACTTCATTCGCGGAGCGGAAGGCCTCCACCGCAGCAGGCACACCGCAGTACACCGTGGCGTGCAAGAGCACCTCCTGGATCTGTTCCACCGTGGCACCGTTGTTCAGTGCGCCGCGCACATGGCCTTTGAGTTCGTTTTGCTTGCCTAGTGCTGTGAGCATGGCCACGGTAATGAGGCTGCGCGTCTTGCGGTCCAGCCCGGGTCGTTGCCACACATCGCCCCATGCCGCACGGGTGATGTGCTCTTGAAGCGGTGCCGTAAAGGCATTCACCCCGGCAAATGCAGCATCCACAAATGCATCCCCCATCACCTCCCGCCGCGTGGCCAGGCCACGGGCAAAGGCTTCCGGGTTGCTGGTCTCAACGGCTTGCTTTGGTTCGGTCATGGCGGGCTCTCAAGGAAAAAACCCCATGTTAGCCCGCGTGCCACTGTCCCAGGTGCGACAAAAGCACGATCAAGCCCATTCCATTGATGACGATGCCGGCGCTGGTTTTGAGGTGTTTCATGGGGGTTCACTCCTGAGTTCGGGTTCAAGGTTTCTGCGGTGGTGAGCAGACGCCTGCCGCAGTAGGATGAATGGTAGGGAGCCGCCGCGCTGCTGTAAAAGCAATAAAAAGCATGACGGCCATAGCCACAATCAAAAACCGACCCGGGAAGACCCATGACCAGCCCCTCCACACGCTACCCCCTGCCCGACCTCAACACCCTGCCTGAGGACCTGAAAGTCAAAATTCTGGAGGTGCAAGAAAAGTCCGGCTTCATCCCCAATGTGTTCCTGGCGTTCGCCCGTCGCCCCGCCGAGTGGCGCGCCTTCTTTGCCTACCACGACGCCCTCATGCTGCGCGAAGGCAGCAGCCTCACCAAGGGCGAGCGCGAAATGATCATCACCACCACTAGCGCAGCCAACCATTGCCTCTACTGCGTGGTGGCCCACGGCGCCATCCTGCGCATTTATGAAAAGAAGCCTTTGGTCGCCGACCAAGTCGCCGTCAATCACCGCAAGGCCGACATCACGCCCCGCCAGCGCGCCATGCTGGACTTTGCGATGAAGGTCTGTCTGGAGAGCCACACGGTGGAAGACGCCGACTTCACCGCCCTGCACGCGCATGGCTTTGACGATGAAGACATCTGGGACATTGCAGGCATTACCGCCTTCTTTGGCCTGTCCAACCGCATGGCCAATGTGACCGGCATGCTGCCCAACCCGGAGTTTTACCTGCTGGGTCGCGTACCCAAGGCCGCATAACTTGTCTTGCTCCGCCAGAGGCCCTATGCTCACCCGCCACCAAACTCTCAGCACGCTTGCCTCTCTGGTAGCGGCCGCGCTACTTGCCGCCTGTGCAACCGGTCCAACACCTGTCCCTCTGAACTACATCGCCCCGCCGGCTCAGCCGGAAGCGGCTACCGGCAGCAGCACCAAGCCTGGCTGGGCCACGCGCAGCTATGCGGTTGCCGCCGCCAACCCTTTGGCCACCGACGCGGGCCGCCAGGTGCTGGCCGCAGGCGGCAGCGCGGTGGATGCGGCCATTGCCGTGCAAATGGTGCTGGCGCTGGTGGAGCCGCAAAGCAGTGGCATCGGGGGCGGTGCGTTCCTGTTGCACTTCGACGGCAAATCCACCCAAGCCTTTGATGGCCGAGAGACCGCCCCTGCTGCCGCAACACCCGCCCTGTTTCTGGACGATAAGGGGCAGCCCATGAAGTTCACGGACGCGGTGGTGGGCGGCCGCTCCGTGGGCGTACCCGGTGCAGTAGCCATGCTGGCACAGGCCCACGCACAGCACGGAAAACTGCCTTGGGCCAGCCTGTTCCAGCCGGCTATCGCCCTGGCTACGCAAGGCTTTGCGGTCAGCCCGCGCATGGCGGCTTTGTTGGCTGCAGAACCACATTTAAAAAAAGACCCGGTAGCCGCGGCCTACTTTTATGACGCGGCCGGCAAACCCTGGCCTGCGGGGCATGTGCTGCGCAACCCGGAGTTGGCTGCAGTGCTGCAAGGCATTGCGGACCGTGGACCGTCGGCCCTGCTGCAGGGCGAGGTGGGGCAAGCCATCACCCGCAAAGTGCAAGGCCACCCCTCCAACCCCGGCAGCCTGAGCACGCAAGACCTGGCCGCTTACCGCCCGGTGGTCCGTGAACCGCTTTGTTTTGACTACCGCACAACGAATGCCGCGGCCCCGGGGCGCGAAGTCCGCATCTGCGGCATGCCGCCACCCAGCTCGGGCGCGATTGCCATCGGCCAGATCCTGGGCATGCTGGACAGCACCCCCGCTTCCAACCTGCCACTGGCCCAAGGGCTGCCCACGGCGGATTGGCTGCACCTCTACACCGAAGCTGCACGCCTGGCCTTTGCCGACCGCGCGCAGTACCTGGGCGACCCCGCCTTTGTGCAAGCCCCCGGTGGCACTTGGACCAGCCTGTTGAACCCCACCTATCTACATAGCCGCGCTGCGCTGATCGACAGCAGCCCGCAAGGCAAAAGCATGCAAATGGCCCTGCCCGGCCAGCCCGCAGGCACCCCGCTGAGCTACGCCTCCATGCCGGACCAGATCGAATACGGCACATCGCACATCTCGGTGGTGGATGCTTACGGCAACGCCGTGGCCATGACCACCACAATTGAAGATGCTTGGGGCTCGCGCCAGATGGTCAACCGCGGGGTAGGTCTTGCCGGCGGGTTCCTGCTCAACAACCAGCTCACGGACTTCAGCTTCAGCCCCACAGGTACCGACGGCCGGCCCGTGGCGAACCGGGTGGAGCCGGGCAAGCGGCCACGCTCCAGCATGTCGCCCACCTTGGTGTTTGACAAAACCAGCGGCAAGCTACTGATGAGCGGGGGCAGCCCGGGCGGCGCACTCATCATCCACTTCACCGCCAAAACCTTGTATGCCAAGCTCCATTGGGGCCTGAACGCCCAGCAGGCCATAGACCTGCCCAACTTCGGCTCGCTCAACGGCCCCACCCTGCTGGAGGCAGGCCGCTTTGATGCCGCCACGGTGCAAGCCCTGAAAACCCGCGGCCACACGGTGCTGGAGGTGCCCATGCCCAGCGGCTTGCAGGCTATTGAGCGCACCGCCGAGGGCTATTTCGGCGGTGCCGACCCGAGGCGTGAAGGAATTGTGTTGGGTGACTAAGCCTTCAGTCTCCTATGAAATCAGGCTCTGGCGCGCGTGGAATATGCGCGAGCAGCTTCTGAATTGATAGCAAAAACGTCGGTCTAACACACCCGGGATGAGGCGCCGACATGGCGTACCTCCCTACAATCGCTCCATGGCCATCCCCCAAAGCTTCATCCAGGAACTGCTCGCCCGTGCAGACGTGGTGGAGATCGTGGGCCGCTATGTGCAGCTCAAAAAGGGCGGTGCCAACTTCATGGGCCTGTGCCCGTTTCATGGCGAGAAGTCGCCTTCGTTCACGGTGAGCCCGGCCAAACAGTTCTACCACTGCTTCGGCTGCGGCAAGAACGGCAATGCCATCGGCTTCCTGATGGACCATGCCGGCATGACCTTCATTGAAGCGGTCAAAGACCTGGCCGGCCAGTTCGGCATGGTCGTGCCCGAAGAAGAAGGCAACCCCCATGACCGCGCCCGTGCCCAAGCCCAGCGAGAGAAGCAGAACACCCTGACCAGCGTGCTGGAAAAAGCCTGCGACGCCTACAAGCGCGGCCTCAAGGAGTCACCCCGGGCGATTGAGTATTTCAAAGGCCGCGGCCTCTCCGGCGAGGTAGCCAAGCAGTTCGGGCTGGGCTATGCCCCAGAAGGCTGGCGCAATCTGGCGAGCATCTTCCCCGAATACACCGACCCGCTGTTGGTGGAAAGCGGCTTGGTGATCCTGCACGAGGCCGAAAACGGCGCTGATGAAAAGCGATACGACCGCTTCCGCGACCGGGTGATGTTCCCCATCCGCAACATCAAGGGCGAGTGCATCGGCTTTGGCGGGCGCGTGCTGGGCGATGAAAAGCCCAAGTACCTCAACTCCCCCGAAACCCCGGTCTTCAGCAAAGGGCGTGAGCTCTACGGTTTGTTTGAAGCCCGCAGCTCCTTGCGCGAGCACGGCTATGTGCTGGTGACCGAGGGCTATATGGACGTGGTGGCGCTGGCCCAACTGGGATTTCCGAATGCCGTGGCCACGCTAGGCACGGCGTGCACCAACGACCATGTGCAAAAGCTGTTCCGCTTCACGGACGCTGTGGTGTTCAGCTTTGACGGTGATGCCGCAGGCCGGCGCGCCGCCCGCAAGGCGCTGGATGGCGCGCTGCCCTTTGCGTCCGATGTGCGCAGCATCAAGTTTTTGTTCCTGCCTGCAGAGCACGACCCGGACAGCTTCATCCGCGCCTACGGCAAAGAGGCCTTTGCCGACTATGTGGCCAAGGCCACGCCGCTGAGCCGATTTCTCGTGGAGTCGGCTCAGGACGGCTGCGACCTGAGCACCGCCGAAGGCCGGGCCCGTATGGCCAGTAACGCCAAGCCTCTGTGGAACCAGCTGCCCGACGGCGCCCTCAAGCTCCAGCTGCTGAGCGAAATCGCCCAACTGGTGCAACTGGGCAGCACCGAGCTGGGTACGCTGTGGGCCCACGGTACAGCCAAGCCCGCGCCTGCGGAAGCACCACGGCGCAAACGCGAAGCCGCCCCCGCAGCGGAGTTCGGCCCGGACGGCGAGCACTTTGCTCATGACGAGCTGGCAGAGTTCTCAGAGCCCTGGATTCCGCAGGACGAATGGAAAAAGAAAACCGAGTGGAAAAAAGAAGGCTGGACACCCCGTGGCAAGGGCGAAGTTAAATGGGAAGGTAAGTGGTCCGGTAAAGGGAGCAAGTTCGGCAACCGCGAAGCGCGCCCCGCTGGCCCGCTGGCCAAGCTGGACAGCCGGCCGGACCTGGCCGCCCGCATTCTGCTCAACCACAGCGAGTTGTGGGACATTCTTTCCAGCGAAGACCACGGCCTGCTCTGCGAGCTGCCCGCACCTCATGGCGAGCTTTTTACTTGGCTGGAAAGCCAGTTGCATGAGCACGGGCCGGTGTCGCGCGGTACCTTGAAAGAAGAAATCGTGGGGCACCCGGCCGAAGACCTGGTGCAGCGCCTCACCGCCGGCCCCGTGCTGGCCTCGGAGCCCCTGAGCGAGTCAGGCCCCGAGTTGCGTGACCTGCTCAACCGCATGCTGCTGGACCGCCTGGATGCCCAGATGCGCACGCTCGCCACCGATTCGGCCAACATCGGACAGCTCCGCGTGCTCATGGATCGCAAAAAGGAATTGGTCAAGCTGCTGCAGCCAACCCCTGCAGACAACTAAACTGCCCTAGCGGGTGTTCTTCGGCAGGTATTTCTGGCGCAGCTGGTTATAGCGCCCGTCCGCCTTGGACTTGAGCAAGGCCTGATCCAAGCGCTTGGCAATCTCCGGCGAAATACCGGGGTTCAACCCGAACCAATAGGCCGCCGAATCATCCAGCACCAACGCAGGTACCAGTAATGCGGGGTCTATGCCGGCGTTTTTGGCGTTGTGCGCTGCAGCCCAGTCCAGCGACACCAGCAAATCAAACCGTTTGGCAATGAACTTGCGCATGTTCGCCTCGTCATTCACGCCCAACTCCAATCCACCGCCGGCCGCATCCGTGGCGGGGATGGGCGCAAAACCCTGCTTTTCCAGCAACTTGGTGGACGCGGACTCAAGGGTGGAGCCAATCCGGTAGGGCCGCGCATCATCCAATGTTTTGAGCACGATGTCATTACGGTCTGCCCAGCGGTACAGCACGATGCGGCGCGGACTGATGGGCCCCACCCACCGGAACAAACTCTCCCGTTCAGGTGTGCGGACCATGGAGTAAATCAGGGTGTCACTCTGCCGCAGGGCACGGTCATAGGCACGGGCCCATGGCAGGGCTTGCTTGCGAACGGTTATGCCGGCGTCCGCCGCCATCATGTCCAGCAACTCACTGGAAAAACCCGTGACCTTGCCGTCCACTTCCATATTCAGTGGCGGCAATTGCTCGGTGAGCGCCGTCAGTTCCACCGGCGGACCTGCGGATTGCGCCCCACCGGCCACGCCCACCAGGCAGGCCAACAAGGCGCCGCGCAGGCATTGGGTCCATCTGTTTTTCATCCAACGACTCTTTATTTTTGAATCACAACTATAATGTCAGATTGTTTCGGCAAGAGCGACAGCAGCACCTCCGGGCCAGGCCACCGTGAAACTCCACTCACAAACGGCCACCTTACCGCAAGGACTGCACTCCAAATGATCGCCCTCCCATCTTGCCAACGGGGAATCTGATTCCCTGCCTTGCCACTACTTCGCATCTTGTGCGTAACGTAGCCGGCACCTGTCCTGTCGTTTGTTAGTTTTTTGTTGACCTGAGGTTTCTGCATGCCCGCTTCAAAATCCGCCAAGCCTGTTCAGTCTGCCAGCAAGGCCGCCGCCAAAACCGAAAAGAAAGCCCCCGCAGTGACCGCACCGAAATCCAAAGCCGCCCAGTTGAAAG
>RFQA01000014.1 GCA_009925925.1 Betaproteobacteria bacterium
AGCCTCGTGCGAAAAAATCAGGGGCGTGAGGCTGGCGTACTCCCCTTGCCCTGCGGCACCACACCAGGCCAGCAAGGCCTCGGGTGTGCCACCAGTGGCTTGCAGCACTGCTAGGGTTAGAGGCCCCGGCAACGCGCGGCCGTCCAGCGCACGCTGGGTGAGGTTGACGGCCTGCAGACCCAAGTCCGCGCCACTGCCCTCATCACCACTCGGGAAGCCCCAACCACCGCTGGTGCGGCGCTGTCCGTCCGGCAGCAAGGCCAAGCCCACCGCACCGGTTCCTACGATGACCAGCGCACCCGGGTGTCCTCCGTGCGCACCCAGCAGCGCCGTGACCGCATCAGACTCCAGCTTCAAGCTGGCATAGCCCGGATCGGCGGCCAGACATTCGGCGTGCCACGCCGCATTGTTGGCACCGGCCAAGCCCAAGCCCAAGGCACAGTTGCCCGGCACCGGCTCGGGCCAGACGGCTTGCAACCTGCCCCCGGTAGCTTTCGAAATGGCTTCTTCGATGTGGCGCCACGCCTGGCCAATGCCCTGGGTCAGGCCCGAGGCGCCGGCCTTGCCTTCGCCCACCACCACACCACTGCGGTGCACCACCCGCGCGCGGGTGCTGGTGCCGCCACCATCAATGCCAATGGCGTAGTGAATGTGTGCCGGCAGCAGCTCAACGTGCATGGGCCGAGCGCATGTTGCCGGGGTTCAGGCGGGTGCACGCCGTGCCATCAGCCTTGAAAAGGTACAAGGCTGACGGTGCCGCACGCACGATGACCGAGTCACCCAGACGCACTTCGGCATTGCCATCACCGCGCACGATCAGCTCTTGCCCGTCGTCCATCTTGAGGTACAGCAGGTTGGACTCGCCCAGGTGCTCCACCAGCGTGATCTCGGCGTCCAAGGCGGTGTCATCCGCCGCAGGCGCCACGCCGGCGGGCAGCACTTCGCAGTGCTCGGGGCGCAGGCCCACTTCCACACTTTCACCCACTTGCAGCTGGCTGCTGTCCACCGTGGCCAGCACCTTGCTGCCGTTGCCCAACAGCAGGCGGGCGCCCCCGTCGAGCACCTCTACTACACGGGCCGGCAACAGGTTGATGGTGGGCGAGCCGATGAAGGTCGCCACAAAACGGTTGGCAGGCTGCTGGTACAGCGTAAGCGGGGTGCCGGCCTGCTGCACATGGCCTTCGCTGAGCACCACAATTTTGTCGCCCAAGGTCATGGCTTCCACCTGATCGTGCGTCACATAGACCATGGTGGCACCCAGGTCGCGGTGCAGGCGGGCCAGCTCGATGCGGGTCTTGGCGCGCAGCGCAGCGTCCAGATTGGAGAGCGGCTCGTCAAACAGAAACAGGCGCGGTTCGCGCACGATGGCGCGGCCGATGGCCACACGTTGGCGCTGCCCGCCCGAGAGTTCGCGGGGCAGTCGCTCCAGCAGGTGGTCGATGTGCAGCACCTTGGCGGCATCACGTACCCGCTTATCAATGTCCGCCTTGTTGGCGCCGTGGATCTTGAGCCCGAACGACATGTTGCGGTACACCGTCATGTGCGGGTAGAGCGCATAGCTCTGGAACACCATGGCGATACCGCGCTCGGCGGGCGGCAGATCGTTGACCAGGTCCTCGCCGATGCGCAACTTGCCGCTGCTGATGTCTTCCAGCCCGCAGAGCACGCGCAACAAGGTGGACTTGCCGCAGCCACTGGGGCCGACCAGCACCACCAGTTCGCCGTGCTCGATCTCGAGGTTGATGTTGTGCAGCACCGGCTCGTTGTTGCCGTAGCGCTTGCTGATGTTTTGAAGGGAAACGCTTGCCATGGTGGTTCTGCTTTACTTGACGGCGCCCGCGGTGATGCCGCGGATCAGTTGACGGGAGAAGAGGGCGTAGAGGGTGACCACCGGCACGATGGCCAGCGAGAGAGAAGCCAGCACGGCGTTCCAGTCGGTGGCGTACTGCCCGACAAACTGCTGGATACCCAGGGTGATGGTCTGCGTCTTGTCAGACGGCGCCAGGATCAGCGGGAACCACAGGTCGTTCCAGATAGGCACCATGGTGAACACCGCTACGGTGGCAATGGCCGGGCGGATCAGCGGCACCACCACCTGGAAGAAGATGCGGAACTCATCGATGCCGTCGCAGCGCGCCGCATCTTTGAGCTCACCGGGCACCTGCCCCATGAACTCCGACAGGATCATGATGGCCAGCGGCAAGCCCTGCGCCACGTACACCAGCACCAGTGCGGTGAGGGTGTTCACCAGGTTCAGCTCCACCATCAGCTGGAGGATGGACACCGTACCCAGGCGGATAGGCACCATGATGCCGAAGGCAAAAAAGAACTTCAGCCAGCGGTTGCCCTTGAAGCGGTATTCCGACAAGCCCCAGGCCGCCATGGCCCCGAACAACAGGATGAAAAACAGCGACGCAATCGTGACGATGAAGCTGTTGCCGAAATACATGAGCACGTCGGAGCGGCCCAGCACCTTGGTGTAACCGATGAGCGAAAACGTCTCGGGTGTGGGCCAGGCCAGCGGGTCGTTGAAGATGGCGTCCCGGCTCTTGAACGAGTTCATGAAAACCAGCAGGATGGGCAGCAGCGCCAGCAGCAAATAGCTGATGAGGGTCAGGTGCACAAACACCCGGCTGGGCGCGAAGGGCAGAGATTTGGAATTGGATGCGTTTGCCATGTGCGGCCTCACATTGCAAAGCGTTGCAGCTTGCGCTGCACCGCGAGGAAGTACACCGCCACGCCCACCAGAATCACCAGGAACATGATGGTGGCCACGGCCGCGCCCATGGTCGGGCTGGCCACTTGCGACTGGTAGCCAAAGAAGGTGCGGTAGAACAGCGTGCCCAAAATGTCGGTGCTGTAGTTGGGGCCCGCCACCGCGCCCTTGACTGTGTAGATCAGGTCAAACGCATTGAAGTTGGCCACGAATGTCAGGATGGTCACCAGCCCCAGCGTAGGCAGGATGAGGGGCAAGCGGATCTGCCAGAAGATGCGCCAGGGCGATGCGCCTTCGACGACTGCGGCCTCGATGATGTCCTCCGGAATCGCGATCAGCGCGGCGTAGATCAGCATCATGGGCACGCCGATGTATTGCCACACCGACATCAGCGACACGGTGATCAGCGCCGAGCTCTCCAGCCCCAGCCAGGGCGCGAACCAGTCACCCAATCCCACCAATGTCAAGAGCCGCTCGGACACGCCCCACAACGGCGACAGGATGAGTTGCCACACAAAGCCGATGATCACCACCGACAACAGCGTGGGCAGGAAAAAGATGGTGCGATAGGTGGCTGCAAAGCGCACATTGCGCAGGGACAGCAGGGCCGCCAGCAGCAAGCCCACCGGGTTTTGCACCAGCATGTGGATGGCAAAGAACTTCAGGTTGTTGCCCATCGCATTCCAGAAGCTGGCCGACCACTGCGGGTCGTTCAGGATGGTGTTGTAGTTCGCCAGACCGGAGAAGGTGCGCAGGCCGGTGTCGTCCGCGCTGTAGAGCCCCAAGCGCAGGGTGTCCAGCAGCGGCAGGGCACTGAAGGTGGCGTAGATCAGCAATGCCGGGGCGATAAACACCAGCACCCGCCAGGAAAAGCCGAGTTTCATGAGAGACCTTGTTGGTCAAAGAGACAAAGGAGAACTAAGGGAGGCGACTGAAGGGGCTACGCAAGGAGTGCAAGCCACCGGCTCGCACTCCTGACTCACACGCTGCGGTTTACTTGGCAGGTGCGTACCACTTGGCAAAGCCGGTCTGGATCTGCGCAGCTGCGTCCTTGGGCGCCATCTTTCCGTTCATGACCTGGGAGTTCACGTTCCAGAACTCGTTTTCCATGCTCGGGGTGCCGCGGCTCATGATCTGGGCGTTCAGGCGGATGGTGCTCTTGCACTGGTTGCGCCAGCCGATCATTTCCTTGGCTACAGGGTTCTTCACATCAATCGCGTGGTTGGAGAGCGAGAAGAAGCCGGTCACCTTGTTGGTGTACAGGTCGGCAAACTCTTTGCTCGCCAGCCAGTTCAGGAACACCTGGGCGTCTGCCTTGTTCTTGCTCTTGCTGTTCACGCCCATGGCGATGTCGGTGTGGTCCGAGATGTAGCAAGGGTCACCAGCCTTGGCCACGGGCGGCTTGAAGGCGCCGAATTCCACTTTGCTGTTGCCTTCAAAGTAGGAGATGTCCCAGGAACCTGCGGGGTAGATGGCAGCTCGGCCGCTACCGAACAGGTTTTGCGAGTCGCCATAGGTCTGGGCCTGGTAGCCCTTGGGCAGGTAGTTGGCCCATTTGCCCATCACGTCCCAAGTTTTCACGAACTCGGGGTCGGTGAACTTCTTCTTGCCGGCGATCAGTGCCTTGCGACCTTCTTCACCCTTCCAGTAGTTCGGGCCGATGCCGGTGTACACGATCTGGTGGGTTTCCCACTGGTCGGCGGTACCCATGGCAATCGGAGCGACCTTGCCGGCGGCCTTGACCTTGTCCAGCACGTTGAAGAAATCAGCTTCCGTTACGGGCGGGTTCAGGCCCAGCTCGGCAAACACCTTTTTGTTGTAGAAGAAACCGTGGATCACAGACGCCATGGGCACGCAGTAGGTGTCCCGTCCGTCATCGGTCTGCCACGCCACCTGGGCGGACTCAGGGAAGTTCTTCAGGGCGGGGTTGCCGTTGAGCTTGTCCAGATGGCCCTTCTTGTACAAGTCCAGGGACACGTCAAACGGGCGGCAAGTCACCAGGTCACCTGCGGTGCCGGCGGTCAGGCGGGCATTCAGCGCAGAGTTGTACTCAGGGGGTGCAGTGGGCGCGAACTTGACGGTAATGCCGGGGTGGGCTTTGTAGAAGGCGGGCAGCAGCACGTCTTCCCATAAACCTTTGTCGTCAACACGCCAGCTCTCAATGGTGAGCGTACCGGCACCTGCAAAGCTACTGCAAACCAGCGCTGCCGCAGCGGCGGCCATGCGAAGGGAATGGGACATGGAATCTCCTGATCATTTGTTGAATGAAACTGCCGGCTCCGTGCATCGCGGTAGCCGTTCAGTGGGGCGGAGGTTATGCTTTGACCCCTGTAATATCAAACCGCACCGGGCGGGCCCTATTACAAAGATAAGTCGTTGATTTAATTCAATTTTTTCACCATGTACCGCAGCTGCGCATTACGCTTTATTACCTGCCGCGCGGCCTCCGCAGAGGCCGCTGGAGGCGGTGCGGACGGGCAGTCATACACAACATTACAAATCGACAGGAAATGAAAGGTTTCGCCCGCCTCGCTGCCCTGCTGCTCTGTTGTGTATATCTGCACAGCGCGCAGGCCCAACAGATGGGCGTGCCCATGGACGTGCTGCACTGGTGGACCTCTGCCAGCGAACGCAAAGCCGCTGACCAACTCGCCCTGCAACTGGCGCAGGCCGGCGTGCAGTGGAAAGACGCTGCCATCCCCGGCGGCGGGGGCATGGCCGCCGTCAAAGTGCTCAAGAGCCGGGTACTCATGGGCGACCCGCCGGATGTAGCGCAGCTCATTGGCACCACCCTCACCGACTGGGCCGATATCGGGCTGGTCATGCCGCTCAATGCGGTGGCGCAGCGCCAGCGCTGGTCGCAGGTGTTGTTCCCCACCGTGCTCGAACTCGTCACCTACAAAGGCGATGTGATTGCCGCGCCGCTGGGCATACACCGCATCAACACCTTGCTCTACAACCGCAAAGTATTCAGCAAGCTGGGCCTCACGCCGCCCCGCAGCTGGGCCGAGTTTGAAATGACGGCCCGCAAACTGCAGGCCAAAGGCATACGGCCACTGGCCTGGAGCGACGAGCCCTGGCAGATTGCCACCGTGTTTGAGACGGTGCTGCTCGGCGACGCAGGCCCTGCGCTTTACCGCGAGCTCATCGTGCAGCGCAAGAGCAGCGCATGGATGGACGCCCGCGTGGAGCGCGCCCTGCAACGCCTGCGCTGGCTGCGCGCCCTGGCCACCGACGCCCCTGTGGAACGCCCCTGGACCGAGAGCACCCGCGAGCTCATGGCGGACAACGCCGGCATGATGATCATGGGCGACTGGGCCAAGGGCGAGCTCATGGCCTGGGGCGCCAGCCCGGTGCGCGACTTCGGCTGTGCCGTGGTGCCCGGCACCGAGAACATGCACCTCTACAGCATCGACACGCTGGCCATGCTGGTCAGCGCCCGCCCACGCGAAGCCGCCCAGGAAAAGATGGCCGAGGTGGTCACCGGCATTCCTGCGCAGCTGGCCTACAACCGCTTCAAAGGCGCGGTGCCGGTGCGCCGCGACATGGACCCCGCGGCACTCGACGGTTGCGCCCGCGACTCCTGGGAAACCTTTGCCAGCCCGCGCAATGCGCGCGTGCCCAGCCTGGCCCACCGCATGGCGGCCGACGAAGCCATCAAGGACGCCGTGGCCCAGACCCTGTGGCGCTACCTGACCGACCCCCGCATGGAAACCCCGGAGGCCCAACGCCGCCTGGCCTCCGTGATCCGCGCACCGAGCGCCGAACGCTAACCCGCACGACCAGCCCATGACCCGCACCCTGCTTGTCGTTGACGACGACCAAAAAACCCGCAACCTGCTCAAGACGTACCTGGAGAAACACCAGTATGAAGTGCGCGTGGCCCACGATGGCGCCAGCTTCAACGCCGAGTTCGAGCGCTTCAAGGACGAGCTGAGCCTCGTCATCCTCGATGTGATGCTGCCCGACACCGATGGATTCACCCTGTGCCGCAGCGTGCGCAGCCAGTCGCCGGTGCCCATCATCATGCTCACGGCCAGCGCGGACGACACAGACCGCATCGTCGGGCTGGAGCTGGGGGCCGACGACTACATCGCCAAGCCCTACAACCCGCGCGAGTTGCTGGCCCGCATCAAGGCCATCCACCGTCGCATGCAGCTGGGCGCGCCCGGTGCGCCGGTGCGTTTTTTGAAGTTTGCCGGCTTCAGCATGGACGTGGTGGAGCGCGTGCTCACCGACCCGCAAGGCCAGCCGGTGGTGCTCACCAGCATGGACTTCAACCTGCTGCGCTTTTTTGCCGAACATGCGGGCGAGACTCTGGACCGCGCCCGCCTGATGGAGCAAACCCGCGGCCGTGACCTTGGTCCTTTGGACCGCTCGCTGGATGTGCAGGTGAGCCGCCTGCGCCAACGCCTGCACGACGATGGCAAGCAACCGGTGCTGATCAAAACCGTGCGCGGCAGCGGCTATGTGTTCTCGGCGGATGTGAGCGCCCATGCCGAACCCTGAGCGCCGCCGCTGGACGCGGCGCTACCTGCCCGACAGCCTGCTGGGCCGCATCGTGGTGGTCATGGCGCTGGGCGTCATCAGCGCGCAGCTGGTGGGCACACTGCTGTGGGCGCGGCAGCTGCGCGAGAGCGCGCGGGCCGAGGCCCTGAGTGCCGGCCACGCGATTGCGCTGAACGCGGCAGGCTCCATCCGCTTCTTCCGCGACCTGCCGCCGCAGTTCCGCCCCATCCTGATTGAGCAGCTGCGCACCATGGGCGGCACACGTTTTTTCATCAACGTGAACAAGGCGCGTGTGCCCGTGCAACCGGTGGAGGGCAACGGCCTGGTGGATGCCGTGGTGGAAGCCATGCAGGGCGACCTCACCCGCAACCTGGCGGGCAACACCCAATCCCCCAGCGTAGCCTTTGCCTGGCCCGAGACGCTGCAGGTGTCTGACGACGGGCGCATGGTGCGCGACCTGCCGGACTCGTGGGTCGAAGCCACCCTGCTGCTGCGCCCGCGCCCCGCACCGGTGCTGGTCATCCAGGCCGAGTTCGAGCCCGGGCGCTGGCTGTACTTGGCCACCACCATGCCCGACCCCTACTTTCTGGAAAACGCCAACCCCCTCACCTGGGACCGCGTGGCCTTGCAGCTGGTGACGCTGCTGACCGCCCTGGTGATCAGCGTGCTGCTGGTGCGCGGGCTCATACGCCCGCTGAACAAAATTGCCTCGGCCGCCAATGCGTTCGGCAGCGACACCGCACCGGAGAGCGTGCCCGAGACCGGCACCGCCGAGCTGCGCCGCACCGCCCGCGCCTTCAATGAAATGCAGGCCCGCATTCAGGGCTACCTGGTGGACCGGGAGCGACTGTTTCTGGGCATTTCACACGGGCTCAAAACGCCCATCATGCGGCTCAAGTTGCGCACAGAGCTGCTGGACGACGACACCCTGCGCGCCGAGTTCCACGAAGACCTGGATGACCTCGATGTCATGGTCAAAGCCGCGCTGCAAAGCGTGAAAGACACCGATATTCACGAGAACCTTACCCCCGTGCGGCTGGACACCCTGCTCGCCCGCCTGGCGCAACGCCCCATTCACCCGGACGCCACCATCGAATGCACGGCAGAGCCAGTGAGCGTGCTGGGCAAACCGCTAGCGCTGGAGCGCGCCCTGAGCAACCTGCTGGACAACGCAGTGCTCTATGGTGAGCGGGTGCAGGTGCGCCTGAGCCTGCAGGGCAGCCGCGCGCTGGTGGAGGTGCGGGACTTCGGGCCCGGCATCGCGCAGGCCAGCATGTCAGCGGCGTTTGAGCCGCATGTGCGCCTGAGCCACGGCCAGCAACAAAACCGCACCGGCACCGGTTTGGGCCTGGGCATTGCGCGCAACATCATCCAGGCGCACGGTGGTGAGATCCGGCTGCACAACCATGCCGAGGGTGGGCTGGTGGTGACGGTGCTGCTCGCAGCGTTGCCGGCCGACTAGCTTCGCGCCGGTATGTCCACCAACGAACAGACCGGCCGCCCCTTCCCCCTTACTGTGACGACTCTCAGGCCTGCATGGCCTGCCACTGTTTTCACTTTAAGGATTCCCCATGAAAACCACCCACACCCTGCTGCGCAGCGCCACTATGGCCGCCTGCTTTCTGTTTGCCGGCACTGCGATGGCGCAGATGTCGCCTACCGACTTCAACGCCAGCAAAACACGCATCAAGAACGAATACAGCACCGCCAAAAAGGCCTGCAACTCCCAGTCCGGCAATGCGCGTGACATCTGTGTTGCCGAGGCCAAAGGCAAAGAGTCGGTAGCGCTGGCCGAGCTGGACAACACCTACAAGCCCACGCTCAAAACGCAATACAAAGTGCGCACCGAGCAGGCAGAGGCCACCTATGACGTGGCCAAACAAAAGTGCGATGACCTGTCGGGCAACCCCAAGGATGTATGTGTGAAAGAGGCCAAGGCCGCGCGCACTACCGCCAAGGCCGACGCCACCGTACAAATGAAGACCGGTCAAACCAATGCAGAAGCCAAAACCGACAACAGGGAAGTCCGCACCGACGCGGCCGACGCCAAACGCGCCGCTGAACTCAAGGTGGCAGAAGAGAAGTGCGATGCCCTGGCCTCCACCGCCAAGGACACCTGCATGGCAGCGGCCAAGGCCAAGTTCGGCAAGATGTAATCCGCCGCCAGACGCAAAAAAGCCGGCTACCAGAGCCGGCTTTTTTGTGGGCGATGAGCGCTTAGTAGCTGCTACGGCCACCACGGTAGCCGTCCGAGCCACGGTCTTCACGCGGGCGGGCCAGGTTGACCACGATGGAGCGGCCATCCACGGATTGGCCGTTCAAACCGTCAATGGCGGCTTGGGCAAATGCGGGCGTGCTCATTTCCACAAAGGCAAAGCCCTTGGAACGGCCGGTGTCGCGGTCCATCATGACCTTGGCGGAGGTGACTTCGCCGAATTCGGAGAAGTTGCTCTGCAGGCTGTCGTCAGTGACGGAGTAGGGCAGGTTGCCCACGTAAATTTTGCTGCTCATGGTGAGCCTTTCAGTGAGTGCGCTGTCAGCCCGGGTGGCTGGGGTGCGCGGGTTTGCAGCCTTTGCGGGCGGCGGAATGGGGTGATGTCGGTGGCTTGGTGCGTCCGGCCTGCTTCAGCAGGTTTGCGGGTTGGCGCTGCCGGTCTCTAACCAGCCTTGGGTAATGGCGTACACGCGGGCAGCTTCGCGGGAGACAAACTCGCAGTCGAAGTTAAAGACCCGGCAGTAAGCGCCTTTGCTTTGGCTGCGCTGGACGGCGATGGAGGCACGGTACAGACCGTTGCTGGTTTCTTGCGTTGCGGGCGAAACAATGTAGTTGCCCATGGGGATAGCGGATTCGAAATTCTGATTCATGAAAAGGGAGAGGTGCGGGCCACGTTATCAGGCCGGCTTGAGCAAAAAGAGATTCGGTTGGCTGCTGCTCTGCAGATCAACGCGGTCGACAGGTGTCGAATAGGCCGGATGCCGACGGCAAAAGACTTCTCTTGGCGGCTCCGTGGAACGGGGTGTGTCGGGGTAGCACCGTGTTCCTGCGTTGAATTATATCCATACGTAAATAAAAGTCAACACCTTTATTACCCCTGAATATAAAAGACGGTTTTTGCGCCGGGTGCGCCTGCGCACCGACGCCCTATTGGCACCGGCCTACCGTGGCAAGCATGCAGCCCCCGTTGCATGCCGGTGACGAGCCGGCCCACCTTTTCAGGAGCCACTCATGGGTATCAACAAAGACCAGATCAAGGGACGCACACAGGAAGCCAAAGGCAAAGTCAAAGAGGTCGTCGGCAAAGCCTTGGGCAACAAGTCCATGGAAGTCAAAGGCAACATCCAGAAGAACATGGGTGCGGTGCGCGCCTCGGTGGGCGATGCCAAGGAAAGTGTCTCCAAAGCCCTCAAGCGCTCGTAGAAATTGCGCCAGCAGCTATTGAGTTTGTAGCGGTTTATCTGCTTACTCACGCAGTGGGAGGCAGATTTCGGTCAACAAATCGGGAGGTGCAGTGTCACGCGGATTGTTTAAATACTCTTCAAACACCGGCTGGTCCAACGCCTCGCGGCCGGACTGCAACAGCCAGCTTCCATACAACCACTGATAGGCCGCGCCCATGGTGGAATAGGGCCCCCGGTGGCGGAGCACGGCACACACGCACCCACCCAGGGTCCGGGGCTCCAACGGCGGCATCGCGCTTGATTCCGTTGGCAAGGAAAGGCCGGCCCAAGCGCGAAGCTGCTTTTCGGGCACCACCGCAGGGTCATCGTGGTACAAGGCGAGCCAACGCGTGTCTTGACGCAAAAGGCCCTGCGCTCCCATACGGGCAAAGCCATTCTCGAACGCTTTCCCGATACGCATGTAAGACCCCCGATGCGGTAACCCCGCAAGTTGCACGGCCGGTACATACCGGATATCCACCGCGTAACCGGCTGCCTGCACATGCGCTTGTCCTTGGCGGAACAGCACATGGCTTCCCTTGGCGCGGTACTCCATGGGCGCCATGCCATACAGCGTGCGAAAGGCGCGGGTAAACGACTGTGCATTCGGGTAGCCACACAGTGTGGCAATGCGCGCTACGGGTTGCTGCGTGTTGGCCAGGTAGCCAGAGGCCCGATGCAGCCGCAGCCGGCGTATGGTCGCTGCCATCGTCTCGCCATGCAGTGCATGGTAGGTGCGGTGCCAGTGAAAAGGCGAGAGATGCGCCACCTCCGCCAGTTGCTCCAAACTCAATTCCTCGGCCAGATGGTCGTGCACATAGGCAATCACCCGGCTCAGGCGCTCCTGATAGTCCGTCCAACTGTGACTGCGGTTCATAAGTGCCAGGTGCCTCCCAGGCCAATGGATATCTGGATGTTGCCATCAGGACTGTAGCGCTCAAACTCTGCAATGAAGGTTTTCGGCAGCTCGGTGTGGCCCCATATCTCCATCCATTTGGGGCCCACGAGGTCCTGCCGGCCGGGCTCCACCTCGAACACGGCGCGCATGGATGCGGGCACCACCACACGCACCATGCCGGGTGGCACCCCGGCTCCGGCCGGCACTGCTGCGCCCAGTACCAGCGAATACAGCCCCTGGTTGTTGCTACCCGCATTTTCAAAGTGGGTGTAGACGGCGTAGACCTCGTCGCTCAACCGACTTTGGAGTTGGCCCAGCACGCCTTCGGTGGCAAAGCGCTGCCAGTACGGCGGGATCGTCTGCATGGCCTCCAGATTGGTCGTGCGCAGCTCGATGCCAACAACGTGAATGGCTTGGGTTAATGTTTCCATGTGCATTTTCAGACTCCGGTGAATAGAACAGCCGGCAGTCTAAAAAAACGGAGCATACATTTCTTGCGGAGTTGCTTTTCGCCCGCGAAATATGCGCGAGCAGCTCCTACTTTTGTAGCGCGCTGCGCCCCTCGACCCAAACGGCTTGCACGTGCAAGTCGCGGTCGAGCTGCACCGCATCAGCCCAAGCACCAGTCTGCAAACGCCCGCGGTCGGATAAGCCCATGTGGTCGGCAGCGAAGGTGGACACGCGGCTGCTGGCGTCGGCGAGGCTCAGGCCCAGTGTGTTGACGAGATTGCGCAGCGCCTGGTCCATGCTGAGCACCGAGCCGGCCAGCGTGCCATCGGCCAGGCGCACACCGCCCATGCACTTGGTCACGGTGTGACGGCCGAGCTTGTAGTCGCCATCGGGCATGCCGGCGGCAGACGTAGAGTCAGTCACGCAATACAGCTTGGGGATAGCCCGCAGCGCCGCATGAATGGCACCGGGGTGCACATGCAGCAGGTCAGGAATGACTTCTGCAAACTCAGCATGTGCCAGCGCCGCACCCACCATGCCCGGCTCGCGGTGGTGCAGGGCCGACATGGCGTTGAACAGATGGGTAAAGCCCGTGGCCCCGCAGCGCAGCGCAGCCACACCCTGCTCGTAACTGCCGGTGGTGTGGCCCAGTTGCACCTTGAAGCCCTCAGCCACCAGCTGTGCAATCAGCGCCTCGTTGCCACTCACTTCGGGCGCCAGCGTAATGAGCCGGATGGGCGCCAGCGCATGCAGACGGTGGATCTCGTCAAAACTCGCGGGCCGCGCAAACGGCGGCTGCGCGCCCAAGCGCGCCTCGCTGATGTACGGCCCCTCTAGGTGCACACCCAGCACGCGGGCGGCATGGGGCGCAGGCGCAGTGCACAAGGGCGCGAGTGCAGCAAAGGCGGCATCCAGGTCCGCTTGCGGTGCGGTCATGGTGGTGGCAAGCAGCGATGTGGTGCCGTGCTGCGCGTGCAGGCGCGCCACGTGCCAGGCTGCGTCGCCGCCTTCCATGATGTCGTGCCCCGCACCGCCATGCACATGCAGGTCGATGAAGCCGGGCAGCACGATGGGCGCACTGCTCTCGAGCACTTGGGCCTCGCTCACCGGCTCGCCGGTGATGCCGGCAATGCGACCATCGGCGCCCCTATGCAGGCTGCCGTGCACAAAGCCGGCGGGGGTGAGGATGTGGCCTTGCAAAGAAGTAAGTGCCGTCATGGCGTGCTCCGGAGTTCGGCCACAAAGGCGTAGTAGTCGCTGCGGCAATAGGATTGGGTGAATTCGATGGCAGTGCCGTCTTCTCTATGGGCCACGCGGCTCACCCACAAGAGCGCGGCGCTTTCGGGCACCTGCAAATGGGCGGCCATGTCGGCCGTGGCGTTGATGGCGCGCAGGTGCTGCACGGCGCGCACGGGGGCCGCGCCGCTGCGGGCCAGGTGCAGGTAGAGCGAGCCGTCCAGCTCCTGCGGGCGGGGCAGCACGGTCAAAGGCAGGGCGCTGTGCTCGTAGGCCATGGGCACGCCATCGGCCAGGCGCAGGCGCAGCAGCCGCGCCACCTTGGCACCGCGCGGCAGGCCCAGTGCCTCGCGCTCGGGCACGGTGGCCACGCCGGTTTCGCGGGTGATCCACTGGCTGGCTGGCACATAGCCGCGCTGGCGCAGCTCTTCCGAGAAACTGGCGAGCTTGCTGGTGGGCTGCTCGATGCGCGGCGCAATGAAATTGCCCGAGCCATGTTTGCGCACCACCAGGCCCTGCTCCACCAGCACGTCAATCGCCTTGCGCGCCGTGATGCGCGACACGCCTAGCGACTCGCACAGCACCCGCTCCGAGGGCAGCGCCTGGTCGACCCGGAAAGTGCCCGCGCGAATGTCCGCCGCCAGCTGGCGCGCCAGCTGCAGGTACAGCGGAGAGGTGTCTTCAAGACTGGATGGGGCGGCAGTCACGTGGCGGGGAGTGGCTGGATGGAAGTGGTCTTGATTGTATAACCACTTTAATACCAGTTACCCACCCAAGGCCTCCGCCAGCACCACGCGGTTGCGGCCCTGGGCCTTGGCTTCATAGAGCGCGTCGTCGGCTTGGCCCAGCAGGCTCTCCAAGCTGTCCTCCGGGCCGGGCACGGTGACTGCCACGCCGCAGCTCACGGTGACTACCGATTCATAGGCCAGCGGGTGCGGCATGCCCAGGGCGCGCACCGCATCGCATGCGCGCTGGGCCATTTGCAGGGCCTGCGAACCATCGGTGCCGGGGGCGATGATCACAAACTCCTCGCCACCGTAGCGCGCCACCAGGTCGCTGGCGCGGCTAACGCCGCTGATGGCCTGGGCCACGCCGCGCAGGCACTCGTCGCCAGCCTGGTGGCCGAAGTGGTCGTTGTAGCGCTTGAACCAGTCCACATCCAGCATCACCAGCGCCAAGGGCTGGCCGGCGCGCTCCAGCCGCGCCCACTCTTTGAGCAGCACTTGGTCAAAGTGGCGGCGGTTGGCAATGCCGGTCAGGCCATCCACCATGCTCAGTGCTTCCAGCCGCGCGTTGGCCGCCTGCAACTGGCGGGTGCGCTCTTCGACCCGCTGGGCCAGCTCCAGCTCGGAGGCACGCAGTGTCTCCACCAACTGCTGCTGGGTGGACACCAGCTCGCGTTGCGCCATGTGCTTTTCGCGGCGCATCTGGTTAAAGCGGTCGGCCAGCGCAAAAGCCAGCAACAGCATCTCGAGGTTGGAGCCCAGCTGAAAGCCGTTTACGGTGAAGGCATTGGTCGGCAACCAGCCGAAGCTGCGCGCGGTGGTCACCAGGCTACCCACCGCCAACATGCCAAAGGCCCCTAAAAAGTAGTAAGCGCTGCGCATACGCAAAAAGGCACACCACGCGCCCACCGCAGTCACGGCCAGCACAGTCAACAAAAACAGCAGCGTGGCAAAGCGCGCCACTGGCGTTATGGCAAACCAATACACCAGCGGTGCCAGCAGGTGCACCGCCGCCAGCGCCTGCAATGCGCGGTGCACACGGGGCAGCACGGTGGCGGTGTCCAGCATGCGGCGGGTGAACAGGCAAAACGCCGCCGCCCCTACCGACGCGGCCGTGTAATACGAAAAGTTGCTCCACACCAGCGCCCCGGGCCAAAAGTACTGGGAAGCCAGCCCGGCCTTGGAGGCCAACATCAGCGCGGTAGCGCCCACAAACACCACGTAGTAGCCATAAATGCGGTCACGCAATGCCACCCACAGCATCAGATTGAACACCAGCATCGCCGTGGCCATGCCGTAGTACCAGGCGTGGAGCATGTAGTCGGTGTGGGTGTGCTCATCAAGGTCAGGCCGGGCCCACAGCTGCACCGGCACGATCAGCCCGATGGTGGACTGCACCCGCAGGTACACCACCTGCGTGGCCTGCGGCGCCACCTGCAGCGGGAACACCAGATGCCGGTGCGCCACCGCCCGGGTGGCAAAAGGCAGGTCGCCACCGGTGCGCGTTTCGGTGTAGCGGCCCGCGTCATCAGGCACAAAGAAAGACACATGGGAAATGCGCGCGTTGCTCACCTCCAGCAGCTGGTGCGCCACGGCGGAGCCGGGGTTGCGCACCTCCAGCCGCAGCCAGAAGGCCGAGCGGGTAAAGCCCAGCGACAAGCCTTGAGACGCACCGGGCCGTGGCACCATGCGGCCGGCGCGGTCTGCGGCCAGCACCTCCGGCAGGGTCAGGCTGCCATCGGCATCCTCCAGTACAGCCAGCGCCGGGCTCACGTCCATGGCGCCCGCACCCACCGCCTGCACCGGCACCGCCTGCGCAGCCACCCACAGTGGCAGGAGCAAAATCACACTTACTATGATTTTGATAGCTGCTCGCGCATGTTTGATGGGCGCCAGAGGCATTTTTGGCTCGTGTTTTGGTGGCGTTTATTGCATGGTAGCGGATTCAACTTAAGGCGGGTGCGGTCTTAAACCCTAGGCTTGCCGGGGCCAGCGCCGCACCAGAATAGTGAAATTCGCAAGCCAATCAAATTGAATTTGTGCTTTTATGCGGGCATGATGGCGGCCATCTAAAAAAAGCATTCAGGGTGGCAGGCAGTTCATGGCGACATTGATTCCGGCAATCGGCGCGTGCGTTTCACGCATGACCACAGGCGAACGCCGGCTGGCCGAACGGCTGGAAGCGAAGCTCGACGACGATTACCGGCTCTGGTACGACGTGCCCATGGGCCCGCGCAACACCCACCCCGACTTTTGCGTGTTGCACCCGCGACGCGGCATTCTGGTGCTGGAGGTGAAAGACTGGAAAGTGGGCAGCACCATCATGCGGGCCAACAAGCAAGACTGGGAGATCATGGGCGACAGCGGGCCCAAGACCGTCATCAACCCGCTGGAGCAAGCCCGCCAATACGCCCACGCCGTGGTCAACGCCCTGCAGCGCGACCCGCAGCTGGTGCAACCCGACGGCCCGCACGCGGGCAAGCTGGTGTGCCCGTGGAGCTACGGCGTGGTGTTCCCCTTTATCACCCGCAAGCAGTTTGAAGCCGCCGAACTGCAACACGCCATAGAGCCCCACCGCGTGATCTGCCAGGACGAAATGACGGAAACCGTGGAAGCCGAAGACCTGCAAAGCCGGCTGTGGGACATGTTCCCCTACGGCATGCGCGGCGCTTTGAGCCTGCCGCAGATCGACCGCGTGCGCTGGATCATGTTCCCCGAGGTGCGTGTGCAGCAGGGCGCGCTGTTTGACGACAACGACGAGGCCGCCACCCTGCCCGACATCATGCGTGTGATGGACCTGCAGCAAGAGCAGCTGGCACGCAGCCTGGGCGAAGGGCACCGCGTAATCCACGGCGTGGCGGGCTCGGGCAAGACGATGATCCTGGGCTACCGCGCCGAGTACTTGGCCAAGGCCAGCACGGCAAGCAGCAAACCCATCCTCATCCTCTGCTTTAACGAACCGCTGGGCGTAAAGCTGGCCAGCGTGATGGACGCCAAAGGCTTGGGCGGCAAGGTGCATGTGCGGCACTTTCATAAATGGTGCCGCGAGCAGCTAGTGGCCTATGGGCAGACGCTGCCCGGTCAGATGAGCAGCCAGCAATATGCGGAAGAACTAGTGCAGCGGGTCATAGCGGGCGTGGACCGCCAGCAAATCCCCAGCGGCCAATACCAAGCGGTGATGATCGACGAAGGCCACGACTTCGCGCCCGAATGGCTCAAGCTGGTGACGCAGATGGTGGACCCCAGCACCAACAGCCTGCTGGTGCTGTACGACGACGCGCAAAGCATTTACGAACGCGCGCGCAGCAAACAGTTCAGCTTCAAGAGCGTGGGCATTCAGGCGCAGGGCCGCACCACCATCCTGAAGATCAACTACCGCAACACCCGCCAGATATTGCATACCGCCAGCCTGGTGGCGGCTGACCTGCTGACTGCGGACGACAAAGACGACGACGGCATCCCCCTGCTCAAACCTGTGAGCTGCGGGCGCGAGGGGCAAGAGCCCCTCATCATCAAACTGCCCACCCTGCAGGCAGAAGCAGAAGCCATTGCCGACCACCTGGCCCAAGCCCACCAAGAGGGCTTTGCGTGGGGCGACATGGCAGTGCTGTGTGCTGACTGGAAGACCCGGGATTTGTGCGCCCGCACCCTGGCGCAACGCAAGCTGCCGGTAGAGAACCGACTTGGAAATGGAGACTTCGATCCCACCAGCAACAAGATCAAGGTGATGACCATGAAGGTCAGCAAAGGCCTGGAGTTCCCCGTGGTTGCTCTACCCGGCGTGGGGCATATGCCTGCGGTGGGGGAGGATGAGAAGGAAGCAGCGCGGGTGTTTTATGTGGCGGCTACGAGGGCTACGCAGCGATTGGTACTAACAGCGAGTGGCACCAACGACTTTGGCAAGCGATTAGGGCTATGACTAGCGCATAGAGATTTCGCACACTACAGCAATAAAAAGGATACTTATGAAGGTCAGCAAAGTTGCCATTAGAAATTTTCGCAGGCTAGAAAACGTTCAGATAGACATCGAAGAACGCGAGTCAATATTTGTTGGACCAAACAACAGCGGAAAGACGTCTGCCACAGCAATATTCCGCTGCTTTCTTGGCGGTCGCGAATTCAAGATTCACGATTTCTCGGTCGCCAGAATGGCAAACTTTGATAGCTTTGCTGCTACCGGGAATGCTGAGCAACTACCGAAAATTAGCCTCGATTTGTGGTTCACCATCGATCCCGAGAGCATTGCATTCGGCAGAGTTTTCACGTTATTGCCCAAACTTTCCGACTTCACTCGCGTCGGCATTCGACTGTCGTACGAGATACAGGACGCACAAAAGCTACGCGAGCAATATGAATCCGCTTACCCCATCCAGAAAGATGGGACACGTGCAAGGGCTTTAGCGCAGTATCTTTCGCTCGACGGAAATCTAGGACGCCATTTTGCGGTTCGCTATTTTTCACTTGATGACAAGTCAATTGAAGGGGCGCCACCCGAGATCGTGACGAGCGAGCTTGAGTCCGACGAAGGCAAACGACTCCTGAAGCATCTCATTCGGGTTGAGTTCGTTGATGCACAGCGCAACATCAACGATGACGACAGTAGCCGTAGCAATCGACTTTCGTCGGCATTTGCCGCCTTTTACCGGAAGAACCTTGAGCAAGTTGGGCATGCCGCAGATGCTCACGGTGTGATCGATGCGAACAACAAGCTGCTAACAGACCATTACGCCAAGCAATTCGACCCATTGATAAGGCTGATCAAGCATCTTGGCGTTCCGTCGATTAACGATCGTGAGTTACGCATCATTTCCTCGCTCAGCCCTGAAACTGCATTGCGTGGAAGCACTGAGCTGCTCTATGTTGATCCCAGCCGGGAGCACGAACTACCCGAGCTTTACAACGGTCTTGGCTTCAAAAACCTGATCTATATGGCTATACAGGCCCGGCATTTCCATTCTCAGTGGGTGATGACCAAAGAGGACAGACCACTATGCTTGATGATCTTTATTGAAGAGCCAGAGGTGCATCTCCACGCCCAAGTGCAGCAGACCTTTATTTCAAATATTTGGGAGGTTATCAACCAGTCCGCTCTGGAATCAGGTGAATCTAGTTTGGTGCCGCAGCTCGTCGTCACAACACACTCCTCTCATATTATGGAAGCGGTGGCTTTCGAGAAAGTTCGATACTTCCAGCGGTGCCACATTGAGGGTGACGTGGCGACATCGGGCATACCTAACGCTTCTAAGGTTCACAGTCTTCGAGCATTCCAACCAGAAGCGGAGACGATTGAAGGCAAGCTCATATCGCCCTTGGAATCATTGGCTTTTCTTAAACGCTATCTTCGACTCACGCACTGCGACCTTTTCTTCGCCGACGCAGCCATCCTGGTTGAAGGGGCGGTTGAAAAGCTCCTTATGCCTGACATGATTGAGCGCACTGCGAAGCGACTGCAATCCACGTACCTGACGGTTTTAGAGGTGGGTGGAGCGTATGCCCACCGTTTCGAAGGCTTGCTCAGCTTCCTTCACATTCCCTATCTAGTCATCACGGATCTGGACTCAGTGATGCCAACTGGATATCCGACTGCCTGTCGGGCGGACGTTGTTGGTGCGCGAACGTCTAATGCCTCCCTCAAAAAGCTGTGCGCGCAAACCACGATCGCAGGCTTGATTGGACTAACTGCGGCGGACAAGCAGCAAGCCGCCAAAGATCGCTGCATAGCGTTCCAAACCGATATCGAGGTTGTCGATGGTGCTGTTAGTGCGAAACTCCGCCCCCGCACCTTAGAAGAAGCGATCGTTTACGAGAATTTCGGATTGCTTCGGTCCGGCACACTGTCCATCGGTATTGAAATACCAGAACAACTCCAAGACGCGTATCAAAGCGTCTACGACCGAATTCGATCCGACAGTTTCAAGAAGACCGATTTCGCGATGGATATCTTGGCATGCACTGAATATTTGATTGTCCCTAACTACATTGCTGAGGGGTTACGTTGGCTTGAAGAGCGGCTGTGTCCACCGCCCACCACCACAGCTACACCTGTTGCTGCTGCGATGGAGGCTGCTTAGTATGGCGGCCCGGGTTGAAAGCGCAGCGGATGTACAAGTTCAAAAATGCCTAGAGGAGCATCGCAGCTTCGCGATGATTGCCGGCGCAGGCTCCGGTAAAACAAGCTCGCTGGTCGAGGCTCTGGGCCGAATCCGCGATCGCGAGGGGATTGCACTCAAGAGGCACGGTCAACGTATCGCCTGCATCACCTTTACCAAGCGCGCAGTAGAGGTTATCAAGACTCGGTTGGGGTTCGACGACATCTACTTAGTTTCAACGCTTCACAGCTTTCTGTGGGGACAGATTAGCCGCTTTCACGAAGATATTCGGGAGGCGCTGCGAGAGAGTCGCATCCCGGCCCTTATAGAGAAAGCCAAGGAAGATGACAACGGAGGAAAGAGTAAAAAAGTATTGAAGGCGCGCGCAAAGATCGAGCGGCTGACAGAAGATCTTGCAGCTATCGCAAAAGTCAATTTCTTCGAATATTCGGACACAAATTTCAGCGATTACGGTGAAGGCCAGATTGGTCATGATGACGTCATTGAGATTGCAACCTATCTGTTTGCAAAAAATGTCACATTCAGACGGATCACCGGCCTTCGGTTTCCATACATATTTGTCGATGAAGCCCAGGACACATTTGAAGGCATCGTCGCCGGACTCAATTTAGTAGGTGCTGGCACCGGCCTTCCAGTGATTGGCTATTTTGGGGATCCATGGCAGCAAATTTACGACCGAAGCGCAGGAGACTTTGTGCCACCTGCAGGCGGAGAGCTCATCACGAAGACCGAAAATTTCCGCTGTTCTCAGAGTGTCATCCGGCTTTTAAACGCCTATCGTGATGACGTCGAGCAATATGCCGCTGGCGCAAATAAGACTTGCGAAGGAAGTGTCGAATTCCTGCTAGTTCAGGCGGAGGAGCCAACTGAGCCTCGCAAGCGCTATTCAGAGGACCAGATTGAGCGCGCGCTAGCGCGAATGGACGATGCGATCGAGGGCTGGGGGTGGACCGGACGAGATGACGTCATGAAACTTTTCCTTGTGCGTCAAATGATCGCGCGGCGGCTGGGCTTTGCCGATCTAAACCGACTCTTCACTGGTGAATATGCCTCGTCTCGCGCACAGGATGCTTTTGAGTCCGGTGAGCATTTTCTTCTAAAGCCTTTTCTTTCTACTATTTGCCCGTTGATCGCGGCACATGAGCAAGGCGATGCCCGAATGGTTATTAATTTACTTCGGCGCGAAAGCCCGGCGTTCTCAGTAGACGGATTCAATGCAGCAAAGTCGCTGAAGGTAATGGTCGAAACCTCGACCGTATTGGTGAGTCAATTGCAGGCTTTGTGGCGCACAGGGACGATAGGTACCGTTCTTCGTTTCTGTATTGACAACCAGATCGTCCAACCCTCTGAGAAGCTAGGTGAGCATCTCGTTCGCGCGCCTAGAGATGAAGAATTTGATGAAGATCTTCACAGTCTCGACAAAGGAGATTGGCTCGCTGACTCGTTATTCCAAATGCCACCCGGGCCAGTGGCTCACTATGCTGAATTCATTGCCAACAACACTGCCTACAGCACTCAACACGGGGTAAAAGGTGAGGAATACGAAAAGGTCATGGTTGTCTATGACGATGTCGAGGCCGCCTGGAACAATTACAGCTTCAACAAAGTCTTGACGCCGCTGACGGCCGGCGAGCCAACTGACAGGCAACGCACCATAACTCAGAAGCTTGCCTATGTTTCGTTTTCGCGTGCGAAAGAGGACTTGCGAGTACTGATGTTTACCGCTAACCCTGAAGGCGCGCGAGCTGAACTCATCAACAGTAAGCTACTTACGCCTGATCAAATTCGCATCGCAGCGTGAGACTCTGATTTATCACAACCTGTACGGACCAACCTAAGGCTCCCCATGCACGAAATCATCTGCCCCCACTGCAGCAAAGCCTTCAAAATCGACGAGGCGGGGTATGCCGACATCCTCAAGCAGGTGCGCGATGGCGCGTTTGAGCAAGCTTTGCACGAGCGGTTGGAACTAGCCGAGCGGGAAAAGCGCGACGCGATTGCTCTGGCCAAGGCCGAGGTAACCAACACGCTGCAAAAGGCTGCGTCTGCCAAAGACACCGAGATTCAGGCACTCAAGGCCCAGCTGGACGCAGGCGAAGTGGCGCGCAAGCTGGCAGTGGCCGAAGCCTTGGGCACGGTAGAAAAGCAGCGCGATGCGCTGGCCACCGAGCTGGCCCAAGCACGCAGCGCGCAACAAGCAGCCGCCCAGTTGGCCGAGGCCAAGCTGGCCCATGCGCTGCAGACCGAAGCCGCCAGAAAGGACGCAGAAATACAGGCGCTGCACGCCAAGCTGGCGGCCAGCGACACCGCGCGCCAATTGGCGGTGAATGAAGCCGTGAGCGTGGTCGCGCAGGAGCGCGATGCCTTGAAGAATGACCTCAGCCTCATCGCCGTCAAGAACCAGCTGGAAGAGAAAGCCATCAAAGAGCAATTCGCCTTGCAGCTGCGCGACCGCGAAGGCGAGATTGAGCGCCTGCGGGACATGAAAGCGCGGCTATCGACCAAGATGGTGGGCGAGACGTTGGAGCAGCACTGCGAGATTGAGTTCAACCGCATCCGTGCGGCGGCGTTTCAGCGCGCGCATTTTGAGAAAGACAACGACGCCCGCACCGGCAGCAAGGGCGACTACATTTTTCGCGAGGCGGACGAGCACGGCACCGAGATCGTTTCCATCATGTTTGAAATGAAGAACGAGAGCGACGAGACGGCCACCAAAAAGCGCAACGAAGACTTCCTGAAAGAGCTGGACAAGGACCGCAACGAGAAGGCGTGCGAATACGCAGTGCTGGTGTCCCTGTTGGAGCCGGAGAGCGAGCTGTACAACAGCGGCATCGTCGATGTGTCGCACCGCTACCCCAAGATGTATGTGGTGCGGCCGCAGTTCTTTGTTCCGCTGATCACGCTCTTGCGCAATGCCGCGCTGAACGCGCAAAAGTACAAGTCCGAGCTGGCGCTGGTGCGCTCGCAGAACGTAGACATCACCAAGTTCGAAACCCAGCTGGACGAGTTCAAAACCGCGTTCGGGCGTAACTGGCGCCTGGCGTCTGAGGGCTTTGAAGAAGCTATTCGTCGCATTGACGAGGCCATCAAGGACCTGGAAAAAACCAAGGAAGCGTTGCACAAGTCTGCCAACAACCTGCGCCTGGCCAATGACAAGGCCGACGACCTGACGATCAAAAAGCTCACACGCGGCAACCCGACGATGGCGGCCAAGTTTGCAGAGTTGAAAGATGTTTAGACACCCTTTCCCGGAGCCCCCATGCAACTCGGCTACACCATCCTCTACGTCCCCGACGTACCCGCCACGCTCAAGTTCTACGAAGCGGCCTTTGGCCTGACCACGCGCTTTCTGCATGAAGGCGGCGACTACGGCGAGCTGGAAACCGGCAGTACTGTGCTTGCGTTTTCAGCCCACCGCCTGATGCAGCAACTGGGCAAGAACCCGCAGGCGGCCAGCCCCACGGCGCCCTGCTTTGAGATTGCGCTGTGCACGCCCGATGTGGCCGCTGCGCTGGAGCGCGCCATAGCAGCAGGGGCAACGCCCATGCGCCCCTTGGAGGTGATGCCCTGGGGCCAGACGATTGCTTATGTGGCCGACATCAACGGCTTTTTGGTGGAGCTGTGTACGCCCGTGGGCTGAGCACGGCGCAAGCGAACCACGCGTTTTGCTACGTTTTTAGTAGCTGCTCGCGCTCATTCCACGGGCGCTAGATGCCAATTTGGCTTAACTGCGCATTCAGCACCGCCCGCGTGGCCGCGTCCGCCGGAAACACATGCTCCACCCGCAGGGATGCCAGCGTGATGTCTTGCGGAGTGCCGAAGGTGGAAAACATGCTGAAGAAAGCCAGCTCGCCATGCCGGGTGGCGAAGCGGGTGGTGAGCACCGGCGCCATTTGGCGCGGCCAGGCTGCCAGCACACGCTTGCCCAGGCGCTGCTGCATCTGCTGCGCCAGTTGCTCAACGCGGGGCAGGATGTCGGGCACTACGCTGGCGTCGTCGCGCATGTGGGCCAGCAGGGCGGGGGCCACTTCTTCAAGGTTGGTGATGTTTTGGGTCATGCCCTCGGGGTGCAGCATGGCGTCGATCATATTGATGGGCGTGCCGGGTGGCAGGTCGGCCACCCAGGGCATGAGCGTGGTGGCCAGCCACTGGGCGCCGCGGTTCATGTGCAGCACGTTCCAGGCAGCGTCCATCACCATGGCGGGCATGGGGTCGTGCGCTTGCAGCAGCTGGGCCAGCGCGTCGCGTACCGGGGCGAGCACGGCGTCGGCCAGCTCGCTGCCGCGGTAGACCGGGGCAAACCCGGCCTGCTGCAAGGCCACGTTGCGCAAGGCGAGCGGGGCTTGCAACTCGTGCAGCCAGTTGAGCAGCAGCTCGCGGCTGGGCTGGGCGCGGCCGCTTTCCACAAAGCTCACATGCCGCTGGCTCACGCCCATGCGCAGGGCCAGTTCCAGCTGGCTCAGGCGCTTGGATTTGCGCGCGGTTTGCAGGGTGGCTTGCAGGCTGTCGGCCTGGGTGTTTTGCGGGTGGATGGTGCTGGTTTCCATGCGGGCATTGAATCACAGCGCTGCGTTTTCGCAATTACCTGCGACGTAATTGCGCGCATGCATGGCGCTGCGCAAACTTGGCTCCGTCTGCAATGGTTGCCGACACCATGACTCACAAGGATTTCTCATGAACAAGGCTGTGTTGATCTTCGTACTCGTTGTTTTTGGTGCCCTGACCTGCTACACGCTGCTGCACTACGGCGGGCTGTTCGCGTGGCTGGCGTTTTACACCCGCGACCCGGCCAGCTGGCAGATATTTGCCGACCTGGTGATCACCATGTGCCTGCTGCTGGTGTTCATGCGGCGCGACGCGCAGGCCAACGGCCGGCCGTTTATGCCGTGGGCGGTTTTCAGCCTGGCGGTGGGTTCGTTCGGGCCCTTGCTGTACTTCATTACCGCCAGGAAGCGGGTGGTCGGTTGAAGCTTTTCAGGACGATGGCGGGGGGCAGTCCCGCAGGTGCGGCCGGGCCTGGGGCTTTCTGGTAGAACTCTGCTCGGCCATGGCACACAACAAAGGAGACCCCCATGTTCAGTCACGTCATCCTCGGTGTTAACGACATCGAAGCGTCCAAGCGGTTTTACGACGCCCTGTTAGGCGCCCTGGGCATCAAGCCCGGCATCCACAACAACAACGGTGTGGTGGACCGCTACTTTTACCGCACGCCCACCGGCAGCTTCGGCATTACCCAGCCGCTCAATGGTGAGCCGGCCACCGCGGGCAACGGCAGCACCATAGGCTTCAACACCGATTCACCCGAGCAGGCCGCTGCGTTTCACGCCGCCGGCATCGCCAACGGCGGCACCACCTGCGAAGACCCGCCCGGCTGGCGCGAGGGCTCGGTTGGCAAGCTCTACCTGGCCTACCTGCGCGACCCGGACGGCAACAAGCTCTGCGCCCTGCACCGCCCGCCCAAGGTGTAAACACGCAACGTGAGCGGTCCGGCTTAGCTGCCTTCTGGACCGTGGCATGTATCGTTGAGCTGGGCCGGCATTTGCGCTGACAGATAGTCAAGGAAAACCCGTGTCCGCCGGGGCAGAAACTTGCGGCTAGGCAGTGCCGCGAGAACTGCATATTGGCCGGTAGTCCAAGGGCTCAAGACCCTTACCAAAGCTCCACTTTGAATGAGGCGACCCGACAGAGCGAGTGCGATCGAGGAAATACCGCCACCCGCCAATGTCGCGGATAAGAGCGTATCGATGTGATTTGTCCACAGGCTGGCTGGTGTGAGAACTTCCTGAATTTCGTTGGTTTCAGAGTTCTGCATGCGCCACATGCGGGACCGCTGCGAACCTCGCTTGATGTGTAAACACTGGTGCGCTTGCAGTTCTTGGGGGGTTTTTGGTACGCCGTGGGCCTTGAGGTAGCTGGGTGCCGCAACCAATACATGGTTTGTTGACACGATCTTGCGGGCGATGACGTCTCCGTCGTAATCTGCGCCTGCTGCAAACAAAACGAGGTCATAGTCCTCAACCGGTGGTTCCAGAAATGTTTCAACGGTGATGTCGAGCGTTATCTTGGGATGAATGTTTTTAAACCCCGCCATCAACGGGGCGAGTACATGCGGCCCGAAGACGGGCAGTGCCAATATGTGCAACTCACCGGCCAGGTCATTGGAATGTGAACTGGCGAGAGCGTGAGCATCGTCGATGTCTTGAAGGATCGCCCGAACCCTCGCTAAATAGGCCTCGCCTGCCTCACTCAGGGATAGTCGGCGGGTTGAACGATGCAAAAGCCGTGTACCAAGGTGGTCTTCAAGGTCGGCCACCAGACGTGTAACCACCGCGGGTGACATGTCCAGCACGCGTGCGGCCGCAGCGAACCCGCCTTCGTCCACAACACGCTGAAACACTCGCATGGATTGCAATCGATCCATAGATATACCTTTCTGTGTTTTAGCTTCTCTGATTATTGCAAAAGGCGCAATGATTCATTGCTTGTTAGGTTATTTATTAACGAAATTAGAAACTTCACAATTCATCCCATCGACGAGACGCAACTAATAAACGCCCCATCGATGCTGTTCAGACGGTGTTTGACCGCCGCAGCCAATTCAACTACTTGGAAAGAACTTCATCATGACTAAATCATTCGCTTCTACTCTCGCATTGACTTTGTGCACCTTGGCTGCCTCCTCCGCGATGGCCGCTTCTGTTCCAAGCACAGTCTCGAAAGCTTTCACTTTTACCGATTTGATTAATCCACAAGCTTTTGCTCGCGTTGAGAGCGACAAAACCCGCGCGGAAGTACGCGCTGAAATGGCGGTCAAGCGCGCCGACTCCGCACCTGTAGCTTTCACTGATTTGATCAGCCCCAAGGCATTTGCCAATCCTGTCGCAACAAAGAGCCGTCAGGACGTAGTGAACGAAATGGTCCAGGCAAAGAATGCAGAGCGCGTTAACGTTTTGGCAATGATCTCTGGCTTTGAGGGTTAAGCACCCAAAGCAGGGGTGCCGCACTGGCATCCCTGCTCAACTGGTAACTCCATTGCATTACGATTGAAATGTCAGCCACTTCGTACCGTTTCGCCTTACTGGCTGTTTTAGTTTTTCAGTCGCGGTTTGCATTAGCTTTCCCGTATGTACGAGCGGAAAGCCCATCAGTTGCGAACCACGTTGAACTCGCACCACCGCCTTTGCCAAAGACCTTCCAGTCTCTGAGTAAAGTTCCCTTCGATGTTGAGCCTCGTGCTACAGACCCCAAGAAACTGCCTCGCAGCGAAGTAGCCCCCAGTCCTCGCATTGAAAAACTCGAGACTATCGGTTGGGAACGGTGCTAACCCGCGCAAAATCTAAGCGCTACATTTTTAGTAGCTGCTGACGCATATTGCGCGGGCGCCAGTGGCCCGATTAGCCCAAATGCTTACCGAAGAAGCGTAGCGTGCGATCCCACGCTTGCAAGGCCCACACGGGGTCGTACTGCGTGGCGGGAGTGCGGTGCGGACCGACAGCAGTTTCGTTGGCGAAAGCGTGGTGGGCCAGGTAGCGGTGGAACTCGTAGCCCACGCCAGCGGCGGTGAGCTTGGCTTCCAGGTCATCGACCACATCGATCTTGAAGAACTCGTCTTGCGTGGCCCAATGGCCGAGCAGAGGCGCTTTGATTTTGCTGGCATCGATGTAGTCCAGCGGCGGGCAGCCGTACCAGACGGCGGCGGCATCCAGCTCGGGGGCTTGGGTGGCGCCCAGCAGGGTGAGCGCACCACCCATGCAAAAACCAGTGAGCCCGACCTTGGATGCCCGGGCTTTGAGGAACTGCACCGCACCGCGGATGTCCTGGCTGGCGGCGTCGCCAAAGTCGAGGCCGGTCATGAGGTGGTGGGCTTCTTCCGCCTCGACGGTGGCTTTGCCGCGGTAGAGGTCAGGCACCAGGGCCTGGTAGCCGGCGGTGGCCAGGCGGTCGGCCACGCCTTTGATCTGGTCGTTCAGGCCCCACCACTCCTGGATGACGACGACGGCCGGTGCGTTGCTAGCGTCCGGTTCGGCCAGATAGCCCTGTACGGTTTTGCCATCGGGGCGGGTGAATGTGACCATGGTTCCCATGCTTGCTCCTGAGTGGGTGTAGTGCGCGGTATTGTGGGCAGTTCATACGTCTGAGGGCGGCGTGGGGGTATTGGGGCCGGGAGCCCGTCAGGTCAGGCCGGTGGACAGCGAGCGGCTGAATGCGCGCCACCAAAATCCGAACCAGCTCACGTCCAGCGGGTTGCTGATGACGGCGATGGCTGCAGCCAACAGGTTCTCCATAACCAACGCGCCGGGCAAGGACACCACGAGCTTGAGCCTGTTGTCTTGCAAGCGGGGGGCGATGCGGCCCAGCTGCTTTTCGATCTGAACCATGTCCATGAGGATCAAGGCAGAAAGACGATGCTGGTGGCGAAGTTGCGTGCCCCGGTAGGCCAGATGGCCCGCGTGGCCCGCGACCTGATGGGACACCTGAGCGCCGACGACAGCGAGGTGGTCGGTCGGGTGCTGCAATCAGTACAGGCTAAGCTGGATAGCTTAAACAGTGCCACCTGATTCACCAAGGGAGAGAACAAGATGTACCGATTTCTAACACGGGCGGCATGCTGCCTCTTTGCACTCTGGGGATGCGGTGTGCACTCCATGGAGCTGGCGGCACACGGCAACACAATCATTCTCTCGGGGCCCGTGGTCGGTACCGAGCTGGTCATGGTGAAAGACGCCTTTGCCGCCAACCCGAAGATCGACTTGGTGGTGTTGCGCAACTCGCATGGTGGTGAGGCATGGACGGGGTATCGGGTTGGCGAGTTCTTGCGCGATGCCGGAGTGACCACTGCGGTGTCGGGCTACTGCATATCGTCGTGCTCGCGCATGTTTCTGGGGGGCAAGCAGCGGCTGTTCACCAACGACTACCCGGCGGACCGCACCTATGTTGGTTTTCATGGTCACTACAGTGCAGATGGCAATCTGGACCGGACTTCCGTGCAAAAGGGCGGTCTCTACGCTTGGATCCTCAAGTATTCGGACGGCAAGGCAGACCCGGATTTGGTCAAGCGCTGGATAGCCATCGAAAAGAACAGGGGTGCGGCCAATTTCTTCCACCCCGATGTGGGCGCCGCCTTGGGCAATAGCCTTTTTTTCTGTGATGGCTTGACCGCACAGAACCCCACCAGCTGCGAGCCTATTGCAACCAACGCACTGGAGCGCGGGGTTATCACCGATGTGCGGCGCATCTCCAGCCCGGACCAAAGCACGCAGCCCGGGCGGCAGCGGGCGCTGCAGTTTCCGCCCAGCGGCTATGCAGCATTGGCGGACCTTGCCAAGCTCCCACTGGAGTCAGCGGCTGGCACCGAACAATACCAACGGTATCTGCAGGCAAAGCCGCCCAGAGCGTTTGCCGTGGCACCCACCCGCCAACACTGGGGATGGGTGTCAGGCGGTACCGATGACGTAAACGCAGCCGCCCTGAAGCGCTGTGAAGAGCGCGCCAAACAGGCTTGCGTGTTATACAGCGTGGATGACAACGTGGTCTTCCGCTAATCTAAAGTCTCCACCCGCAGCAAACTCGCAAAACCCAAAACCTCGGGCCAGGCCTCAAGCGCTTGCAGCGCGGGGCGCAGGTCTCGCAAAGCCAGTGGCTGGGTGAGCAGCGCCAGGCAGGGCTGCGCTACATCCGCGGGGTGGGGCACCACCTCCATGCGCTGCACCTGCACACCTGCCAAGGCCAGCGCTTGCAACACGCGGGGCGCGGTGGCGTCCGGGCGGCTCAGGTCTAGCCGCACATAAAAGGCGCTTGGCACATCGTCAGCCGCCACCACCGGCTTGGCCGACACCGCAACGCTCTGAAAGCCCAGCGCGGGCACACGTTGCACCGGTGGCAGGCTGGCGCTGCGGGCCAGGTCTACCAAGTCGGCAATCACCGCCGAGCCGGTTTGCTCAGCGCCTGCACCCGCGCCGTAGTACAGCGTGATACCCGCCGCATCGCTTTTGAGCATGACCGCATTCAT
>RFQA01000131.1 GCA_009925925.1 Betaproteobacteria bacterium
GAGTGACCTGATCCATTTGCATAACAGCTTCACCCACCTGCGAAATGCCGCTGGACTGTTCCTGGCTCGCAGAGCTGATCTCTGCCAGGATATTGCTCACCCGTTGGGTCGCTTGCAGCATGTCCGCCATGGTGGCGCCGGCGTTGTCCGCCAGGGCAGAACCATGGGCCACGCGCTCGACGCTGGCCCCGATCAAAGCCTTGATCTCTTTGGCCGCTTCGGCACTGCGTCCGGCCAGCGAGCGCACTTCAGACGCCACCACGGCAAAACCGCGGCCTTGTTCACCGGCTCTCGCCGCTTCCACCGCCGCGTTCAGCGCCAGGATGTTGGTCTGGAAGGCAATGCCCTCAATCACGCTCACGATGCCCGCAATCTGGCGGGATGACTCATTGATGCCGCGCATGGTCTCCACCACCTGCTCCACGGCAGCGCCGCCACGCTGAGCGACATCAGCCGCTTGTTTGGCAAGGATGTTGGCCTGCGCTGCGGACTCGGCGTTCTGGTTGACGACCGCGGTCAACTCTTCCATGGAGGCTGCTGTTTCTTGCAATGCGCTGGCCTGGCTTTCGGTTCGGGCGGAAAGGTCGTGATTGCCTTGGGCAATTTCGGAGCTCGCGTTCGCGACGCTATCAGCGATACCCCGCACCGTGGATACCGTGCGGTTCAACCCTGTGCGCATGGTCTGGAGTGCCTCCTGCAAGGCGCCCAAGCTGTCCGTGCGTCCTTCATCCAACGCCACATGCGTTGCCAGGTCCCCCTCAGCGATCAATTTGGCTGCCTGCGTGCTGCCACGTACCGGCTTTTGGATGCTCGCCAGCACCACGCGGTACACCACAAATACGATCACACCAGCTACCAGTGCTGTAACAAGCATCGCTCCATTACTAAAGACGTGTGTGTCGTCAAAATCTTTCATCGTGGCCGCGGCGAATGCATTGCCTTCCGTCACCGTGGCATCCACGCCCGCACGATGTTCCATGTAAAGGCCATGCACCGCAGCGAGGTTACCCTTGGCGGCATCCATCTGGCCTGCGACCACCGGCTCCACAATCTTGCTGCGCGCTACGGAGATAAAAGCCTTCGCCGCCGTGTGCTGTGCACCCAGCAATTTGGCCTCCAAGCCGAAAGGCGGGTTCTTCGTCCAGTAATCGACCCGCTGGTCGTATTCCGCTGCCAGTTCGTCAAAACGCTTTTTGCCATCCGCCGCGGTCAGGCTTCCGTCCATCATCATCGAGAGCACCAAGCGCATCTCGATCAAGTACATGGGGGGTGGAAGGATGTCGGCCACCACATCCTTGGCCACGTAGACCTTGTTGGCCGAGTCGTCCAACTTGTTGATGAAGTGATACCCCTGGGCCGCCACTGCGAGGGCAGCTGCCACACCAATCGTGCCCAAAAGGGCCATGACCCAACGTAATGACTTGAACATTCAAAACCCCTTCAGTGTTAACCCTGACAAGCTTGAAGACCACTGCAATAGTGCGCCCCTGTGCGGAAACACACAATGACAAAATATATCATATTGAATATGTTGAACATAATTTTTGTTAAAAACATTTTTCACAATGAAATAAGTTCAGTGTTTTGAAAAATCGTTAGGCCGCCAACCAGACTGCCTACAATGCAGGCCCTGCTTCCCCTTCCAGCGCGCCGCCATGACGAACCCCCATTCCGCTTCTCCCGACACCCCCGATGTAGCCTCCCAGCCTGAGGGAGTGGCCAAGCCCTTCATGCGGACCATCAAGAGTTTTGTGAAGCGCGCCGGGCGCATGGGCAGCGGGCAGGAACGCGCCATGGCCGAGTTGGGCCCCCAGTTTCTGGTGCCCTACCAGCCATCTGCTATCAATTTCGAAGCGGTCTTCGCAGGCGCGGCGGGCGCTGGAGCCAAAAATGATGCCCTACGCCCGGTGGTGCTGGAAATCGGCTTCGGCATGGGCGAGGCCACGGCACAGATCGCCCTGACCCTGCCGGGCACCAACTTTTTGTGCTGTGAGGTGCATGAGCCCGGCGTGGGCGCTTTGCTCAAGCGCATCGGTGAGCAGAACATTCACAACATCCGTATCTGCAACCACGACGCAGTGGAAGTCATTGACCACATGCTCCCGCTGGCCTGTCTGGACGGTGTGCACATCTTCTTCCCCGACCCCTGGCACAAGACCAAACACAACAAGCGCCGTCTGATCCAGTCGCCTTTGGTTGCTAAGTTGGCAGCCCGCCTCAAGCCGGGGGGCTACTTGCATGCCGCCACTGACTGGCAGCCCTATGCGGAGCAGATTCTGGAAGTGCTGAGTGCCGAGCCCAAACTCAAAAACCGCGCCCTACCGGAGCACCCCGAACTGGCGGGCTACTCCCCCAAACCGCATTACCGGCCGCTGACCAAATTTGAAAATCGCGGCATCAAGCTGGGCCATGGGGTGTGGGACGTGGTGTTCGAACGCGTCTAAGCGCTTGGGCCTGCGCGGGACTTTTCAACAGCAGGCCCTCGCCTTGGCACGCATCCGGCCCCTTGCACCAGCGGCACGCCAAGGAGTTCGCCCCAGTTGCGTTGTGGTAACGCCGGGGCCTTGGACGGATCTGCTCGATTTTTTCTGCCAGCGCTTTCCCTCCGTGCCGGCGAGCACTTGGCAAGCGCGGTTTGCGTCTGAAGACATCATCGACGCTGAAACCCGAGCAGCCCGCCCCACTGACGCGGCCACGGCGGGAAGGCGCCTTTACTACTTCCGCGAAGTGCCGGATGAACCCACCATTCCCTTCAAGGAAGAAGTGATCTGGCAGGACGAACATTTGCTGGTGGTGGACAAGCCGCACTTTCTGCCCGTGGTGCCCAGTGGCAAGCATGTGCGCGAAACCCTGCTCGCCCGCCTGCAGCTGCGTTTGAATCTGCCAGACCTCTCACCCGTCCACCGTATCGACAAAGACACCGCGGGATTGGTGATGTTTACCACTCAGCCCGCTGGCCGCAACGCCTACCAAGGCCTGTTCCGCGAACGGCGCGTGACTAAAACTTACGAATGCATAGCCCCGTGGAAGCCGGGCCTTGTCTGGCCGGTGCACCGAGAAACTCGCATTGGCGATGCTGAACACTTCATGCAACAAACCGAAGTGCCGGGCGAGATAAATGCCATCACAGACATTGCCCCGCTCGAAGTAGCGGGCGATTGGGCCCGCTACGCGCTCCGCCCGTTGACCGGACAACGCCACCAGCTGCGGGTGCACATGCATGCACTGGGTTTGCCCATCTTGTTTGATGGTATCTACCCGGTGCTGACTCCGGAGGGCGCTAACGACTACCGCCGCCCCCTGCAACTGCTGGCCCGCACCTTGGAGTTTGTCGATCCACTCAGCGGAGAACAGCGCAGATTCGAGAGCCGGCGCACGCTTATGCCGCTGGAAGAAGTGCCGCCAGCGCGCTAAGGTCGAGCTCATCGCATTGAGCCGGCAGCATGAACTATTCGGCAAAGGTCTGCCCGATACCACTGCGCAAGAAGTAACTCCAGCTTTTCGTGGTGATCGGCAGCATTTTCCGCGACGCGGGCCAGATGTTCCGGCCACTGCAGGCTGCGCAACATGACCAGCGTTTGCAGGCGTTGCCATCGGTGCTCTCTAGGCTTCGCAGACGCCAATGAGCTCGGTGACGACAAGTGCAAAGTCAACTGAGCCGGCTACAACGTCCGATAGGATTTATCGGTGATCAGCTTGCCGGCGCCAACAGCACTGCGTGAGCCCTATACAACAATCTCGGCCGAGCACCTTGCCAACCCCCACCGACGATCAACACCGACCGCACCAAGCTGGAAAGAACCACCGCCGAAGCTATTGACAAGCGGATGGGCCAGCCGCGATGGGCTGTCGCTTGCAGCAGGTTGAGACCTGACTCATGGCTCTTGTCGCCCGGCCATAAACCTCGTGGATCCGGCATGCCCGCTCCCTGTTTTGCCTTTATGAACCCAGAGAATAAAACAGAAACAATACACATGTTCCTGTTTGACACTCATGGTTTGGGGTGGCTCGTATTCTCTGAAGCTTGTGCGTCTGGCTTGATTCCATTGCGCAGGGCGTCCGCCTGCCTCTGGGCTTGGTAGGCTTTTTGCGCGGCATAGGCCTGCAGAGTAGCCAAGGTAGCGGCGGACGGTGCGGCTCCAGCCGGCGAAGCTCGCATCAAAGCCTCAAAACTTTGCCGATAAGGTTGAACCACTTCTGCATCCATCCGACCCGCGATGGATTCAAACGAAGCTCCATTATTTTGAACATCATTCAAAATGACATTCCAATGCTCATGAATTCGCTCATCGTCGGACATGAACCGCTGGATGCTTTGACGAGCTTTCAGTTCTTCGCCCAAGCGATACGCAGGCTCGGGCAAAATCAGGCCCAATAAAACGATTGAGGAAATCAACACTACTGCAGACAGCCAGGGCCGAACACCGGAGACAGGGCTTGAGGCGGTCCAAGGCTGCAGCAGGCATCCTGCCCACAACATGCCTGCGACCAGGCCGCCGCCATGCGCTGCGTTGTCAATTCCCGGCAGGTACCAGCCCAACGCCAGCATCAGGACCGAGAAACCCAAGGCCCCGCCGAAAAGCCACCGGAACTCTCCCGCTTGGATCTGCCTGCGCTCCACCCACAAGAACACCAGCAAAGCGCCATAGAGACCGAACACCGCGCCAGACGCGCCACCAGACACTGCACGATTGCCCTGCACCACCAAAGACATCAGGTTTCCACAAACGCCCGCACCCAGGTAAAGCGCGGCAAAGCGCCAGCGTCCCAACAAAGTTTCCAGCAGGCGCCCGATATCCCACAGCGCCCACATATTCACCGCCAAGTGCCAAACCCCGAAGTGGATGAACATGGCACTGCCAAGGCGCCACCATTGACCGTCCTGGGTCGCAGGAGCAAAGTTCGCTCCCAAATCCAGCTGCACGCCGTTCACCGCATGCCACCAACCACCGCCCGCGAAAGCCATGGCCAGAAACACCAGCAAATTCAACACCATGAGGCTCGCCGTCACCGGAGCTTCACGCGCGGGGGCTCGCATGAGGTCGGTCAGTTCTGGAGAGGGCGGAAGATCCATAGGGTTCCATTGAACACGATACCGGCGCTCTTTTAGCGACATCCCATAAATCTAGTTCCAACGGACTATTGTGCTAACCCAATCACTGCTAAACACTAAAGGCTCACAACTTATGGGGAGATATCGTGTCAAAGTTCTTTGCAAAAGTAGCCTTCTGTACCTTGGCCCTAGTCGCATCAACAGCCTCTCAGGCTATCAGCGTATTAGACACAGCAACATATGGAGGCAAAACCTACAGCCTCTTGTCCTCCGACAGTTGGACTGCCAGCGAAGCTTTCGCTGTGTCGAATGGCGGTCATTTGGTGGCCGTGAATGACGCAGGTGAAAACAACTTTTTGATCTCAACTTGGGGTTTCAACAAAACTTTGTGGATTGGACTGCAGCGTACTGGTGCGTCCGCCTTCGCATGGACTAACGGTGATGCCCTGACCTACACCAACTGGTCTGCCGGTGAACCGAATAATGCTGGCGGCAACGAAAACTACGTTCACACTTACAACAACGGTACGTGGAACGATCTGCCCAGCGTCTCGTCATATGTGGCTCCCCAATATGGCGTCATGGAAGTAACCGCAGTACCTGAGCCCGAGACATATGCAATGCTTTTGGCCGGTCTGGGAGTCATGGGAATGATCGCTCGCCGTCGCAAGAACAAGTAATCGGCTGAATAGATTCCAAAAAAGGGTAAGGTGCTCTGCACGTTACCCTTTTTTATCGCCCGAAAGGTGCAGCCAAGGGCTCGCCCACCAGCACACCCTGTGCTGGCCAGGCCACGCTGCGCCAATAAGCCTCAAGGGCAGTAGCACCTTGCAAATAGTTCAACAGCAACACTTGCGGGTGGGGAAACTTTTGCCAATGGTTGCAAGGTTCACTCACTGTGCCGTAGCTTGCCGTAACACCAGCTTCCAGCCATTCAAGAGCCGTCATTTGCCCTGTAGTGTTGTTAAGTTGACCACCAAACGAAGTCAGGTGATCTGCCAACGCGCCGGGCGACCCGGCCAGGAAGGTCTGCCTTGTCGCTTTGCACCCGGAGTTGCGCCCCGAGAGCCAACACAGGGTCGGGTTGGTCCATGGCCGGCAAGGGCGGATACCAACTCGCGCGTACATTGCGGGCCGCATCCGCGGTGCGCAACAGCACCATGCTCGCAAACGGAACACCCCGTTTACCCAGTTGCCTATCCGAGGCCACACCGCGGTCGATCAGCGCCTTCCCACTCGCCACGGTTTTGCCGGCCAACAACATGCTGGGGCGTACTCCAAAATCCGTGAACGGCCGAACACTGGCTTGGTTGAACAGAACCGACGGTGCGCTGGGCGCGCAAGTCTGGCTGCAAAGCTCTGGCGCGAAGCCCAGCGTCAACGCTGACGTGATGGAGTTGCATTCCACGGCATAAGGCTGCGTCCATGCCAAGGCGAGTGCCTGCACCTTGGGCCCCATTGCGGATTTGATCTCCAGAGCGAGCGCTTCAAACTCAGCAACATTGAGCGTAGCTTTCACCGGCATCGCAAGGCGCAACACCTGGTCAGCCGGTATACCGCGCTGGCGGGCATAGTCCTCACCCACTGCCATTGAATAGGGGTCGTTGAGGTTGATAACAAGCCCCATGTCTGCGGCGCCGAGGTGCCCGGTCACCCGTGGGACGCTGACCCACAACGGTTTGGTAGGCAAGACGCTTTGGGAAGCCACGGGGACAGACACCACGAACAGCACGAAGCCGGCACAGATTGCCAATCGCCACATGCCATTCAGATCAAACCAACTCCGCATGCAGCCAGCCCCGCAGGCTGTTGATGAAAGCCATGCCCCGCACCTGAGGCAGATGCTCCACACGCACGACCTGCTCCTTCAAGCGGCCTTGCGCGAGCAGCACCTCGCGCCCCACTCCCGGCAACATGCCGCAGGACAAGGGAGGCGTAACCCACTGACCATCCATCAGGAAAGCGAGGTTGCCGCGCGTGCACTCAGTTACCTCACCTTCGCGGTTGAAAAGAAGGGTGTCAAACACCGCCAGGTTGCTCGGCGTGAAGGCATCGTAATGGGCGCGGCGGGTAGTCTTGAAACGAACAAACTCACCATGCGCTTCTTCGAGCGGACGATCGGCCAGTTGCAGCTTCACCGGCACGGGTGTATCTGCCAGCGCAAACCCCTGGACGGTACATGTGCCATCCGGCTGCAACAGCATGCGAACACGCCACGCACCAGAGGGGTGTGCTTGCACAACTCCGGCCAACGTCTGCGCAACTTGGGCTTCTTTCCACACAAAGCCGAAGTGGGCCGCCGCTCCTGCCATGCGCCGCAAATGAAGGGCTCGGTTTTGCACTACGCCGTCGCGAAGTGCCAAGGTTTCAAGCAACTCAAAGGGCTGACTCGCCCGCTCCAGAAACATGCGCTTGCTGCGCCATTCCCGCCATTCACCCTCGGCTTGCGCATCAAAGGTAATGCCACTGCCAATGCCGCAACGCGCCATGCCATCGCGCACGGTGACCGTACGGATGGGCACATTAAAGGTCGCATGGCCACCCGGCCGCACTACACCCACTGCACCGCAGTACACCCCGCGGGCATCCGGCTCCAGCGCCTTGATCTGCCGCATCGCCTTCACCTTGGGTGCGCCGGTGACCTAGCCACAGGGAAACAGCGCCGCAAACACGTCCCACAGGCGTGTGCCATCGCGGGTGGTGGCGACCACGTCCGAGGTCATCTGCCACACCGTGGGCAGCGCTTCCAGGTGAAACAAGCGAGGCACCTTCACGCTGAAAGGCTGCGCCACACGGGAGAGGTCGTTGCGGATCAAGTCCACAATCATCACGTTCTCAGCCTGCTCTTTGGGGGTGCTGCGCAGGCGCTCTGCGTTGGCCGCGTCTTCCTCCGGGTTGCTCCCCCGCACCGCAGTGCCCTTCATCGGGCGGCTCAAAATGCGCTGGCCGTTCCAGTCGAAAAACAGCTCAGGCGACACCGAGAGCACCTGCTCGTCGCCGGTGTCGATAAAGGCGCCATAGGCTCGCGGCTGCGAGCGCCGCAAAGCTGCAAACCAGGCCCACGCACTCTCAGAGGAGTTCGATGAGGGCGACGCTGGAAAGGGCGCCTCCAGTTGCGCGGTGTAGTTCAACTGGTAGAAGTCACCGGCGGCAATGGCCTCGTGAATACGCGCCATGTTGGCATCGAACTCGTCGCGACTGAAGCGTGGAGTCCACGGCACATGCGGCTCAAGCACTGTAGGCTGCTGCACTTTGGCATTCGCCAAGGGCTGCGCGTGCACACCGAACCACACCAGCGGACCTTCAGCCGCATGGACTTGTAGCGCAGCATCAAAGGCAGGCGCCGCCTCATAGCGCACATAGCCCACACACCAAAAACCTTGGTGGCTCAGCGCATCCACCTGTTCCAGCAAGGGCCGCACCTCGTCCAGCGTGCGGGCCACCAACACCCGCTGTGGCTCTCCGAAAGCGAGACGCACCGCCGCTTGGTTTGGATGGGAGGGGTCGCCGAACTCCAGCAGCGCGCGGGGAATCGTCATAAGCAAATGGGCGGCTGGCTCAGGCGCTCAGTTCCTTGGCGCTGATCTGGTACTTGAAGTCGTCCGGCGCGTACGAGTCCAGACGGCCGGCTGCGGTTTCTGCCACCGGATACATCAGGAAGCCGAGCTTAGGGCCTTTGGATTGAGGCAGAACCACGTCGTGCGCCACGTTGTAGGCCATCCAATTGCCTTCCCAGCCGCCGAACAAGCCTTTGTTCACAGGTGCCACCAGCGGGTTGCTGGCGGACTTGATCCACTCCGGAGTTTCCTGGCGCATGACCTTGGCCACGTCGGCGGGATCCATGCCCACCCAACCGTAACCTTTGAGGTAGACCTCGGCACGGCAGTGCTGTGCGCCTTTGAGGCTGGCAGAGTTGCCACCCAGCTCGCGGTAGCCGAAAGCGCTGGGCGCTACGCGCAAACCATACACATCGCGCGCAGGCACGCCGGCTGCTCGGCACAAACCTACAAACAAGGCGTTCAAATCTGCGCACTTGCCACCCAGGTTGTTGGTCTCCAGCATGGTTTTGATGTCGCCTTCACCGCAGCCGCGCACCTTGGGCTCGCGGTAGGTGTTGGTGACGATCCAGTCGTAAATCTTTTGCACCTTTTCCACGTCGGTTTTGGCGCCACGGGTAGCTTCCTGCGCGGTGGTGCGCACGATGCCGTCCAGCGGCAACAAATCTGTAGGCTGGGTCCAGTACTTCAGAGTGGCGGCGTCCTCAGTCACGACGGTTTTCTGGCTCCAATCTTGAGCGCGGCTGCGGGTGCGGATGCGGCTGGTCAGCTCCACAAAGGGCTTGGCATGGTCCGCCGCAAACTCCACAAACAACATGCGGGCGCCGGTGGCGTTGTCGTCTTCCATGCGGGCACTGCCGTTGCTGGAATAACTGCTCTCCAGCGATTGCTGCCATTCACTGTTGATGGAGGGCACGGGCAGCCACAAGCGGGTGACACCCTGGGGTTTGGCAATATCGACGCGGGTGCTCACCTCAAAGGTGCGCCATGCGGCCGGTTTGGGGCTGAACTGGCGTTCTACTGCCGGCGCAGTTTGTGCAAAATTGATAGCAGGCAGCGCACATCCCACGAGGGCTACCGCCGAATTCTTTATAAATACACGGCGCGCGGCCTGATTCTGGTTATCAGCGAAATTTGTGCTTTGATCAGTCATTTGGAATTCTCCCGGTGTATGGTCTGGCCGCGTTCCCGGTGCAGCCAAGGGCGTTGCATGGCGGCGAAGGCGCGATT
>RFQA01000132.1 GCA_009925925.1 Betaproteobacteria bacterium
ATCTGTTGTGTCATGGTGTTCTTTTCGTTTGCGTGCAGATTCAGCGTGGGAAGGCGGCCAGGTTGCCTGCATCCACATTGAGAATGTTGCCGGTAGATTTGGCTGCCAATTCGCTAGCCAGAAAGTAGGTGGCCTCGGCAATGTCTTCGGGGAAGACGCTGCGTTTGAGCATGGACCGGTCGCGGTAGAAGGCTTCAAGCTCTTCTTCGCTCACCTTGTTGGCCGCAGCGCGTTCCTGGCTCCAGGTACCCGTCCAGATTTTGCTGCCGCGGATCACTGCGTCTGGGTTGACCACATTGCAGCGAATGCCCAAGGGCGCACCTTCGAGGGCAAAGCTGCGCGACAGCTGAATTTCAGCGGCCTTGGCAGCACAGTAGGCCACCGCCTGGTTACTCGCCACCATGCCGTTTTTGCTGGCGATGAACACCATGGAGCCACCCACCGCTTGCGCTTTCATCAAACGGAAGGCTTCGCGCCCCACCAGGAAATAGCCTGTGGCCAAGATACTCTGGTTGCGGTTCCAGAGCGCCAGGGTGGTGTCTTCCAACGGTGATGCCGAGGCGATCCCTGCGTTGGAGACCAATATGTCGACGCCGCCATATTCAATCGCGGTGCGCGCATAGGCTGCAATCACCGACTCTTCGCTGGTGACATCGCAGACAACACCTCGCACCACATCCTTGCCGAACTTCTTGGAGAGTTCCGCCACCGTGGACTCGAGCGCCACAGCATCAATGTCCAGCAATACGGCGCACACGCCTTCTTGCAACTGTCGCTCCACAATCGCGCGGCCAATACCTCCGGCGGCGCCGGTAACCAGCGCCACCTTGCCGACCAAGGGTTTGGCCTTGGGCATGCGTTGCAGCTTCGCTTCTTCAAGTAGCCAGTACTCGATGTCAAATGCCTCCTGTTCAGGGAGACCGACATAGGTGTCGATGGCATTGGCATCGCGCATCACGTTGATGGCGTTCACGTAAAACTCGCCGGCAATGCGGGCCGTGGCCTTGTCTTTGGCGATAGAGACCATGCCGATGCGCGGCAGCAGGATGATGACCGGGTTCGGATCACGCAGGGCCGGGCTGTTGGCACGCTTGCAGCGCTCGTAGTAGGCGGTGTAATCCGCGCGGTAGTCGGCGAGTTTGCCGGCAATCGCTGCGGACAGCGCCGGGCCACTGAGCGTGTAAACCGATTCTTCAAGAATCAAAGGCTTGATTTTGGTGCGCAAAAAGTGGTCGGGGCAGGAGGTGCCCAAGGCAGCCAGTGCATCCAACTGCTGGCTATTCACAAATTCCATCACGACCGGCTGGCGGTCTACATGCAGAAGCTTGTGCCCGCTTTGCGAAGCCTGACCCCGCAGAACCGGCAGCAGTTTGGCCAGCACAGCGTCCTGCGCAGTCGTGTCCAGACCGGTGACCTTGGCGCCCCCGAATGGCACCGCATTGCGGGCCTGCGCTTGTTCGGCCAGCCAAGTCTGCGCCTGCGCAATCACCGCCACGGTGTTCTCGTAACAGCTGCGGGAATCATCGCCCCAAGTGAACAGCCCGTGACCGCCGAGCACCAAGCCCTTGAGGCCGGGGTGGGCCGCCACATAGCGTTGCAACTGCAGGCCCAGCTCGTAGCCGGGACGGCGCCATGGCAACCAACCGATAGTGCCACCGAACGCTTGCTGGGTGATCGCTTCGCTATTCGCCATAGCGGCAATGGCAATGACCGAGTCGGGATGCATATGGTCTACATGCGCAAATGGCAGGTACGCATGCAAAGGGGTGTCGATGCTGGCGGCACGCGGATTCAGGTTGAAGGTGCAATGCGGCAGGTAGCCCACCATTTCGTCTTCATGCTCAGGTCCGCGGTAGATGCCTTGCAAGGCATTGAGCTTGTCCATATAAAGGGTGGAGAAGCCATCGAGTTTCATGGAACCCACATCACCGCCCGAGCCCTTGACCCACAACACCTGCACATCCTGACCGGTGAGCGGATCCTTATGGCTGATCTTGGCCGACGTGTTGCCACCACCGTAGTTGGTGATACGCAGGTCGGAGCCCAACAGGTTGGAGCGGTACAGCAGAAGGTTGGGCTGATCCAGCCTGGCAGCGTGGTCCTCATTCCACACGGGAAACGGGGCGGGAGAAATGCGTGTTGTCATGGGCAGTGCAGTTACGAAGAATTGGCGTGACTGTAGACAGTGCGAGCCATAGGCACAACGCAGACATTTTTATAAATTCGATCAGTTATTCTTATGCGTCTATGGATGTGCCCCGGGTATGTCGCCTTTGCAAGACGCCTCCCTGGACAAGATGCACCCAATCTGACTTTTTCCTAGGGAAAGTACCGATGAAAGCACCTGTCAAAGTCACCGCTACCAAGAAGCGTTCCCTAGGGATATCCCGTAACCAGCGCCTCATTGGCAAGGAGACCCAGCCCGAATACACGCAACACCGGCTCCGGAATTTGACACTGCGTCAGCTCCGTTTGTTTGAAGCGGTTGCAACGCACTTGAGTTATTCACGGGCCGCTGAAGTCATGAATGTCACGCAACCTGCCGTTTCCATGCAAATCCAGCAGCTGGAAACGGAAGTGGGGCTGCAGCTGCTGGTCAAAACAGGCCGCAGAGTGAGCCTCAGCCAAGCGGGCGAGGAAATGCTGCGCCAGTGCCGGCGGATACTGAATCAGGTCTTGCTGGCTGAAGAGTCGATGGGTGCATTCCACCCTGCAGAGGGGGGGCATGGCGGCTTGCTGCATCTGGGCGTGGTGTCCTCCGCGCATTACTTTGCCCCGGCGCTGTTGATGGCATTCGCAGAGCGCTGGCCCGGAGTGAAATTCAAACTCACGGTGGATCGCCGGGAGACGATTCTCGCCATGCTGCAAGACCATCAACTCGATGTTGCGATTGCGGGCTACCCGCCCTCAGAGGCTGACGTGGAGGCCGAAACGTTCGCACAAAACCCGCACTGCATCGTCGCATCGGCAAATCACCCCTTGGCCAGAAAACGGCGTGTGCACTGGGATGCCTTGCGCAATGAGCCGTTCATCTTCCGGGAGCCTGGTTCTGCAACGCGTCACTTTTTCGAACACCTGATTCAGGCACAGTCCCTGCAGGTACGCCTGTCCATGGAGCTGTCCGGTAACGAGACCATCAAGCAGGCGGTGATTGCCGGCATGGGTATCAGCTTTCTGTCTGCGCACACTTTTCAAGTGGAGTTTGAAGCTGGGAAACTCGCCGTCCTGCAGATGGAGGACATGCCCAAAATGCTGGACTGGTGCCTGCTGCACCGGCGCGACTCCAGTCTGAGCGGTGTCAATCAGGCCTTCCGCGAGTTTGTGCTCACAGAAGGCGCTGCACTCGTGCAGTGCAGGATGTAAGGACGCTTTGCCCGCTTCAGCGGTGCAGCACTTCGCGGATGGTGGCGGCCAGTTCTTCTTCCACGAACTTGGCGATGTACGCATCTGCCCCCACGCTCTTGACGTGGCCCTCGTTGGTCGCACCCGTCAATGAAGAGTGAATGATCACAGGGATGGTGCTAAAGCGCCCGTCCTGCTTGATGTTGCGGGTCAGAGTGAACCCATCCATCTCCGGCATTTCTAGGTCCGTCAGCACCAAAGCCACCTTGTCTTTGATGGACTTGCCTTCGCCAGTCGCTTGCGCGTTCAGGGATAGCAATTTTTCCCAAGCTTCCTTGCCGGTCTTGGTCATGACGTAAGGCACGTCCATGCCCTTGAGACCCTTCTCGATCATCATGCGGGCCACCGCCGAATCGTCAGCCGCCAGAATGATCTGGCCGGGCTCGAGGCGCATTTTGGGCGCGGTACTCGGGCTCTCTTCTTTGACTTCCTGCGGCATCACATCGCGCAGGATTTGCTCCACGTCCAGCACTTGGGCCAAGCGGGTGTTTTCTGCGTTGCCGTCCAGTCGCGCGATGCTGGTGACCAGTCCGCCTCCAGTGTTTTCGGCAGAAAGTACCTGCTTCCATTCCAAGCGGACGATTTCGTTGACCTCTTCGACCGCGAAAGCCTGCGTCGTCCGCGCAAACTCGGTCACCAACAAAATGCCCAAGCCCTTGGTGGGCTTGCATCCGACCACTTGCGGCAGGTTGATGACAGTGATCATCTGGCCGCGGATGTTGGCGACACCCATCACGGACGGTGGCGAATTGACCATGGCAGTGATCTCGGGCATCACCAGAATCTCGCGCACCTTGAACACATTGATGCCGAACAGCTCACGACGTTGCGTACCGGGGGCCTCGCCCAAACGGAACAGCAACAACTCAAACATGCTGTTGGCGGCCAGGTTGGTACGCTCATCAATGTCACGCATCTCTTTGCTCATGGGCCCGTCCTTGATTTCCGAATCTCACAGATTCAATGCATCCATACTAACGGTTTCTGGCTTATTTGGGCCACAAAATCCACATTTGCAAGGGTTGACGCATGCGCCCCGCAAGCTCTGCAGCCTCTGCCCCCCAACCCGCAAAGTAATCCGCGCGCACGGCCCCTGTGATGGCACTACCGGTGTCTTGCGCCAATACCAGTTTTTGCAAATTTGTTTGATTCCCGTTGGACGCCAGCCACACAGGCGCCCCGTAAGGAATGCTGCCCGGGTCCACCGCAATCGAGCGCCCCGGCGTCAAGGCCACGCCTTGTGCGCCGCGCGGGCCGAAGGCAGCATCCAGATCACCCAGCACTTCTTCCTTGAAAAACACCACGCGCGGATTGGCCCAGAGCAGCTCTTGCTGGCGCTGCGGGTTCTGGGCCAACCAGGCCTTGATGCCGGGCCAGGAGGCGTCCTTGATCAGGCCCTGATCCAGCAACCAGCGACCCACGCTCCGGTAGGGCTGGTCGTTAGTGCCCGCGTACGCCAGCCGAACCCAGCGTTGGCTACCGTCGGGCTGCGTGATGCGCACCCGGCCAGAGCCCTGAATCTGCAGCACCAGCGCATCCACCGGGTCTGCCATGTAAGCGATGGCTTTGCCGCGCAAGGCTGCCTGTGCTTCGGGCAAGGTGTCCATTTCCTGGCGTGTAAACCAGGGCTTGCGGGAGGCCAACCCTGCTGGCAATTGGTAGAGGGGCACGGTGAATCCCGGCGCCAGATTGCGGCTAGCTTCAATGATGGGTTCGTAATAGCTGGTAAGCAAACCGGTAGCCTCGCCTTGGGGTGTTTCCACCCGGTGCGGCTGCAGGCGTGACTGCATCCATTCCATTTGCTCCTGCGCGCTGCCGATGCTCAAGCGGCGCACATCGCCGCACAGGGCCGCCAACGGAGGCTGTGGCTTCTCGCAGCTTTTCAACCAGGCGTTCCAGGCCTCGAACAGGCTGTCACTGCCCCATCCGGGCAATGCCTCCCAGGGCACCGGCACCCAGCGGCTGCGCGCTTGCACCACGGCGGGAGCATTCACCACAGCCGGTGCACTGACCGCTGGCGAGCGGGGCGACTCCACAGGAGCCCTGGTAGCCATGGGGACACTGCCGCAGGCGGCCAGCGTCCCTACAATCGCCAGCCAACACCCCCACATCAGGACACGACTCATGACCTTGCTATTGCTGGAAGCCTTGGGCGCGGGCCTGATATTTGTAGGCATCATTTGGTGGACCATGTTTTCGGGCCGGGAGAACGGCGAGCTTCCGCAAGACGAAGATAAGGACAAAAACAGCCACTAGCGCCCGTCAAATATGCGCTAGCAGCTCCTGAATTCATAGCACTCACGCCAAAACCCGGTGCTGCAGAGCGGGCAGCTGCGCCCTGCAGTGTTGCAGTTGGCGGTAGTCCAAATCCGCAATCACCACCCCCGCGCCTTGCGCCTGCTGGGCCAGCACCTTGCCCCAAGGGTCAATCAGCAGGCTTTGGCCCCAGGTACGCCGCCCGCTGGGGTGCACGCCGCCTTGGGCTGCTGCCGCCACAAAGGACAGGTTTTCAATCGCGCGGGCCCGCAAGAGCACTTCCCAGTGGGCTTCGCCCGTCGTGTGGGTAAAGGCGCTGGGTGCGAGCAACAGGTCCACACCCCGCTTGGCGTATTCGCGGTACAGCTCAGCAAAGCGCATGTCGTAGCAGACACTCATGCCCACCGACCAGGTGTGGCCGTCTTTGGAGGGCAAGGCAAACACCGTGGGGGTGCTGCCGCGCTCCAGCACGCGGGATTCGTCATAACTCTCCGTGCCATTGCTGAAGCGGAACAGGTGGATCTTGTCGTAACGGGCCACGCACTCGCCTTGCGGGTTGTAGGCCAGCGAACTGTTGAACACATGATCGGGCTGGCTCGCCGTCAGGGGCAGGGTACCTGCCACGATCCACAGCCCCAGATCCCGCGCGGCCTTGGCAACAAACTCCTGAATGGGACCTGAGCCATAGGGCTCCTGAATCGCCAGCTTGTCGGAATCTTTCAAGCCGATGAGGCAGAAGTACTCCGGCAACACCGCCAGCTCGACACCCGCTTGTGCCGCCTGCGCAAGCAGGGAACGTGCGACTTGAAGGTTGTCTTGCAGATCACCAGTGGACACCATCTGAATGGCAGCAGCTTTCATACATTTCTCCGATTAACAAAGCAGCTTTGCGCTCTCACGGCTTGCGAGGCACCTGGGTCACTTTGGGGTCCAGCCAAGTGCCGTCGACAATGAATTCCTGGGTCGCAGCATTAACCAACGGCCCCCGCAACAGCAACTGGGCCAAAAAGCTGCTCAAACCCACGACCGGGTTGATGATCGAGGCAATCAAGGAGGCACTGCCGGCATTGATTTCAGGCACCACCACTACCCGCAGATTCTGGGTTTCCTTGGCGATGTCGGCCTGACCGTCCATCAAGACTGCAGCGTTCACGCCCTTCATCTGCAAGTTACTGGTTTTGGCAATGCCTTGTTCAATTGCAACATCGCCCCGGAAGAAATCAAACGCAAAGCCCTCGCTGAAAACATCCCGGAAATCCAGGGTCAAGCGGCGCGGCAGGCTTTGCAGGCTCAATACACCCAGCAATTTGGCGATGCCGGGCTCAGCTTTCAAAAACTGGCCGGTTTCTACATTCACATTGAACTTGCCGCTCATGCTGGGGTAGTCGACCGTGATCGGAGAACCCGCCCATGCCACCTGTCCTTCCACCTTGCCGTTGCCTTTGCGGACCACGCCCGGCATCCCCAGCCGGCTGAGCAGCTCGCCAGAGTCATTGATGTCCAGCTTGAAGTTCAGCACGGTGCGGCGGCGCTCGCGCACGCTCTTGCCCACCGGAGCGGCAGACGCATTGATGCTGGCCCAATTGCCGCTAGCCATGAGCTGAGCCTCCGGCGTCTGGATGTTGAATCGGTTCAGGCGCCACTCCCGGGTGTTGGCGCTCCCCAAATTGACCGCCTCAATATCGATGCGACCCAGCTTTTTGCCCCGGAGCACAAAGTCATCCACCTCAATGTCGAGCGCAGGAATGGCAGACGGCTGTTCATCTAGCAAGGATTCCACATCCTGCGCACTGCTCTGGCCAATGGAGAGGCGGGCCAAGCGCGCATACAAGCGACCCGCGTTGGCGCCGGAGGGTTGCCGGTATTCCACGTAGCCGCTGAGCTCCGAGGCGTCCAGGTTGGCGCGCCATAGAGCCCCCTCGCGCCCCCCGCCTACCACCACGTTGTTGATCTGCCGCCCGGAAATCACCAATTCTTTAGCACGCAGCACCAGCACAGTGGGCATGTAGCCGCTGGTGGCCACCCCGCCATGACCTGCAGCTTTGGCGCCCGGGTTGGCAGGCACATCCATGCTCAATGTGTCGAGCACGGTAGACCAGGCATCCGCGTCGAGACGCGGAATATTCATGTTGGCCACCACGCCTTCATCCGGCAAAGGAGCGGATTCATCGGCCGCCAAACCCACCCCGATCGCACCGCTCTGCACCCTGGGCTCGACGCCCGATAGGTCACGCACAAACGTAAACGAGGCCAACTTGCCCACATCAAGCTGCAAACGGTCACGCAGACGGGCATTCGGCTGCCCACCGGACTGGGGGCGTATCAACGCAGACTCAAAATGTACCGGCAAGGGCGTGTCCGCTGTTTTCGCCAAAGGTGCCGGCAAACTCAAACCCATGCCTGCCAGGGTGGAATTGATTTGCAACTCCGCGACGCCGGAGCGGAACCCCAAACTGGCGGTGTAAGGCGTGCTGCCCGTAGCGAATTGCGCCAAGCGACCTGCGGCACCCAACTCCCGGGATTGCCGCAAGCCATCCGCCGTCGCGGTTCCGGAAAACCTCAATTGGTTGGGCGCTGCGCGGTTAGCAGGCGTAATGGCGGGGGCTGCCACAAAGGACAAGCCGCCCTCCACTTTGATGTCACCCCCCAAGGCTCTGGCCTGGGCACCGGCCAGACTGAAGCCGGACTCGGTGAAGTTAATCGTCCCGCGTGCGCGGCTGAACTTGGGGGTATCCGGAATGATTTGCAGGTCATTGCCACTCAGCACGATGCTGCCTTGTACGGTCGCCTTGTTGACGTCCGACACCGGAAAACCGAGCTTCAACTTGTAGTCCGCCACGCCCGTAGCGGTGGTCTGCGCGAGGGCTTTATCCATCAGGGGGCCCAGGGGTGAGGTGTTGACCACCGTCAGCAGGTCCGGCAAGGGGCCCTTGGCCTCGGCCGTCACATTCACCTGAGATGCGTCATACAAGTGAGTGACTTGGGCCTCCGCCTTTCCGATCTGCAAGCCTGTACCCCCGACCAAACCGCGGTTGATTTTGACTTGCAGCACGTCCCGGTCCAGCACCATCTCGCCTTGCAATTGGTTCAGCACCGGCCACGGGAGGCTGTCCTTGGGCAGTACGTAGGCAGGAGCAAAGGCAAAACTGCCGTTATGCACAGATGCAGCAATGCGGAACTCACCAGATTGCCCCGTGCGATAAGGGAACTTCGCGAGGTCCCCTTTGACCTTGAACTGAACGTTGCTCGCTGCACCGCCCAACAAGGCAGCGCGCAAATACTCGTGAGAGTCTTTTTCCATGGCCAGCGGCAGGTAACGGTGCACGCGGGCGCCATCCGCCCTGGCCAAGGTGCCTTGCAAATCCAAGGTACCGGGGCCCGCCATGGCATTGCCAGACACCGCGCTTTGCCAGTTGAACTTCAGCTCTCCCTGCCCATCTGCATTTGAAAACCGTACATTGCTGCCGTTCACGGTCAGACGCGGTCCGTCCAACTTCCACTGGAGATCGGCGGTAAGCTGGTCAAAAATTACGACGGGGTCTTCAAAAACACCGTATGCATCCACCATGCCACGTCGCAGGGCGAGTGTGGCCTTGCCGCCCGTTTGGTCCATGTCAAATTCAGCATCCAGGCCTTGCACGCCCGGGCGACTGTCTGCCTCACAGTGGCAGGAGGGCAAACTCAACTGACTGACCTTGCCTTTGGCCTTGTAGGTTTGAGGCATTGCGACGGGACCTTGCCAGCTGGCGTCCAGGCCATCCACCATTCCCTTGGGATCCAGCCTTTGCAGCAGTGCATGGGCCTGGGGTTCCAGCGGCAACCTCTCCGCGATCTGGGCCAGAGCCGCCAGGTCCAACCGATCTGCCGTCAATGTGCCGTGTTCAGGCGCTTTATTACTTGGGGCGAACAGTTGCAGGCGCACATTGCCCCCCGGCCAATGCAGGCCGTCTTGCGTGACAAACTGCAATGACTCCGTGCTGAATTCAGTACCGCCATCCAAGGCCTTGGCGCCTAATCTGCCGGACACCGAAGCCAGT
>RFQA01000133.1 GCA_009925925.1 Betaproteobacteria bacterium
AAGAAGGCCAAGCGAACGAGGCTCCGCATGTTGTCCGAACTGTTTCTCCAATTGTTCGAAGGAACGGCCAGATCATTGCTCGAGGGCAGGTGGTGGTGCGCGAGGGCCACTTGGAAACGGTAGACCTCGGCCCGCTGATGGAGCGCCACAACCGGCTGGCGCTGCAGCTGGCTGCGGCTGCCATCCACTGAACTCAGCTGCGCAGCAGCACACGGGAATGACGCGAGTTTGCTCCTGAAATAGGAGCTGCTCGCGCAATATCGGCGTGCGCTAGAGGCCAATTCAAGCCTCAACGCACGAGGCAGGGACGCTTGGGGTCGAACTTCCAACCTGGGATGAGGTACTGCATGGCCATCGCGTCGTTGCGCGCGCCCAGGCCGTGCTGCAAGTAGAGTTGGTGGGCTTTATCCACTTCGACCATGTCCAGCTCCACTCCCAAACCGGGTGCGGTGGGCACGGCAATTTGCCCGGCCACAATCTGCAGGGGGTCGGTGGTCAGGCGCTGGCCGTCTTGCCAGATCCAATGGGTATCAATGGCCGTGACCTTGCCCGGTGCAGCAGCCGCCACGTGGGTGAACATGGCCAGAGATACATCGAAGTGGTTGTTGGAATGTGAACCCCAAGTCAGGCCCCAGGTCTGGCAGACCTGCGCCACCCGCACGGAGCCCTGCATGGTCCAGAAATGCGGGTCAGCCAAGGGAATGTCCACGGACTGCAAGGCCAGCGAATGGGCCAGCTCGCGCCAGTCGGTGGCAATCATGTTGGTCGCAGTGGGCAGGCCGGTGGCGCGGCGGAACTCGGCCACGACTTCCCGGCCGGAAAACACACCCTCAGCCCCGCAGGGGTCTTCGGCATAGGCCATCACGCCATGCAGGTCACGAGTCAAGCGAATGGCGTCTTTGAGCAACCAGCCGCCGTTTGGGTCCAGGGTGATGCGGGCTTGCGGGAAGCGGGCATGCAGGGCGCGGATGGCTTCCACCTCTTCTTCGCCGCGCAGCACGCCGCCTTTGAGCTTGAAGTCCTGAAAGCCGTAGCGCGCATACGCTGCCTCGGCCAAGCGCACCACGCCGTCTGCGTCCATGGCTTTTTCGTGGCGCAGGCGCTTCCAGTCATCCGCCTGATCGGGCTCACTGATGTAGGGCAAGTCAGTCTGCTGGCGGTCGCCCACATAGAACAGGTAGCCCAGCACCGCGACGCTGCTGCGTTGTTGGCCATCGCCCAGCAAGGCCGCCACCGGAACGCCCAGAAATTTACCGAGCAAATCGAGCAAGGCACTTTCCACGGCGGTCACTGCGTGAATCGCCACGCGCAGGTCAAAGGTCTGCAGGCCTCGACCCTCGCTATCGCGGGCGGCAAAGGCCTCGCGCATGCGGTTCAGGATGGCGTTGTAGTTGCCAATCGACTGGCCTACTACGAGGGAGGCAGCGTCTTCCAGCGTCTGGCGGATCTTTTCGCCGCCGGGCACTTCGCCCACACCGGTGTTGCCGCTGCTGTCGGTCAGGATAACGATGTTGCGGGTAAAAAACGGTGCGTGAGCACCGCTCAGGTTCATCAGCATGCCGTCATGGCCGGCAACCGGAATGACGCGTAGCGCAGTCACCACAGGGGCGCCGCGCACAGAGGGTTTTTCAGACGGGGTCATGGTCAATCTCCTTAGCGGGGCGCTCGAAATAGAAGGATGAGTGGCGCCCCACATGTTAGACATCATACAACTAAACCGTATCAGCCTGCGACTTTCTCAAGCGGTCCTTGCTGTTGGCCAGGTGGGTTCGCATGGCGGCGCGGGCTGCATCAGCGTCCTGATTACGGATCGCGTTGAAGATGTATTCATGCTCGCCGTGCACCCGCTGCAGGTAAGCCAAACGCCCTTCCGGCGCGCTGCTGGCGGTGTTGATACGGGTGCGCGGAATGATCATGGTGCCCAGGTAGGTCATGAGATCTGCAAAGTGGCGGTTGCCCGTGGACTTGGCGACTTCCATGTGAAAGCTGAAGTCGGAAGGCACCGCATCCGAGTCCTCTTCGATCGACTTCTGGAACGCATCCAGCATGGCTTGCATGGCCTGCAAATTAGCCTCAGTGCGGCGTTGTGCCGCCAGGCCCGCAGCCTCGGTTTCCAGCGAAATCCGCAGCTCCAGCAGGGCAATCACATCGGCGACGGTGGCGAAATCCACATCAGCGATCTGGAAATTGCCACTGCTTTGCGGCGCGAGTGCAAAGGTGCCAACACCGTGACGGGTCTCCACCAGACGATTGGCTTGCAGGCGCGAAATGGCTTCACGCACCACCGTGCGGCTGACCTCAAAACGGCCCATGATTTCCGACTCAGTGGGCAATTTGTCGCCGGGTTGGATGGCGCCTTCTCGGATGCTGGCCGCCAGACTTTCGACCACCTCATTCACCAGGCCCTTGGAGCGGCGCGGGCGCAATGCATCGGCCGACTCCGTTGTTGCGCTTGACGCTGCAATTGTTCTAGGGGTTTGCACTAGGTCCATGGAAAAGTCCTTGACGCGGTCTGAGACGATGACCACAATTTAACACATCAGACAACATACAACTGACAATTCAGCTCTCTATTTCATGACCATTAAAGTACACCACACTTTGCTGATGACAGGCGCAGCAGGCGGCTTGGGCACTGCCATGCGCGATCGTTTGAAGGCCAATTGCGAGGTCTTGCGGCTCTCCGACCGGAACGATTTTGGCCCCGCTCGCGCTGGTGAAGAAGTGATGCTGGCAGACCTGGCAGACGCCGCAGCCGTCGACGCAATGGTGAAAGGCGTGAACGCTATCGTGCATTTCGGCGGCATATCCGTGGAAGGCCCCTTCGAGCCCATCCTGCAAGCCAACATCCTGGGCGTTTACAACTTGTACGAAGCGGCACGCAAGCATGGCGTGAAGCGTGTGGTGTTCGCCAGCTCCAACCACGTGACCGGCTACTACAAGCAAAGCGAAACCATTACGCTGAATCACCCTCCCCGTCCTGACAGCCTGTACGGTGTGAGCAAAGCCTTTGGCGAAGACCTGTCCCGCATGTACTTTGACCGCTACGGGATTGAGACGGCCTGCGTACGCATCGGCTCCTCATTTGCCGAACCACGCGACCGCCGCATGCTGGCGAGCTGGCTAAGCTTTGACGACTTGCACCGCCTGGTCACTGCCTGCTTGACCACCCCCGTGCTGGGCCACACCGCCATCTTCGGCATGTCGGATAACGCCGTCACTTGGTACGACAACAGCGCGGCCCGCCACGTGGGCTATGTGCCGCAAGACAGCTCTGACCCATTCCGCGAGGCTGTCTACGCCCGGACACCCGAACCCGATGTGACTGATCCAGCCGTGATCTACCAGGGCGGCGGCTTCCTGTTCCAGGGTGAGCCCATGACCGCCCACTTGCCCACCAAAAAGTCAGCTTGAGGCGTTCGTGTCTGTCCACACCCCAGCCGTAGAGGCCATCAGCATCAGCCGCGACCAAGTGGGCGAGAGTCCCGTATGGTCCGCGGCCAATCAGTGCATCTACTGGGTCGACATTGAAGGCCCGTTCATTCACAGGCTGGACTGGAGCAATCGCCACCAAAGTTCCTGGACCTTGCCTGAGCGCGTAGGCTGCATCGCCCTGAGCAATCGCGGCACGCTGATAGCGGCCATGGAGACTGGCATTTTCGAAGTCACCTTGAGTGAACCGCCGGTGGCACACGTCAGCCTGTTGGCCGGCGTGACCCATCCCCAACCCAGCATGCGCTTCAATGATGGCCGTTGCGACCCTCAGGGCCGCTTTTGGGCGGGCACCATGGTCCGCAACATGGGTCTGGCCAGCCCCGCCGGTGGCATCTACGGCTTGGACGAAAGCGGCTTGCGCGGCCCGGTGCTGGAGGGTTACATCACACCCAACGGCATGGCCTTCAGCCCCGATGGCACCACTGCTTACTTGTCCGATTCGCACCCCAGCCGCCAACAGATCTGGAAGCACTTCTTCGACGCTGCCACTGGTAGCTGGGGCCCGCAAGCCGCGTGGGTCGATATGCAAGCGCTACCCGGCCGGCCTGATGGTGCGGCTGTGGATGCAGAAGGCGGCTACTGGATCTGCGGTAACGACGCAGGCCAGGTCCATCGATTCAGCCCGGAAGGCACGTTGTTGCAGTCCATCGCCGTGCCGGTGAGCAAACCGTCCATGTGCGCCTTTGGCGGGCCTGAGCTGCGCCACCTGTTTGTTACCTCCATCCGCCCTGCCAGCCCGGCACCCGGCTTTGACGCCACGCTGGATGGCGCCTTGCTGGTCTTGGAGCCCGGCGTACAGGGCTTGCATGAACCATTGTTTTCCCGTTTTCCCGTCCGTTAACCCCAACCAATCCCATAGAGGAGACAACATGAAACTGGTACCTACCGTCCTGGCCGCTGCAATCACGGCGTTGAGCTTGGCAGCGCACGCCGCCGAATTCAAGTCCGCCGACATCCACAACTCGGACGACTACCCCACCGTCACTGCAGTCAAGTTCATGAGTGAAGAGCTCAAGAAGGCTTCGGGCGGGAAAAACAGCATCAAGGTATTCAACAAAGGGGCTCTGGGCACCGAAAAAGAGACCATTGACCAGGTGAAGATCGGCGCGCTGGACATGGTGCGCGTGAACATCAGCCCCATGAACTCGGTCTGCGCCAAGACCAACATCCCAGTGCTACCCTTCCTGTTCCGCTCGGTAGACCACCTGCACAAAGTGCTGGACGGCCCCATCGGTGAAGAAATCGCCAAGGACTGTGAAGCTGCGGGCTTTGTGCTGCTAGCCTATTACGACTCCGGCTCCCGCTCGATTTACAGCAAGAAGCCCGTCAAGACGATTGCTGACACCAAGGGCATGAAGATCCGCGTGCAGCAGTCTGACTTGTGGGTGGCCGTCGCCAATGCCATGGGCGCCAACCCTACCCCCATGCCCGCCGGCGAAGTGCTGACCGCACTCAAGACGGGCCTGGTGGACGCAGCTGAAAACAACTACCCGTCGTACGGCTCGGGCTTCCGCCACTTTGAAGCAGCCAAGTACTACAACAAAACCGAGCACTCCATGGCGCCGGAGGTGCTGTTGTTCTCCAAGGTAGTTTTCGACAAGTTACCTAAAGCGGAGCAAGACCAGATTCGTGCCGCAGCCAAAGCTTCCATGCCTTTCAACCGCCAGGCATGGGCTGCTTATGAGAAGAAAGAGTTCGATATGGTGAAAGCCGCCGGCACAGAGATCGTGGAAGTGGACAAAAAATCCTTCCAGGATGTCATGGGTCCGGTCTACGACAAGTTCGCTAACACGCCTGACCTCAAGCGCCTCGTGAAGGCCGTGCAAGACACGAAATAACTCGCGCCTGCACCCCTCCCGGTCTAACCACCGGGAGGTTCTGATTCTTCACCGGAGCTCACCATGTACACCCGCTTCTGTGCCACGCTATCCAAGCTCAGTCTGATGCTTGCGGTGGCCGGCCTCATCGTGCTCATCGCCTGCGTGCAATACCAGGTGATTGGGCGTTACATCTTTAACGACACACCCACCTGGGCTGAAGCCTTGGCACTTCTGCTGGTGCTGTACATCACAGCGCTTGGCCTGGCCGTCGGAGTCCGTGATGCCGGTCACATCGGCATGGACTCCATCATCAGCCTGTTACCCGAAGGCATGCGCCTAAAGCTGGAAATTGTGATCCATGCCCTGGTCGGTTTCTTCGGTGGCCTCATGGCCTGGAACGGCTACCTTTGGGCCGCCATCAAATGGAATGACCAGAAACCCATGCTCCCTATCCCGTCCAGCATGGACTACGTGCCCCTCATCATTGCCGGTGTGCTGGTGGTGCTTTTTTCAATTGAACATGTGATCGCCCTATTGCAGGGCAAGGAAGTGGTGCCAGCATGGAACTGATCGTTTTAGGTGTGAGCTTCGGCTTGCTGTTGCTGATCGGTGTCCCGGTCGGATTCGCTGTGGGCCTGTCCTCTGTGGCCACCATCATTACGGCCGGAATCCCGGTTGCTGTGGTGTTCCAGAAGATGGTGGGGGGCATGCAGGTCTTCTCCTTCCTGGCCATCCCTTTCTTTGTATTCGCAGGTGAGTTGATGCTGCATGGTGGCATTGCCCAACGCATCGTGCGATTTGCCAACAGCTTGGTGGGCCATGTGCGGGGCGGGCTGGGCATGTCCAACGTATTGGGATGCACCTTGTTTGGCGGCGTCGCAGGTTCTCCGGTGGCGGACGTATCCGCCATGGGCTCGGTGATGATTCCGATGATGAAGGAAGAAGGTTACGACACCGACTACGCAGTCAACGTGACCACCCACGCCTCCCTGGTCGGCGCGCTTATGCCAACCAGCCACAACCTCATCCTCTACACATTGGCAACTGCGGGCATAGCCTCAGTGAGCGTGCTTGGGATGATCTTGGCTTGCATCATCCCGGCGGTGCTGCTGACGGGCCTGAACCTGCTGGCCGCTTACGGTGTGGCGATTAAACGGGGTTACCCCACACGCGGTGCCTTCCGCGGTTGGGCAGAGGTCGGAAACAGTTTCCTCGCTGCTTTGCCAGGCTTGCTCATCGTGGGCATCATCCTGGTGGGCATTCTGTCTGGCGTATTCACCGCTACGGAGTCGGCTGCCACGGCAGTGCTGTGGGCCTTGCTGATCACCGCAGTAGCCTACCGCTCCCTGTCTTGGAGCGACTTCATTAAGTCCTGCGCCAAGGCCTGCAAGACCACCGGTGTGGTGCTGTTCCTGATCGGTATCTCGAATGCATTCGGCTACTTCCTGGCGATGTATGAAGTACCTGAACGCACCGGCGAGTTGATGGCCACAGTCACCCAGAACCCCTGGATGATTTTCCTGATGATCAACATCGCGCTGTTCGTGTTGGGTACTTTCCTGGACATGGCGCCCACGCTCTTGATCTGCACCCCCATTTTCCTGCCGATCGCCCAGAAATTCGGCATGGACCCTGCTCAATTCGGCGTGATGATGCTTTTGAATTGCGCGTTGGGCTTGAACACCCCGCCGGTAGGCACCACGCAGGCAGTGGGGTGTGCGATTGGCGGTATCTCGGTTGGGGAGGTCATGCGCACCATTCTTCCTTTCTACGGCGCTTTGACCGCCTGCATGTTGCTGGTGACCTACGTCCCTGCGTTCTCACTGTGGCTGCCCAACATGGTGTTGGGTCGCTGATCTCACCCCCGAGGACGACACCATGCAACGCCGACAAATTCTGCAAGCCGGGTTGGCCGTGGCTGCCACGGCCCCTACCTGGAGCCTGGCCGACACCTGGCCAGGCAAACCCATCACCCTTGTGGTTCCCTTTCCACCGGGCGGGTCCACCGACCTGATTGCACGGGCATTGTCGACCAAGATGGCCGAGAAGTTGGGCCCTGGCTTTACCTTCATCGTGGACAACAAAGCAGGCGCTACCGGCACCATAGGCGCCGCACAGGTCGCGCGCGCGCCGGCGGATGGCTATACCTTTCTGGTGTCGTCCCTCGGGCCGTTCGTGATTGCTCCGCACCTGATCAAGGCGAACTACGACGCGCTCAAGGACCTGGACCCCATCACCATCGTGGCGCAAGCGCCCAATGTGCTGGTAGTGCCTGCCGCCTCGGCGCGCAAGTCGGTGCCCGAGGTGATCAGCTACCTGAAGGCCAACCCGGACAAGATGAGTTTTGCCTCTTCCGGCAACGGCAGCAGCGACCACCTGACCGCTGAGTTGTTCTGGCAACAGACCGGCACCAGCGGCGTGCACATCCCCTACAAAGGCGGCGGCCCGGTGATGACCGACCTGCTGGGCAACCAGGTGGACTGTTCGTTCATGAACATCAACACGGCCCTGCCCCAAATCAAGGCCGCCAAGCTGCGCGCTTTGGCTATCACCAGTGTCAAACGCTCGCCCTTGCTCCCCGACGTTCCTACCCTGGAAGAAAGCGGCGTCAAGGAAGCCAACGTCAACTCCTGGCAAGCGGTGGCGGCTCCCAAAGGCCTGCCCGCTGACATCAAAAAACGTATTTTCGATGCCATCGTGGCCTCGATCAAAGACCCTGCCGTTGCCCCCAAATTGCTGGAGCTGGGCTTTGAACTGGTACTCAACACGCCCGAGCAGTTTGCGAGTTTCCAGGCGGCCGAATACGTCCGCTGGCAGAAGTTGATCAGCGCCCGCAACATCAAAGCCGATTGAAGCTTTCATGAATTCGAACACCTCATCTCCACTGGATTCACCACGCAGCATTCGCATGCATGCGGCGGACAACGTAGCCATCGTGGTCAACGACGGTGGTCTGCCGGCCGGTGCCGTTCTGCCCGAGGGCGTCACTCTGGTGGACCGCGTGCCCCAGGGCCACAAAGTCGCCTTGACCGCCATCGCCAAAGACGCCGCCGTGCTGCGCTACAACGTGCCCATCGGTTACGCACTCAAGGACATTCCTGCCGGTGCCTGGGTGCATGAGCGTTTGCTCCACATGCCCGAAGCGCGGGCGCTCGATAACCTGCCCAAGGCGACTGCACCGGCATGGAATCCCGAGCCGCTCACCGGCTACACCTTCGAGGGTTACCGCAATGCGGATGGCTCCGTGGGCACCCGCAACATTCTGGCCATCACGACCACCGTGCAGTGCGTCGCTGGTGTCGTGGACTTTGCCGTGCAGCGCATCAAAGAGCAGCTGCTCCCGCGTTACCCCAACGTGGACGATGTCATAGGCCTCGAGCATGCCTACGGCTGCGGTGTGGCCATTGACGCGCCCGACGCCATCATCCCCATACGCACCTTGCGTAACATCTCCAAGAACCCCAACTTTGGCGGTGAGGTGATGGTGGTCAGCCTGGGCTGTGAAAAGCTGCAACCCGATAGGCTCTTTCCCCCAGCCAAAAATGCTATAGAAATAGTAGCTACCCGCGCAGATTCTACGGGCGCCACAGGCGCATTTGACACTAAAGCTGCGTCAGAACTCGATGTGGTGTGCCTGCAAGCCGACAAACATGTGGGCTTCATGAGCATGATCGATTCGGTATTGACATCTGCGGTGCCACACCTGGAGCGCCTGAATGCACGTCGCCGCGAAACCATTCCTGCCAGCGAGCTGGTGGTGGGCGTCCAGTGCGGTGGCAGCGACGCCTTCTCGGGTGTGACGGCCAACCCCGCCGTGGGCTATTGCACCGATCTGCTGGTACGCGCTGGTGCGACCGTCATGTTCTCGGAAACCACCGAAGTGCGGGATGCCATTGAACAAATGACCGCCCGCGCCACCAGCCCCGAGATTGCCGACGCCATGGCCCGCGAGATGGCTTGGTACGACGCCTACCTGGGTCGCGGGCAAGCCGACCGCAGTGCCAACACCACCCCGGGCAACAAGGCGGGCGGCCTTTCCAATATCGTGGAAAAAGCCATGGGCTCCATCATCAAGTCCGGCACGGCGCCTATCAGCGGTGTGTTGTCGCCCGGCGAGAAGCTGCAGCACAAAGGTCTGCACTATGCGGCCACCCCTGCCAGCGACTTTATTTGCGGTACGTTGCAACTGGCGGCCGGCATGAACCTGCATGTGTTCACCACCGGCCGCGGTACTCCCTACGGACTGGCCGAGGTGCCTGTCATCAAGGTGGCTACCCGCACCGATCTGGCCCGGCGCTGGCATGACCTGATGGACGTGAACGCCGGCCGCATTGCCGATGGCGA